>JBEKIV010000001.1:0-42910 GCA_050011595.1 Tepidisphaeraceae bacterium
TGATTCACATGAAGGACCTGTTCAATCATCTCAAGCTGGTGCCGGGCAAATTGAAATTTCTGGACGAGTCGCTTCCCGGCGGCGAGGCGGTGGCCATCCCCAGCGGTTTGCCGGGGTCGGCCATCCACGTCATCGGCTCCGGCGAGATCGACTTGCGCCAGATCAAGCGCGACGTGCTGTTCGTCCCCGAACTGATGCCCGTCGCCCGGCTTCTGCGGCTTTTCCAGACGCGGCATCTTCACCTGGCGATCGTCGTGGATGAGTATGGCCTGACCCAGGGCGTGGCGACCATGGAAGACGTGCTGGAGGAGATCGTCGGCCAGATCGAGGATGAATTCGACCCCGTTTCCCCCACGGACGTGGTCCGCGACGGCGAGGCGGTGCGGGTCAACGGACTGTTTCCCCTGCACGAATTGCACGAACGCCTCCCGATCGGACCGGTGCAGGCCAATGGCGTCGATACCATCGGCGGATACATCGTCCAGCGGCTGAACCGCTGGCCGCGGGTGGGGGATGAGGTCCAAATCGGCCAATACCGGGCCAAAGTGCTGACCCTTCAGCAGCGGCGCGTTGGGCAGGTTTTGCTGACCCCATCCCACGAATCGGCCCCCCAAGCCGCTCCGAAAAGTTGACCCCCCTCGCACCTTCAACTAAATCATTTACAATTGTACCCCAGCGACTGTCCGATAACCGCGCCGTTTGCAAATAGTGGTTTTTGACGAACCCCGGCGTTGGTCCCGTGGTAGGATAACTTGGTATCTCTTCGGCGGTTGTACAGGATTCTTGCCGATGGCTTCCAATGCCCCTTCCCCAGAGCGCGATTCCGCCGAGCCCGCGCTGGTTCCGCGCGGTGAATTCGCCGGAAAACCGTCGCTCAAGATCAGCAAATCCGTCGTCGTGGTCGGCGCGGCCGAGCATTGCCATCTGCATCTGGTCTCCTCCAGCGTCAGCCGCCACCACGCTCTGATCATCCGCGATCAGAATGGGGTCTATATTCGCGATCTGGGCAGCCGCACCAAGGTGGTCGTCAACGGCCAACCCTGCCGTGAAGCGTTATTGGCCAACGCGGACGTGCTCCAGATTGGGAGGTTTTCGTTCGACTGCTCGATGCCGTCGCCGGCAACCGGCGCTGCCGAGCAGCTTGGGCCGGTTCGGATTACCGTCAACGGCCAAACGCTTCGGGCTCTGCCCCAAGGCCGGACGCTGCTGATCGGCCATGGAGATGAATGCGATATTCCCCTGAACGGAGAATCGGTTTCGCACCGCCACGCGATCATCTTCACCGCCGGCGGACAGCGTTACCTCCGCGATCTGGATTCGCGCACCGGGACCTTCCTGAACGGCGAGAAGATCCATCAGCACGGACTCGGTCTGGGCGATGAAGTTCGCGTTGGCGAGACAACGATAACCCTGACCGAAGCGCCCCGGCAGCATGCCCCGGCAGTGGAAGCGGAATCGCCCGCTCCGGTGCCGGAGCATGCTGCTCCGGCGCCGGAACATGCTGAGGCGGCAATCGCACTGGAACCGGCCCCGGAACCCGAAGCAGCCCAGCAGGGGACCGAAGCCCCCGAACAGCCGACGGCCACCGGCGATGCCGAGATCGATCTGTCGAACGAACCGATCGCGCTGGAACCGGAACCGGAACCCGAAGCAGCCCAGCAGGCGACCGAAGCCCCCGAACAGCCGACGGCATCCGGCGACGCCGAGATCGATCTGTCGAACGAACCGATCGCGCTGGAACCGGAACCGGAACCCGAAGCGGCCCAGCAGGAGACCGAAGCCCCCGAACAGCCGACCGCCTCCGGCGACGCCGAGATCGATTTGTCGAACGAACCGATCGCCCTGGAACCGGAACCCGAAGCGAAACCCGAAGTCCTCGCGCCGCCGGCCGAACCGGCGATTCACATCCTCAATCTTGCCGACCTGTCGGCGGCACTGCATCTGGAACCGGCTGAGCCAACCGAAGAATCCACGGAACCTCCGGCTGAATCGGCAACTGGCGCCATCGATCATTCCGAGCAATCCCAGGTGCTGGAAATGCCGCAGGAGGCCGAGCCGGAAATCGAAACCCCTCAGCCGCACGCCGATCCGGCTATTCTCGCATTCGATCCTCCCGACCAAGCCCCGTCGCCGGAAATGCCCCTGGCTGAATCAAAGGTCGAAGCCCACGAACCGCCGCCGGTCGAACCCGCTAGTCCGATCCTCGATCTTTCCGACGCCCCGGCGGTGATGGATTTGGAACCGGCCATTCCCGCTATCGATCCTCCCGACCAAGCCCCGCCGCCGGAAATGCCCCTGGCTGAATCAACCGTCGAAGCCCCCGAACAACCGGTCGAACCCGCCAGTCCGATCCTCGATCTTTCCGACGCCCCAGCGGTGATGGATTTGGAACCGGGCGTTCCCGCATTCGATCTTTCCGACCAAGCCCCGCTGCTGGAAATGCCGCTGGCTGAATCAGCCGTCGAAGCCCCCGAACCGCCGGTCGAACCCGCCAGTCCGATCCTCGATCTTTTCGACGCCCCGGCGGCAATTGATTCTGTGCCGGACCCGGAGCCAGCCGTTCCGCTTCTCGATCTTTCCGATGCACCGGCGATTGCCGAGCTGGATATTGCCGCGGTGGAGGTGGAACCGGAGCCGAATTCGCCGGACGTCGAATCAACTGCCGACGCGGAAGGCGAAGCCTCCGCTCCGATTGTGCCGGTCGATATTACCGACATCCCCGCGATTGCCGAATTCCAGTTCGAGCCGGCCACAGCGCCCGTTGATCTGTCCGATGCGCCAGGGGCGCCGAATTGGCAGAGCGCGGCCGAGCCGCTGATTCCCGAATTCGATTTATCCGACGCACCGACGGTTTCCGAGCCGCAACCGCAACCGCATGAGATGGTCGTCAATGAGTCGGCTGTCGATCCGGGCGGCACCGTGATCGATCTTTCCGTCGCGCCCGACGCGTCTCAGGAGAAAATTGATCCGACGCCAACACCGGGCGCCGCGGAACCGCCGCCGGAAGCACCATCGGCCGATTCCGATTCCAACGATGGCGAGGTCCGCGTCTCCGATCAACCGAAACAGCGCATTCGTCGTCCTCGTCAGCGGCCCGCGCCCGCGGAAGCCAAACCGCGAAAGTCTCCCCGCGCCAAGGTGAAGCGGATTCCGCCCAAAACCACCGAGCAAGAGGTTCCCGAACAGCCGATTGCCCCCGCCGCTTCCGCATCGGAATTGCCCGGCGGCGAGCCGTCGCCGGAAATTCCACCCCCGGCTCCGCCGGCGGAGATTCCGCCGGCCCAAATCCCCGCCGAAATCCCCGATGCGGCCATTGCCGCGGCGCCGTCGCCCGACGTGGTGCCGGCGGGCGCGGACGACATCGCGGCCGACGTGGTGACGACTTCATCCTCCGCGCCGGATGAGATTCCCGCGCCGCTGATTCCGGAGGCTGCGGCTTCGAAGCCCGCGGAGCCGGTTGCTTCTTCGACCCCGCCGGTTCGGTCCGCGCCGGCGCCGCTGGGCATGCTGGGCGGATTGGGATTCATTGGCGGCGGAACGGTCAACATCGACCATTTCCTCGGTGGGATGCCGATCAAGTTGCCGGAGCTTCCGCCGACGCCGCGGGGGTTCGGCCGGGTCAGGATCGACCTGTCGAGCAGGCCCCCGCCGGCCCCGGATTGGTCGTCGCCTCCCCCGCCGATCGCGCCTCCGATGGCAACGCCATCGGCAACGGCAGCACCAGCGCCGGATGTTTCTTCACCACCGGATGTTTCGTCACCTCCGGAGGCTTCGTCAGCACCGGATGTTTCTTTAGCACCGGATGTTTCCTCACCGCCGGATGTTTCGTCGCCGCCGGAGGCGATCACCCCTCCGCCGCCGACAAAGCAGAGGACTCCGCCATCGATTCCGGCAATCCCCAGGCCACAGCGCAAGCCGCCGTTTTCCACGGAGCTGCGCGAGTTGGATTTTGACAAATTGCCGCCGAGCCCGCACGGCCCGTCATTGCCCGCGGAAGCATCGATGGCGTTCGATGGGCTGGCGATCACCCCGGCGGCGGGCGTGGACGTATTTTCCAATTTCGAGGGCGCTCCGATACCGATAAACGACGCGCCTTTCGGCGGCGCTCCGATGAGCCAGCCCGGCGAGTTCTACGTTCCCGAAAGCCCCGAAATCGCCCAGCGCCGTGCCGACGACCTGGAAAATGATTTCGCCAACGACGACTTTTGGAACCGCACGGATGAAGAGGAGGGCGTGCCCCCCACGATCACCCCGCCCAAATCCCCCGATTCCAGCACTCAAAGACCCTCACCCCTGCCTTCTCCCGGAGTAACGGGAGAGGGGGAAATACCCGATGCGATAAACCTGGCCGAGCCCGCCTCTCAACCAATATCTGGGGGCGACAACCTGTCGCTGGCCGATACTGCAGATGGAACGTCCGTGCTGGATGACCCGTCCGGCGTCGTTCCTCCTTCACCCTCGCCCGAAGAAGAGATCGCGATGCCGAAAGAACCTGAATCGGATGACGCCATTGGAAATGACGCGGAAACTCCCGCGCAACCCGAAACTCCCGAGCCCCCCGCCGAACGGTCCGCCGCTGCGCCTGTCATTCCGCCTTCCCCAGGCAAGCGCCGCAGATTCCGCATCCCGTTCCTCATGCCCCTGATTCTTGCGGGCATCGGGGCCGCGCTGTTGGTGATCTGGCGGCTATTGCCCATCCAGTCGCAGGTCGTTGGAAAAATCACCTTCGAAAACTTCAACTATATCCCCGGGACGCAAGAATCAAGCGAATTCGAAGCCGGGCAGCGCCGGTTCTTCAACGGCGAGTTGCTCCGCACGCACGCGGCGGAGGTCCTGCACCGCGTTGCTCCCGATCTTTCCGACGGATTTCTGGGATCTTCGGAATCGTTCGGCCGCGTTGCTTCTTCGTTATCGCTGAACGCTTCCGAGCAAACCACGCCGCCGCAGACCCTCCTGGAACTCTCCTACGCCGGCGCCGACAAGGACGGCGACCGCGTGCGGATGCTGGCGCTGTTGCAATCCCTGGCGGATTTCAACGCGCCGCAGGTCGATGCCAACCGCCGGCTCCGCGATTCGCAACTCAAAGCCCAGCAAACCGTCGAGGAGGATGGACGGAAGCTCGACGAGATCAAAATCCAGTTGGGCAATTTGCAGGCGGCGATCGACGCCGATCCGCCGATCGGCGAGTTGACCCGATTGGGTGCGCACAAGGATGAGTTGGAACGTGTCCGTCTGGACGCGGAGCAGGCCGTGAACCGCGATCGCGCCGACGTGGCGAGCCTGGAGTCTCCCGTCGCCATCGCCGCCTCTGCCACCATCGTCGCCGCCACCCAGCCCGACGTCGCCGATACACGGCTCGCCGATGCGCAGCTCGATGAAATGCGGCAGCAGTTGAAGGACCTGACCGCCGAGGTGGACAGCGCCCGCGCGGACCAGGTCGCCGGCGCCGTGATGGCTCGCCAGCAACTTGAAGCCGCCGCCAAGCAATTCAACGACCGGATCGCCTCCGCCAATCAAGTGTTCGGCAGCGCGTCGCAACTTCGGCAGTTCGTGGATTCGGCCATGGATTGCCAGGCCAAGGCACGCGATCTGATCGACATGCTCATCGTCGACGGAGAGGATTTGGAAAAGCAACTGGAGGATACCCGCCGCGACGTCGAAGACCTGATCGCGGCCCGGCAGGCTGAGAAATGGGCCGAGGACCCGCAACTTCAGCAGATTCGCCAGAGGCTGGAAAGCGCCCAGCACCGCTACAACGCCAACGTCGGTCAGGGAATCACCGACACGCGCATCCTCGACCCCCTGCAACGGGAAATCGACGCCTGCAACCTGCAGATCAAGAATCGCCAGGACGAGTTGGGCATCGATCCCAGCGAAATCAAGGTGCAGGAGGGTTTGAATCACGTCATGCAATCCCTTCGCAACAAGCTCCAAACGGAGAAACAACAGACCGACGAGGTGCTGGACCCGCTGGAAAAACAACTGGGCGATTTGGACCCCGTCGTTGCCGCCCTGCCGGCGGCGCAGCAGGACCTGGCAAAACAGATCCGCCAGCGGCTCGACGCCCTCAACGACGCTCGCCGCAAATACGCCCAAGCCGTCGGCGACGATCAGATCGCCCCATCCGCCCGAGTGACCGACCTGCAAAACCGCATCGCGGATTTGAGAATCCGCATCTCCGCCCGGCAATCGGACCTGGCCCGTCAAGTCGCCTCCGCCCAGGACGCCCAGCGAACCAGCGATCTGGCCATGGCGCAAACCAAGCTGGCAACCGATCAAAGCAAGCTCGACGAGTCCACGAAAACCTACGCCGTCGCCCTCACCGCCTGCGAGGACGATCTGACCCGCCATCGCGCCGCCGTCGCCGCCCAACAGCGGAAGCTCGGTCTTCTGGACGATCGGCGCGCCCTCTCCACCGAGCTGGAGGCCGCCCAGCGCGACCGGGACGAGATGCAATCCGCCGCCGATCACGCCTTCGACATCCGCCCCGTCACCGATGCCGACGTCACCGCCCCCGCCCCGTCCGACCCCCGCATGACGTATTCACTGATCGTCGCCCTCGGCGGACTCGCCGCAATGGCGGCACTGGCGTTCTTCTCTCATTCGGGTCCCCGCCGGCACGCCGGCACGCCGCACATGACGCCCCTGATGGACGCCGATCTGGATTCGCTGGTAATCCCCCTGGCGGGAAATGGCGACGGCGGGGAAATTGGAAATTCGAACGTCGAATGACGATTTGGTCATTTGTCATTCGTCATTTGTCATTCAGATTTGATTCGTCATTCGGATTTCGGGTTTCGAATTTCCCCCTTATGATCCCCTTCTCGTGATTCGCAAAGACGACATCCAGCGTCAGATCCAAACCGCCGCGGCCCACCATCGCGCCGGGCGGCTGCGCGAGGCGGAGACAATCTATCGGCGAGTGCTTTCGTCCCGGCCGCGAAACGCCGATGCCCTCTATCTGCTCGGACTGGTCACGCAACTGACGCGACGCTTCGCCGAGTCCGCCGAACTGTTCGAGCGGGCGGTCAGGGAAAACCCCAAATCGGTCAAGTATCTCGTGAACCTGGGTCTGTCGTTGGGCGGGATGGGTCTGGGCCGCACCGCCGAGGCCATCAAAGCCCTGCGCAAGGCCGTCGCCCTCGATCCCAACGTCCCCGAAGCCTGGAGCAACCTGGGCAACGAATTTCGTAACGATCTTAAATTCGATCAAGCAATCGAGTGCTATCAAAGAGCGCTGCGGCTCAGGCCGGTCTTCGCCGATGCCCAGTGCAATCTGGGCGTGGCCCTGCAGGAAACCGAGCCGACGCTGGCCGGCGCCGTCGCGGCTTATGAAAAGGCGATCGCCATGCAAGGCGATTTCGCCATGGCCCATTGGAATTTGGGTTTTGCATTGCTTCTGCTGGGCGACTATGGCCGCGGACTGGCCG
Organism: Tepidisphaeraceae bacterium; assembly: GCA_050011595.1. Lineage (GTDB taxonomy): Bacteria > Planctomycetota > Phycisphaerae > Tepidisphaerales > Tepidisphaeraceae > PALSA-1353. Next base: position 7,431 of record JBEKIV010000001.1, read on the forward strand.
AATACGAATGGCGATTCAAAACCGAAACGATTGTCGCCCCGCGCAATTTCCCCCAGCCCCAATGGAATGGAACCGATCTGGCCGGCCAACGGATTCTGCTCCATGCCGAGCAGGGTTTCGGCGACACGATCCACATGGCCCGATATGCCCCGATGGTCGCCCAACGCGGCGGAAAAGTAATTCTGGAATGCCCCGCTCCATTGATGCGCCTGCTCCGCAATCTTGCGGGCCTGACGCAAATCATTTCGACCGGCGAGCCGCTGCCGCCGTTCGACGTCCATTGCCCGCTGATGACGCTGCCCCTGATTTTCAAAACCACGCCGGCGACGATCCCCGCCAACGTGCCCTATCTCCATTCCGATCCGCAGTTGGTTGAGCAATGGGCAGTTCGTTTGCCGCCCGATCGCAAAAGCCCGCGCATCGGCCTGGCCTGGGCCGGCCGGCCGGAAAACAAGAATGACCGCAATCGTTCGATGCGATTGGATCAATTCGCCCCGTTATCCGCCGTCAAGCACGCGCGATTCGTGACCCTTCAACTTGGCCCCCCCGCCGCCCAGGCCCGCCGCCCGCCGGCCGGCATGGAATTGATTGACCACACCGCTGAGTTGCACGACTTCACCGATACGGCCGCCATGCTGGCCAATCTCGATTTGATAATTACCGTGGACACCGCCGTCGCCCATCTGGCCGGCGCATTGGCCCGGCCCGCCTGGGTGCTGTTGCCCTACATGCCCGATTGGCGCTGGATGCTGGATCGCTCGGATTCGCCGTGGTATCCGACGTTGCGGTTATTTCGCCAGAAAACGCGGGGCGATTGGGTGGAGGTGATGGAACGAATTCAAATAAGCCTCTCGTCAACAGACGCCCACCGGTCTTAATTTTTTTCGAACTACAAGGAGACCTTTTTCCTTCGCGTGATCTGCAACCTTTGCCCAATTAATTGATCCGAATCTTCGGAGCAGGCCCAATCGACGTGAAGGCCGAATCGAAATGACAAAGGCAATGCGGCTCCGCAACATATCGCGTGTAAGTAATGGACCCACAAAGTGTTTATCGCAAGCCAAATCGTGATGGTCCGCGATTTGACGTTCCACCTCCAAGACGTAATCAGCGGCTACGTCGAGTCGTCCTATGTGTAGCCTGAGCTTGGTAATGACGAAATTGGCGTCGCGAAGGCGGCCCTCGCATGTCTTTTGGGCCGCCATTGAGAAGCCACATTCGGAGATGATTCTCTCTATAAGTCGAGGAAGCCGGCAGTATTTCAAATCGAACGAAAACGCCCCCGAGAGTGTCAGGTCATCAACAAAACGCGTGTATACAAGACCGTGCTGCATTGCCAAACCAGCAATCCGCCTATCAAGGCCTTTGGCAATTTGGTCCGCTAGCAACGGGGAGGTCGGCAAGCCAAGGGGAAGGTGGTAATCGTAGGTGCAAAGACGTGTCAGGATTCCTGCAACTCGCTCTTCGCAGCCCAATGTCTCGCTAAACAGCCGATACACTCGCCATTGGTGTATGCTCGGGAAAAACCTGGATAGGTCGGTCTTCCAACCATAAACAGAATCGGCGTGTGCAAGTGCGTTGGATTTTATATCGCGTCCCGAAACGCCGCCGTGGTTAAACACGGATGGGCGTATTCGCGGCAACAACACCTCACGGAGTAGACAATTTTGAATGCGCCGCAGTGGCCCGAAGGTGCTGATCACAGGGCGCGGTGGTTTTTCGGGTTTTGAAGGGTCGTACAATTCGAGATGCCTAACGAAGCGGTCGACGTGGCTCGAAAGATAAGTCAGTTCATGCGATGTCGTATGGCAACGGCTTGCCAATTCACTGATTGACCGAATATCCAACATCGAACGTCCGCTAGGTTCCTATTCCATTGGCCCAAGACGCTTATCTAATTCGCTCCGCCAGATGTCGGCAAGCCGCGCCGAAGCCTCGCGCAGGTTCTTCGGCAATCGATTCGATTCGCCCCGCGTACAAAATGCGTAAACATACAAATCAACGCCGAAGACGGCGTGATACTCGGTAAGCAAGTCGTGCGATGGGCGCACTTTATCGTTCTCGATGTTTGATAAATGGACTTGAGTGATTCCAAGCCGAGACGCGGCTTTCACCTGCGAATATCCACATCTTTCACGGAGTTCACGGGCTGTTTCGCCAAGACTAATCATAAAAAAGTTCTGGGAGGTTTTAGTTTTCAATCTGTCCCGCCACCAATAATATCGCTTTGGCAGTCAAACTCTCGGCCTCATCGAGACCCGGCGGACCGAGCGCCAAAGCATCAGTGACAAGGTGTTGGATTGAATCCAAAACCTCCCAGCTCGAACAACCTGCGTCGCCGGATCGCGACAACTCCGTCCACCACTCGATTACCGCCTGGCGACGTAAGAGTCGATCAGCCGACAACGTGCCGAATGAATCTGTGCACATGAGTGCCTCCTGTAAAAGACAAAAGAGCCGGACCCACGCGGGTCTCGGAACTTTGTGGCATCAATATGAGCAATGATGAAAATCACTGCGAATATAGATGCTCATGTGCATCAGCTATGAAGCCTGAGCACAGGCTGTCGTAGGAAGTCTCAACATATCGCTATGTTGAAACAACCGGCGACGCCAAGACCGACTCGCTCATCACGAGTCAGCACCAGCAGTCCATGCCCGGGGCAAGAATGCTGGGACAGGAGAATTCATCGGCGACCGGAATATAAACTGGGACATTATAATGTCAATAGCCGCCAAAATTATTTCAACGAATGCAAAGGGGCAGGAGAACGGACCAAACCTGGCCCCCACTGCTCTCTTCTGACGCGTTTCTCTTTTGTGGACTTTACTTTCGGCAGGGGCTACGTTTTCTGAAAGCTGAACCGGGGGTACGGAGCCCGACCATGTCCAAAAAGAAAGACTTCCCCGTTTCCGAGATTCGGCGATTCCTCGAGCCCGGCCCGGTCGTGCTCGTCAGTTCCGCATGGAAGGGAAAGGCCAACATCATGACCATGGGCTGGCATACGGTTATGGAGTTTTCGCCGTCACTGATCGGCTGCATCATCAGCAATCGAAATCACAGCTTCGAGATGATAAAAAACAGCAAGGAGTGCGTGATTAACGTCCCCACTACGGACATGGCCAGGAAAGTCGTCGGCATCGGAAACTGCTCCGGATCGGAAATCGACAAATTCAAGAAGTTCAAATTGACCGCGATCCCCGCTTCGAAAGTTCAGGCCCCGCTCATTCAGGAGTGTTACGCCAACTTCGAATGCAAAATCTTCGATGCCGGGCTTGTGGATCGGTACAACTTTTTCATTTTTGAAGTGGTGAAGGCGCACGTGGCGGTTTCTCCGAAATATCCGCGAACGCTGCACTATCGGGGGGACGGCGTTTTCATGCTTTCCGGGCGGAACATCAAGCTGCCGTCGAAGGTTTAATCAATCGCTTTCAGAACTCGATGTGCGCGCGAACTCCGGCAATAAAAACCGGGCCTCGGTCGCTGTTGTAAGCCGGATGCTCAACGAACTGGAGATCAGGAGTGATAAACAGGTGTTCGACGATCTTGGCGTTGTAGTAAGTCTCGAGGACTTCCTCCGGCGCGTAATTCAGTTTGCCGTCGCCGATGATAAAGCCCAATCCGCCGGCGGCGAGATAGTCTTTGTGGGCATCGGAAAGACCGGCAATCGCCCCGGCAAATCCGAAAACGTCGTCGGGCCTGCCCCACTTGGTTCCTTTGAGGCTGATGCCCAATGAGCCCAGATCGTCCACTTCCGTAAACGCCCAAGACTCGGTCTGCCCGTTGTTCCAGCCGGCACGGCCCCAAATTCCCAAGTCGCTGGTGATCGCCTGTTCGGCGCTAATGCTGAAGCCGTATTTCACAGAGTATGTGCGCGAGAGAGTGATATCCGGGCCGTTGGGGCCGGGGTTGGCCAGAGCCTGGCGATAGTTTCCCATGTGGCCGACGTTCGCATAGCCCAGCAGCCTTACGACTCCCGGCTGGTCCTTGATGCTCCAGCGGTCTTCCAACTCAAGCGCGTGGCCCAGTGCTTTCAGCACGTGAGGGTCAAGCGTTTCTCCATTGGCCGTATGCGGCTCCTGAAAAACCCCGTAACGGATTGCCCAGGATGGCTCGTTAAGCTCGATGACTCCGCCGATTGTGTAACCACGGGTGTCGGCCGGGTAATCCCAGGCGGTGTCGTCCATGAAGGACTCGTTCATGAACTGCGTGCGAGGATCGTGACTGTAAGTGTTATTGTCGAAGAAGTCCGTGGCTGAAAATCCGCCGAGCCAAACCGTAATTCGGCTGGCGTCCTGATAGCCGGCGAGCTGATTCTGGTCGGATTCGACTATCTCCCTTTCACCACCAAGGCCAAAGACCTGCTGATAGTACGCGCGGGCGACGTAAGGCTCAGGCTGCGGCGAGCCGACATGTGAGATATCGCCGTTGGGAAAGCTGGCGATGCCGGTCACGCCGCTCAACCCTTGGCCGCCGGCGACTTCGGGATCAAAATAGAATGCGCCGCCCTCCCAGGGCATGCGCAGCCCCGTAAAGAGGGTTGCCGTGACCGAGGTTTTGGCGCCTTCATGGGGTTGGAGGCTATTGGGGCCTGTATAAGGGGCGGGGAACACGTCGTGCCATTGGGTGATAACGGTGGCCTGAGCGTGGACGTTGAACCACTCGACATCCGTCGCCGCGGGAATCGGCGTGTTCGGAGATTCGGCGGGCTTGGTCGCCGCCGAGGGCTGCGTTGCCGGATTCGTCGCGCCCGAGGCAACCAGGGCGGATGAAACCGCGATCATCACCAAAACGCATAACGTCGCACAGGCTTGCGTCATCGTCTGAAAACGGGAGGGATGGCGCACGAAGGAATTTGCCGATTCCGTTTGTGCGCGCCGAGATGAAAAGATCATATCCAACCCTTTTCTTGCCTGAGGAATCGTGCTTCCAGCAGCGAGGGCAACATTGCCGGCAAGAAGCAACGAGGTCATCCCAAACCGCGGTGTTCCAGCTCCATCACGTCGCGATAGGGAACGATCCCCAGCATCTTGCCCTGAGGTCCGACCACCGGCAGCGCCATGTAGCCGTATCGAGAGAACAACTCGATTGCTTCTTTTAACGTGCTCTCCGTGCTGAGCGTGACGGGCGCACCCTTCATGATGTCTCTTATCAGCGTATCATCAGAGGAGGTAAGCAGGTCCGTGGTATGGATGATGCCGAGCAACTTCTCGTCCACGTCCAGGACGTACAAATAGGCGACCGCGTCCCTTTCCCTGGCTTGGCGCAAACTCTGGCGGGCCAGCAATACGGTGGTGTCGGGCCTGAGCTTCACAAAGTCCACGGTGGCATAGTCGGTGGCGCGCCATTCCTGCTTGTCCAGAATGGCGCGCACCTTTCTCGCCTTCAAAGGGTTCAACAAGCCAAAGAGGGCTTGCACGTCCGCATAGGGCAGCACCGCCAGAACGTCGGCGGCCTGTCCGGGAGTCATCGCATCAATCAGATGTGCGGCCTTTTCCGGGGGCATCGTCGCGATCACTTCGCGCTGGGCCTTGGGATCGAGTTCCTCCAAGGCGTCCGAGGCGAAGCCAGCGTCCAGCCAGTCGAAGATCTGGCTCCGCTGCTCCTCGCTAAGCTGCTCCAGAATTCGAGCGACGTCGACCGGCGGCATCTTGACGAGCTGCTCCTTGACCACCTTGAGTCGAAGATCACCGGCGAAGCTGCCGATTCCTTCGGGCAGCGGCTCCACCAGGTCCCAGGCGACCATGTCGTTTTCCATCCGGTCGGTGATGCTGGCGGTCAGGTTTGCCAGCCATTTCAGCCCGATCCGGCGCAGCAAGGCGCGGTGGCTCAGATCGACGCCGATGACGTACAAGCGGTTCAATTTCAGCGCCAGCACAACATCGTAAACCACCTCCAGTTCGCGCCCATCCACGTCGAGGACTTTCTTATCGACGATGTAATCCTCAAGCAGCACGGCGCCCGGCGGGGATTTTTCAAACGACCCGGTTTCGGTCTTGGGGTCGAGGGCCACCGCCTTGCCCGTCAGTTCCTCGACGTAGCGCCACGGCACGAAAAACCGAGGCCGCCCGAACGGCCGGTGAACGCAAACGTGCGTGACCTCGGCGACGGCTCCCTTGTCCTGGATGACCAGGTCGGACAGGCTGCCGATCTTCTCCTCCCCCATCCGGACTGGGCACCTCAGCAGTTCGCTTAGCCGAAACAGCTTTTCCCCCGCTGGAGCCTGATGCACGGCAAGGTTATCCATGGCCCAAGCTCCCTGAGCCTATGGCTCTGACTTGCTGAACCAGAAAGTAGCCCATCAGGACAATCATCGCCAGAAGATAGATTCGCAAGACCAACAGACAAACCTTGGCCAGGCGCGTCAGTTCGATCTCGGGCTTGACGTACCTTCGGTTCACCAGCCGCACTTGCGACAGAAGGCTTCTGACCACGGCGAGGGGGATCGCAACAATGGCGGCAATCATCTTGAAAAAAGGATTCATGGCATTGCTCCGTTGGGCACGCTATTTGGCCGCGAATAGATTCGGAAACACCGTGGTGATCGCATAAAAGGTCGAGCAGACCACGATGGAAATAACTATCGAGACGTTGGCGATGTTTTGCCACCGCGTATTGGTGTGCCCGCCCATCGTTTTCCTGTCGTTCAGCAGGAGGATCAAGAACACCAGGGCGGCCGGCAGCAACGTGGTGGCAATCACCTGAACGAACAGCGTAACCAGCACCTGGGCCGGCCCGGTCAGCAAAAGCGTCACCGTTCCCGCCAGCAGCAGATCAAAGAAATAGTAAGCGTAGAACCACGGCGCCTCCTTGACCTTGTGATTCAACGAGTGCGCCCAGCCGAACACCTCGCCAAAGGCCCAGGAGCTGGCCAGCGAGATGCACACCGCCCCCAGCAGACCCGCGTCGAACAAACCGATGGCGAAGGTGGTGCCGATGAACCGGCTGGTCGGCATCATGGCCCTGGCGGCCTGGGCGGCATCACCAATGGGATTGTCAGGGTTGTACAGCAACGTGCCGCACACGATGATCAGCACCACCGCGCACACCACCGTCAGCACCGCGCCGATCGCCGTGTCTGCCTTGCCAAATTTGATGTCCTTCTCGTCCAACCCTTTGTCCACCACCGAGCTTTGCTGGAAGAACAACATCCAGGGCGCAATGGTGGTGCCGAAGTTGGCCATCAACATGAAGAACAACACGTTGGTCAAGCCGCCGGGTGGAAAGTGCGGAACGAGACTGCCCTGCAGAATGTCTTTGACCGATGGATGCACCATGAAAGCGGCGGGGATGTAGATGAGGTTGACGACGCAGAATACGAGCGTGATCTTCTCCCAGGTCCAAAACCGCCCCGACAAAATCATCGAACCCATAATCACCCAGCACACCATCACCGTGACAATCGGCGGGACATGGAAAATGCTCATGGCCGCCGTCATGCCGATAAATTCGGTGATCATGGTCAGCCAGTCGGTCAACACCAAGTCCAGCAGAGAGAACCAGCCCCAAAATCGCCCGAAGGCGGAGAAGATCGCCTCGGCGTGGCCGCGCTTGGTCACCGCCCCCAGCCGGACCGTCATCTCCTGGACGTAGTACGCCACCGGCCCGAGCAGGATGAGGAACCAGAGCAGATGCATTTTGTACATGGCCCCGGTTTGCGTGTAGGTGGTGATGCCTCCGGCATCATTGTCGGCGACCATCACGATGATGCCCGGTCCGGCGATGGCAAAGAAGAGCCGCATCGCCTTGCTCGATCTTCGGAACCCGAAGAAAAATCTGGCGAGGAAGTTCATGCCGGGGTCCAGCGGCGCTTTGGTCCGTTCCATGACGGTTTGTCCTGCCTGCATGGCTGCTCCCGATGAATGCAATGTCTCCCGGCGCATCAACCGCCCCGCGAATGATGCGAGACTTGGTCCTGCCGAAGCGATCGCGGTGAGTCGGGGACGCCGACGGACGCCAACGAAACGCGACGGCTATTTCAAATAGGTTTTGAGCACGTCGATCAGTTCCTCCGCGGCCTCACTCTGGTCGGAGGTCGGGGTGTGGCTCGTGTCCATGACGTGCTCACGGATATGGCCTTCGACAACCTCGAACATCAAACCCGCGATCGCCCCATGGCAGGCGGCGATCAAATGCAACACCGGCGTGCAACCGCGCTCCTCTTCCACCGCCTTGGCCAGCCCTTCGATCTGGCCTTGCAGCCGACGAATCCTCGCCAGCAACTTTTCCTTGTTCCTCACCGTATGGGGCATGGCCGGATACTATACCCCCCTATCGTATTTGCAAGCGGTTTTCCGCCAATTTTTTGGATTTTTTTTCATCCCGCGATTCCATCAATCAAACTCAAACGAATTGCGCGCGATCACCAGCGGGCGGTTTTGGCCGATGTTCAGGAGAAATCCCGCGGCGATGTAGCTGGCGACCAGGCTGCTGCCGCCGTAGCTGACGAACGGCAGGGTGACGCCCGTGACGGGAAACAGGCGCATCACAACGCTGAGGTTGAGGATGGCCTGGGCGGCGACGAGGGCGACGATGCCGATGGCAACCAGGCGGCCAAAGGGTTCGCGGGTGGAGGCGGCGATTTCGATGCCGGCGATGAAGAACACGACATACGCGGCCAGGACGGCGATGGAGCCGACCAGGCCGAATTGCTCGCCGATGATGGCGAAGATCATGTCGTTCTGGGCCTCGGGGATGCCGTGGCCGACGGGGATTTCGCCGGGTCCTTTGCCGGTGGAGCCGCCCGAACCCATGGCGGTGAGGGCGCGAATCTGCTGGAAGCCGGACTGCCGCAGCGTTTTGGGGTCATCGCTGAGCAGGCCGACGAGGCGGGCGCGCTGGTAGGGCTGGACGACCGCCGGCAGGCGTCGGAAGAACGGCACGTTTTCATCGCCGCACAGCCATAGCAGCGGGATCAGAACCAGCGCTATGCCGACGATGGCCAGAAGATGTTTGACCCTGGCCCCGGCGACGAAGAGAAGGGTGAACAAAGCCGGGGCGAAGAGCGCGGCGACGCCGAGGTCCGGCTGCTTGAGAATGAGCACGGCGGGAATCAGCGCCAGCAGAAACGGCGTCAGCAGGCCATGCAGCGTTCGATAATTGTCGCGAAAACGCAGGTATCGCGCCAGGACCAGGATGAAGGAGATTTTCATCAGTTCCGACGGCTCGAAGCTCACTCCGCCCGGGAACGATATCCAGCAGCACGCGCCCTTGATGGCGTGCACGCCGGGAATGGGATGATGATGCAGCTCGGCAAAGCTCCCCACCAGCGTGTAGGCGATGAGGCTCAGGCTGAAAAAATAGAGCGGCCAGGCGTACCTTCCGAGAATGAGGTAATTGACGGCCTGCATGGCGGCCATGACGGCGACGGCGACGGCGAGAAAGACGAGTTGCTTGGGGCCGTCGGCGGGGGAATCGACCCAGATGCTCATGACGCCGAGCACGGAAAGCACGGTAACGGCGGCGAGCACGGGCCAATTGGCGGCGATGGCGAGTTGTTGCCAGATGCGGTTCAATTTATTCAAACGCGCGGGCGGCGATCGCCGCCTTCGGTTTGCCCTGCGGGTGGATCAACCAAAGCACTTCGCCATGTTGCGGCCGGGGCAGTTTAGTGGGCAGATGCACGGTGATGATGGTGGAATCGCGGCCGGTGCTGACGACGCAGCGCACGGAGTGCGACAACGGCGCCAGGGCGGAATACCGCGTATCCACGACGGTGTAAAGGAACGATGGGCCTTCGCGCCACACCCGCAGGACGCGCTGGCGAAGGAAGATCGCCGCCAGGGCGGTGATGAGGGCGGCGGGAATGATGACCGTTCCGGCGATGAGCCTATGGACCAGGGATTCGGGCTCTTTGCGGTCGGTCCAATCCGTGGGATCGTTCGGATTCACGTGCAGCGGAAATGGCAGGGGTTTCCTCGGCATAATGGCGGTGGTCTGGCGGGTCAGGACTCCATGAACGATCATCGGCTGGCCCTGCCAATCGAATTTGATTGTCACGGGGGCGCCGACGGCAATGGGATGGAGATCGTCCCCGTTGGAGTCAAGCGCGATGGCGTCGGTGATCGTTGTACCATTGTTGATGAGCCACAACTCGCGTCGGGCGTCGAGGAATTGTCCGGTGACGAACCACCCGCCGATGCCGACCAGCACCGCCGTGGCCAGAATCCAGAATCGGACCAAGGGCTCGGTCCAACTCCTGCGATTGGCGGCGGGGGTGACGGGCCTGGGGGGCGGCGCCGGCGCGGGCGGGGCGTTGACCGCCGCGGCCGGGATCGGCGCGGAGCCGCCCGAGTATGGAATCGTCGGCGGACGACGCGCGGAGGGATCGAACTTTCGCGGCGGATGGGTCAATGGCGGCTCCGGCCCCGCATTCACCTGGGGGCTTGCGAAAGGTACCCCCGCTTGATGCAGTCCACAAGCAGATCGTGTGCGATGGGGCCGGCGACGCGGCCGCCGCCTTCGCCGTATTCCACCAGCACGCAGAATGCGATCTGAGGATGGTCGGCCGGGGCGTAGCCCATGAACCACGCATGAGCGAGATGTTTTTCGGGTGGTGAGTTGTCGGTCTTGTTCGCGGTCGGCTGAATATACCAGCCTTGGGTTCCGGGATCGCCGAAATGGACCTGGCGAAAAACGGGTCTACCCTGTGCGTCATGCAGGATGAGGGTCATGAACCCGCCGGTTTGGGCGGAGCCGGTTTTTCCGGCAATTTGCATGTTTCGCAGGGGATCTTGATCGAGGGGCGGATCGTCGGAACCGCGATCGATGTTTTCCGGCAGGATCCAGAAGCCGGAGCCGGTCGGGGTGCAGACCTCGCGCATGCCGGTCTGGACCGCCGAGAGGGCTTCGCTCGAGAGATGGAGATCGACGCGATCGGGGTCCGGGGGATCGGAGGGGCGCGTGCTGAAGCGGCCGACATCCCGATCGGCGACGAGGCGCGGGCGCATCCAAACGCCGTTGCGGGCGATGGTGGCGGCGACGTTTGCCATCTGGATGGGCGTGGTTTGAATATGGCCTTCGCCGATGCCCAGGGACCAAGTCTGCGTTTGCGCTTCAATGGAGAACTCGCCGGCGTGCCCGAACAGCAGGCCGGGACTTTCCTCGATTCCGATTCCCGTTCGCCGGCCGAGACCGAAACGGTCGTACCATTCATAGAGCTTCTTGATTCCCATCCGCAGCGCGACGTTCTCGAAGACGACGTTGCAGCTATCCTTGATTCCGTCGGAGATGCTCAGCATGTCATCGGGGCCGATGTTGGGATCGCCGGCGGTGCGGTGACTGATCGGAGCGCCGCTGTCCTTGAGCGCGGCGTATATCCAGCAGTGGCCGTGCGGCTGGGGCTTGCCGTCGATAATCAACTCGCCGCGGCATTGGATTCTGTCGGTGGCCTTCATGATGTGATCGGTAATCGAACCGCTGCCGAGAATCGGCTTGACGGTGGAGCCGGGCACCACGGCCAATTCGGTGGCGCGATCGAGCAAGGGGCGATTCAACTCGTCGCCGGCCAATTCGGAGTAACGGGCGTCGAGATCATTGAGATCGTAGCCGGGATTGGAAACCAGCGCAAGAATCTCGCCGGTAGCGACCTTCATGACGACGGCGGCGCCGTGCTGATTGAAACGGGTGTCGAGGATCTGGCCATGAACGTCCTTGTGGACGCGCGTTTTGACGAATTCGTTTTCGATGTCCTGTTGGAGAAGAACGTCGATGGAAAGCGGGACGTTTTTGCCCGGCATGGCGTCGATCTGATCGACCACCTGCGTGGAGGCGAAGCCTTCCACGTCGGTGCCGGCGACGCGCTCGATCTTTCCGCGCGTGCCGCGCAGCGAGCTCTCGCAAAGCGATTCGACTCCGGCGCGGCCGGCCGGATCGTTGGGCCAATACTTGCGCAATTCGCGGAACGTCGCCACGCCGTAGCGGTCCGACCAATCCCCAGGCCAGTAACGCCGGGCCTGGTCCGTCCAGTATTGCTGGACCTGGGCGTCGGAGAGGCCGGCGTCGGCGGCGATCTCTTCGGGACGCGCCGTGTCGAGGTACCCCAGGACGTTGCAGCCGGTGCGGCCGAACGGATATTGGCGATATTTGCTCGGCTGGAGGCTGAGGCAGAAAAAACGCTCCTCCTGCCGCGCCAACCGCGCCTGAATCTCCGGAGGAATGTTGTGCAGGATCACGTGGGGCGAGCTTTCCTCGCCGACTTCCACCTCGAATCGATCGGCGGTCGATTCATCCGGGGAGCTGTCGCTCAGGAATTGGCGATACCAGCTTGAGGAGTTTTCCTGCTTGGAGCGTTGGATGGCCTGCTGGTAGCCGTACCACCAGATATATCGCTTGCGCATCTCGACGCGGCGGACGATGTCGCGGCGGATTTCGTCGATCTGCTCGGGGGTTTTGCCGCCGGCGGCCGCCAATTCCCCCCACATCGCCACGATGTCGCCCCGAACGCGATCGCATTCCTCGTCGAGGAGCGCGCGATCCCGGTCATCCAAACGCTTGACGTCCTTGAATTGCCTGCCCAGGCGAACCTTGAGATTCTGCGCGGCCCGTTCCCGCACCCATGGATCGTCCGGCTCCTCGGGAATGGCGCGATAATCGACGCAGGCGTCGATGCACGGGGCGTCACACGCCAGCGTCTGGCCATTGCGGTCGAGGATCGAACCTCGCGTGGTTTCGATGAACTCGCCGCGTTTCATGATCTCGGTCGCCTGCTTGCGCCACAAATTGTGCTGGAGGATTTGAATCTGGGCGGCGCGAATCGCCAGCGCCGCGGAAGCGACGAGCAGGACAAACAGGAGGATTTTCAGCCGGCGTTCGAACATGCCCCGTCCTTGGGAAAACTCTGATTATCTTCGCCACAGGCATAATATCGAGCTACCAATCGGCCGAAAATGGCCGAAAGGCCTAACCCAAGATTGTGGCGGGGGAAAATTGCGTTCTGCCTGCCCGGCGCCTTCAACGGCGGCTGCCTAGCGAGATGTCGCAATCCGGGAATCTGCACCGCGCTATTTTGGACATCGTAAATCTACAAAACGATTCGTGGGGACGGTGACACCGTGGCGGTTTTCGATAGCGCGAACCGCGACGATGTCACTGTCACCGCGCCATTCCGAGCGAAATTTCGGGGCTGCGCCAACCGGTCGCGCGGCGAGGCGTCGGAAAATGGGAAACAGCCCCGATTCGGGTGACGGAAAAACACTGTCCCTCTATATGTATAGCGGGGAGGTGAAGGTTTAGGTCGTGTTTTTCCAGAATTTTTGCTGCTGCCGGAAAATTTTTTGGGCGGTCGGGCCGGAGATCGCTGGGGGTGTTACCCCGCATTATGCACCGCGAAGTGCGCGAGAATCCCCACGGCGGCGCCGTGGGCGTTTCGAGCGATCCAAAGGGTTTTGAAACGGCTTCAAATGTGCACGCTCCTCTGGAACCGAAACACTCGATTCATTTTCTGCAAGATGGCAAGGAGAACAGGCGCCAGGACCGCCGAATAAATTGCCGTATAAAACAGCGGGAGAATCGGCGCATGTGCGCCGGCTGCCGGCGGGCGGAGCCAGCCGTGCAGGGACAGAATGATTGCCGTCAGGATTCCGGCCAGCAGCGCGAGCATGAAATGAGTGAGCGGATGCCGGCGGCGCACCGCCTGTTGGATGCCCAAGACGAACGTCGCGACCAGGCCATAGCTGAAGGCTAGCAGGCCCAGCGTGCCTTGGGAGGTCAGATCGTGCATGGCGCCGAGAATGAAGCAGGCGAGCAGGGCCGCGTCACGCGGGGCGTTCAGGGCGATAAACACGACGGCCAACAACACGAAATTGGGAACCGCGCCGTTCCATTCGATGGCCCGCGCCAACCCCGCCTGAAGCCCCAGCGCGACGTATGCGAGAATGAAAAAGCTCGGCCAGCGCATAGAGCGGCTCTTTCCCTACGGCTGATGCGTCATCACCCACACGTCGTTCAGGTGCATGAGATTTTGCTCCGGGGCCAGGCGAATATCGGCGAAGAGGGATTGCTTGGGCAGCGGCTGAATCGACGCGACGCGTCCGATGCGCACGCCCTGGAGGGCGCGCGGCCAGGTCTCGTCCGAGAGGACCACCCAGTCGCCGACCTGCACGCGGGCCTCCCGCACGCTCTTGATCCAGAGATTGTCAATGAGCATCTCCCCCCCGCCGCGGCCGATCACGATCGCCGCAAGGTCCTTGTTTTCCTGGAACCCGCCGGCGGCCCAATAGGATTTGAAATGCCCGGTCACGGTGAATCCGGCGTCGGTGATGAGCCGCACGCGGGCGGCGAACTCACCGACGGCGGTGATCCGGCCGATCAGATCGATCACCACGCCGGAGGACAACACCGGCTGATCGACGCGAACCGCGCCGATCCCCGAGCCGGCGATGGCCAGGCCCTCGCGGTTGTCGCTGTCGGCGGCGGTCACTTCAAAGCGGTTACAGTAGGTTTCAAAACCACCGAGGCTGGCGCGTTCGCCGGCGCGTTGTTCGAGCTGCTCGATCTGGGCGCTCATGCGCTGAATCTGCTGCTTGAGCCCCAGATTCTCCTGCTCGAGGGTCCGGGCCGAGCGATTGTCCTCGGAGGGCTGCGATTGGAAATGGCCGCGGATGGCGTTGGCGATTTTATAGGTGGGGCGCGAAATCGGAATCAGCAGCGTCTGAAACGACGTGCGGCCCAGGTCGGTGGCGCGCGGCGGAAGGACAAACGCGCCCAGAAGGCTCAGCATCATCAAGCCGAAAAAAACCTGGTTGAATTGCACGCGGGACACAGTTAAAGGAACCCACGGATAGCTATCCGTGGGCTTTCCGGGTTGTCACTAGGTTCAATCACGCCTCGTTGGCGTCGGATTCCATCGTTTCTTTCCAAAGTTCCAGATTCTCCAGATAGACGCTGGTGCCCCGCGCCACGCAGGTCAGGGGGTCCTCGGCCAGCTTGACGTCCAGACCGGTGGCGTTGGAAAGAACCGTGTTCAATCCCCGCAGAAGCGACGATCCGCCGGCCATGGTGATGCCGTTCTCGACCAGGTCGGCCGCCAGTTCCGGCTCGGCCAGTTCGAGCGTGCGCTTGACGGCTTCGATGATCTGGGTGATGGGCTCCTGCATCGCTTCGCGGATTTCCTCGCTGGTGACGCTGGTCTTGCGCGGCAGGCCGCTGATGAGATCGCGGCCGCGCACTTCCATGGTCGGCTCGCCGTTGCCCGACGCCGCCGCCGAGCCGATGTCGATCTTGATCCGCTCGGCCATCTGCTCGCCGATGGCCATGTTGTACGTCTTTTTCATGTGGCTGACGATCGACTCGTCGAAATCGTCGCCGGCGACGCGCACCGATTCGCAAACGCTGATGTCGGCCAGGGAGATGATGGCGACTTCGGTGGTTCCGCCGCCGATGTCCACGATCATGCTGGCGGTGGGTTCGATGACGGGCAGGCCCGCGCCGATGGCGGCGGCCATGGGCTCGTCCACCAGGTAAACCCGCCTCGCTCCGGCGCGTTCGGCGCTGTCGTACACGGCCCGGCGTTCGACCGCCGTGATGCCCGATGGAATCGCGATGACCACCCGCGGACCGATGAAATGCCTGCGGCCATGCACCCGGCGGATGAAATACGACAGCATCGCCTGCGTGATCTCGAAATCGCTGATCACGCCGTCCTTCAACGGACGGATCGCCGTGATCGAGCCGGGCGTCTTGCCCAGCATTTCCTTGGCGACCAGCCCCACGGCATTGCCGTTCTGTAAAACGCGGTTGGTACCCTTTTTGACGGCGACGACGCTGGGTTCGTTCAGGACGATGCCTTCGCCCTTGACGCAGACCAGCGTGTTGCACGTCCCCAGGTCGATGCCCATGTCGATGCTGAACATGCCCAAGAGCGAATCGAAGATCACGCTGTCGTCTCCTGACCGTGCGGATGAAGCGTTAGAGCTTTGAAGATGCAGAGCCGACCGATGCTCCGCATCGAACGTGGAGGCGAAGCCTTCCACTCGCTCTGACAGTGACGGGAACCTGCGGCCTCTGGGCCGCAAGTCGTTAAGAAAGTGGTTATCACTTTCCTATCCAAATGCCCGCTCCATCGGGTTTCCGGAACTGGCCCGGAATGCGCATAAAATACAGCGCGCCCGCGCCGTTAGCAAATGGCGGCGTGCGTACTGGGTCAGTTTAGTCGCCGTGCGGGGGGTTTGTGGTAGTCAACCAAGCCCAATACACTGGCAATAAAGGACGATCCATGACCCAGGAACGATGGACGGCGGTCGACCGCTACATCAGGGATTTGCTTGTTCCGCCGGACCCCGCGCTGGACGCCGCTCTGGGGGCCAGCGCCGCGGCCAACCTGCCGCCGATCAACGTTTCGCCCAATCAGGGCAAACTGCTCATGCTCTTGGCCCAGCTTCAGGGGGCAAGAAACATCCTTGAGATCGGTACCTTGGGCGGTTACAGCACGATCTGGCTCGGCCGCGGGCTGTCCCAAGGCGGCCGCCTAATCACGCTGGAAGCCGATCCCAAGCATGCCGAACTCGCCCGCGGCAACATCGCCCGAGCCGGCTTGGCGGACGTGATTGAGGTGATTCTCGGCCGGGCGATCGATACCCTGCCGCAACTGGCCGCCATGGGCCGTGGGCCGTTTGACCTGATCTTCATCGATGCCGACAAACCAAGTCTCCCGGATTATTTCACCTGGTCGCTGAAACTGTCCCGCCCCGGCAGCCTAATCGTCATCGACAACGTGATCCGCCATGGAGCGGTCATCGACGCCGCCAGCACCGACCCGGACGTCCAGGGCGCCCGGCGAATGAACGAGATGATGGCCGCCGAGAAGCGCGTGACCGCCACGGCCATACAGACCGTGGGAAGCAAAGGATATGACGGGTTTGCGATCGCCCGGGTCAACGCGGAGAGGTAGAGCCGGGCGGGAAGTTTAGCCGCCGGGCTTGCCCGGCGCTGGATTGCGGAGATCGCGCGACCGACTTGTGCCCAAACAAAAGCGTGCTCTATACTCATCCGCCGCAACAATTGAAGGAGCATATTGAATGAACGTCCTGGTCGCCGGGGGAGCGGGGTATATCGGGTCGCATACCGTCAAACGCCTCAAGGAAGCGGGGCATTCGCCGGTCATTTACGACAACGTCTCGCGCGGGCACAAGCAGGTCATCGACATCCTCAAAATCCCCGGCGTCGTGGCCGATCTGGGCGACAAGATCAGGCTCGTCGAAACCCTCCGCAAATACAAAATCGACACGGTCATGCACTTCGCGGCCTACGCCTACGTCGGGGAAAGCGTCGAGCAGCCGCTGATGTATTACCACAACAACGTCGGCATCACGATAAGCGTTCTGGAAGCGATGAAGGAGGCCGGCGTCGAGCGGTTCGTATTTTCCAGCTCGTGCGCCACCTACGGCAATCCGGATCGGCTGCCGATCACGGAGGATGAAAAAAAGGCCCCGGTTTCGCCATACGGGCGAAGCAAGCTGATGGTCGAGCAGATCCTGGCCGATACGATGGTGGGAAACAAAAATTTCAAATTTGCGGCGCTACGGTATTTCAATGCCAGCGGCTGCGCGATGGATGGAAGTCTCGGCGAAGATCATGATCCGGAAACGCATCTCATCCCGGTCATCCTCCAGGCCATTCTGGGACTTCGCCCCAGAATCACGGTCTTCGGCACGGATTATCCAACGCCGGACGGCACCAACATCCGCGATTACATTCACGTGGACGACCTGGCCGATGCACACATCCTGGCCATGGAAAAGCTCCGCAATGGCCAGCCGATTTACTGCAATCTCGGCACCGGCCGGGGATTCTCGGTGAAGGAAATCATCGCGACGGCCGAAAGGGTGGCCGGGAAGAAAGCCCCCGTGACCATCGGCCCTCGCCGCCCGGGCGATGCCGTTGCGCTGTATGCCGATCCATCCCTGGCCAAAAAGGTGCTGGGCTGGGAAGCGAAATACAAAGACCCCGAGACGATCATCCGCTCGGCCTGGAACTGGTTCAGCAAACATCCGCGGGGGTACGCGGGATGAGAAAGACGGAAATCATCGGGTGCGCTAACGGAAAATGGTGGTATGAAGAAGTTCGAAATCCGCGTCGCCGAGTTGCAAGTCGTCGAATATACGAAAATCGTCTGCCCGCATGATCCACCGCATACTTGGAACCTGCGTGAAATCCCGGTCACCGACTGCGCATATTACCACTGCGCCAAAACTGGTGATCGGAAATTCTTCGATGACTACATCGATCTCTGGGCAATCCGCACCCCGAGCGAGAAGACCAAACGTACCTATGAGCGATTCTTAGAACTCCTCGATCAGGTGCGGACTGCTAACGGCTATCGAGCAGAACTGGCCGGAAAGGAAACCATGCGCGTCCACATCGGCACAACATGCCTTTATGATGGACACTATCGCGCCGCGATAATCTGCGCACTTTTTGGTCCCGATACAGTTGTGCCAGTGGAAGAAGGCCCCGATCCCTATCCCAAAGACATCGATTTGTGCGCACGCGACCTACCGCCGATGCCATAAGTACCGATTTCTAGTGACTATGGCCTATCGCACCGGCTTCACGCCTAAGAAAGCCGCGCTCCTCGACTCATTTCCTCGACGCCTTGTGCCGCTTCTTCGGCTTGAATTTAATCCCCGCGATCTTTCTGGCGGCGGTGAAGGTGCCAAATAATCGGATGGCCGCGACGTACGATGCCTGGTTCAAGTCCCTACGGCTCTATTTTCCCAGCAGCATTTTGAGCCCACGATGGCGCAGGCCGACAATCCAGGGCATCAAATCAAAGAATGCAGTTGCAGTGGCCAACGTTGCTGTTAAGACCCAACGATCCGGCGAGGACCACGTCTTCCATGCACAGCGCGCAAACCAAATCCGGCTGGAATCGGCGAATCGTTTGTAAGAGATGGTCGTAGATTGCGCGACGAAGCTCCAATGGGTATCGAGCCCGCCCGTCGCCCGGCGGGTTGTTAGCCGCGAACAACGAACGGGAAATTGGATTGCCCGGGCCCAATTTTCGCTCCATCAGGTTCAGGGCCGGGCCGTAGCTGCAAATTCCGCCAAGCGTAAACCGGTCTAACTTGACGCGGCTCAATAATTGTTGCAGGAATTCGTCATAATGCTGCTGCCATTGGGGAATCGGAACGATCGGCATCAGCATGACTCGAATCGGATAGCCAGCCGCGGCGCACCGCTCCATCGCTTGAATCCGGCTCTGGACGGATGGAGTCACGGCTTCATAGTCTTGCCGAACGGCCGGGGGGTTAAGACTCCAACACAGCACGGTGTTGCCGCGATGATCCAGATCGAGCACATTTTGAAAATCCGCGCTTTTCGACAAGATTCTCAGTCGAGCAAAGGGATGCTCAGCGAAGAAGCGGATCATGGTTCGCGAGTATCCCGTGAGTGGATCCAGCGCCATGCCATCCTGGAGTTTGCCTAGATAGAATGCTTCGGGTCTGGCAACCTTCCGAGCAATACGATCGACTTCATCCAAGATTTCATCGAGATTCACGAAGATCTTGACCGATGGCGAAAACCGAACTCCTTGCGTACCCGCGAGATAACAATATTGGCAACCGTAGGGGCAGTAGCCGTATGGCGAAAAGTGCCAAAAATTGGGGCATGTGTTCCCGACCTCATCGCTGCGGCCCAGGGCGCTATTGTGTTCGCCGAGAACAAGCGCGCGATGGCCGCGGTAGTGCAGTTCCAACGGATCGGTACAGTCAAACGATACCTTGTTGTGCGGGACTGAAAGTTGCTCGATCACTCTCGCCGATGGATAGGCGGCGCAAATGCCATCCACCAAACGCCGGCGCTCGGGCGTATTGATACTGCCTTTGGCCAATATGATCTGCCGCGGGCGAAACAGCGGAGCGGGCCGCGCCGTATACCTTTCGGATGTGACCCTTGATGCGAACAATTCTGTTTGAGCCGTCAACGCGGCCATTACTTCCATGATAACCAAACAAAACCCGAACGCAAACAAAATGCGAACCGATTTTTTTTTGGAATTGATCCCGATTTGTTTAAGATGACTACCAATCCAATCTTATTGCCCATGAAAAAGTATTTGACGGAATTCATCGGAACGTTTTTCCTGGTCTTTACGGTGGGAATGTGCGTCATCGAGCCGGGCGCGGGCAGCCTGGCGCCGGTGGCGATCGGATCGGCTTTGATGGTCATGGTGTATGCCGGCGGCCACGTTTCGGGCGCTCACTACAACCCGGCGGTGACGCTGGCCGTGTGGCTGCGCGGCAAATGCCCGGCCTCGGATGTGCCGGGATATTGGGTTTCGCAAATTCTGGCCGCCGTCGCGGCGGCGCTGGCGACGATTTATCTCAAAGGAAATCCAACCGTCACGCCCATCGACATCAAGGTCGTGCCGGCGCTCATTGCCGAATTGGTCGGAGCGTTTGCCCTCTGCTATGTCGTATTGAACGTGGCGACGGCCAAGGCCACGGAGGGCAATTCGAACTACGGCTTGGCCATCGGATTCACCGTGACAGCAATGGCGTTTGCCGTGGGTGGAATTTCCGGCGGCGCCTTTAATCCGGCGGTCGCCGTCGGCATGACCTTAATGCACATCGCCAAGGCGTCGAATCTGTGGATTTACCTGGCGGCAAATCTGGCGGCCGGGGCGTTGGCGGCGGCCACCTTCCGCTGGGTCAATCCCAACGACAGGTGAAAGCGGAACCTTTCAAGCTTGCGAACGTTTCCGCCGCTTTTTCGGCTTGAATTTAATTCCCGCGATCTTTCTGGCGGCGGTGAAGGTTCCGAATAATCGGATGGCCGCGCCGTACAACGCCGGCTGGTCGATCCGGATCCGGCTGTCGGCGAGGCTGTGGCCGGACTTGGCGGCGGCTTTGATGCTCTTGAGCACCAGCTTCTTGTCCCAGCGTCGGCGAAGGCGGTATTTTGACGGATCGAGGCCGGCGGCGCGAAGGGCGGAATCGAAGACGCCGAAATGGCGGACGGCCGCGGCGTGCAGGCCGGGATCGTCCGCCTGAAGCGCGCCGCTGCTGACGGGCTCGCCGTCACGGGCGCGGGATTTCAACTCGTAAGCGATCGAAGGCCGATCCCAGCGGCGATAGCGGGCGATGTCGTCGGCGTCCAGCCCCGCCGCGTGCAAGGCACGCTGCCATTTGCCGAAAAGCCGCGGCTGGAGCGACGCGAACGCGGCCTTGCCCAGCTCGTCGCGGCGATGGGTGACGGCCGACCAATGCAGCTCCTCGCCGCGCCGGCGGGCGGCCTTGATCAGAGCGATGATCCGCGCCTTGGTCCATCGCGGGCGGCGGAGCACCGTGGAATATTCGATCCCGGCCAGTTCCACGGCCCGGCGATACGATCCGAAATGATACGCCGCCGCCGAAACCAGCGATTGCATCTTCGCCGATAGCACGTTGTAGGACAGGTCCACGCCCTTTTTGTGCTGGCGGCGGATTTCGTCGAGGATTTCACTTTTATTCCAAACCATAATGGCCCCCATTTTTGGGCTGAGAGGATACCTAGAGACTATCTCAATATCCTCATCCCTTGCGAAAAAACAAGAACCAGTGGACAAAGTTGTCACAGATGGACGGCATCATCGTTCTGGACAAGCCGGCGTCGATCACCTCCGCGGGGGCGGTCAACCGCGTCAAGCAGTTGCTGGAACGGGGCGTGAAGATCGGCCATGCCGGCACGCTCGACCCTTTCGCGACGGGCGTATTACTTCTCTTGATCGGCAAGGCCACCAAGGCCAGCCAGACGTTGATGAACCAGCCCAAGCGGTACGATGCGACGATCAAATTGGGAGCGACGACGGCGACGGACGACCCGGACTGGCCGGAGATTCCCACGCCCGGCGCGTCGCGGCCGTCGCTGGAGAAGATCGAAGCGGCGGCGGCGAAATTCGTGGGGACCATTTCCCAGCGTCCACCGGCGTTCAGCGCGCTGAAGATTTCCGGCCGGCCGGCGTACCAACTGGCGCGCCGCGGCCAGCCGGTCGATCTGAAGGCGCGAGACGTCCGCATCGACGCGATCAAAATCATTTCCTGGCAATGGCCGCTATTGAAAATGCGGATCGACTGCGGGCGCGGAACGTACGTCCGGGCCATCGCCCGCGATCTGGGTGAAGCGCTGAAAACCGGCGGATATCTGACCGAGCTTCGCCGGACGCGGATCGGCCAGTTCGAGCTGGATCAAGCGGTCACGCTCGAACAATTGGAAAAGGACGGCGTTGCGCCGCATCTGATAGAAACACAATGTTCATAGCGATTTAATTATTCACCGCGAAGACGCGAAGAGCGCCAAGAAGAAATTGGGCATAGATATAAATCAGATGCAGACGGATGAAAAGCCCGACATCCGAACGACGCTTGAGGGGGCGCGTGTCACGCTCGTGGGTGGACAATTTTGCGCCGGGACATTCGCTTTTGTTCGGCGCGCTTTGGTGATCGCTCCACGCGAAGAAGGAGTCAGGCCACAAATCGAAGTAGCCGGGAAATGAATCGGACACACAAGCAGAGAATCATTTTCGGTCACGGTTCTCGTGCCGGCGCGGATGGGTTGACTCGCATATCATCGCGCCCCTCCGATTCTCGCGCATCTGGCCGGCCCGGCGACGTTCGGGCGCGCCGTCGGCGGATCGGCCCGGAGGGTTCGCCGCCTGCGGCGGCCTGTGCGGAGGATTTTCGACCACGGGTCGACCTCAACCGTCCAATGCAGCCGCCGCTTGTCCGACCTCCGCCGAATGTATAGCCCGGATTATTCACCACGGATGACACGGATATCACGGATACTCAATGCTGGAAATCACTTATGATCGATTCCATGCTTTTCTGCGGCACGCACACTGCGCGCATCGCGGTTTCGGAACGGTTCTGATTTATCCGTGTTATCCGTGAAATCCGTGGTTCCTGCGAATTATCCCGGATAGGAGGGTAGTAATCGAACAGGCAACCGCAGCGCCTGCTCTTCTCCGTGGGGTACCTCGCCGCGTTTGCAGGCTTCGTTCGATAAAACCATTGCCTTTACCGTCTGTCAATTTTTGTTGCGGAAAACTTGGGAGTAAGGGCGGTCGGACAAGAGGGCGTGTCTTGGGATGGTTGAGGGGGTGCCGGCGATTTATCGCCGGATCCCGTCAAGCTTGAGCTCGAAACTCCCTTGCAACCGTCACCGAAGGCGGCGAACCGGATAGGCGGTGGCCCGAAACCAGCATTCATTTTTCGCGTACTTTGCGTCCTTCGCGTCTTCGCGGTAAAAAATTCGGGCGGCGCCGTTACTTGCGGACGCGGAGAATTCTCAACAGGGCCGGCAGGACGATCAGCACCAGCGGTAGCTGAACGACCAGGCCGGTGATGATGGCAACGGCCAGGGGCTGAAGCATGCCGGTGCCCTGGCCGAGGTCTATCGCCAGCGGCAGAAGCGCCAGGATCGCCGCGACGGTCGTCATGGTGATGGCGCGCATGCGGTATTTTCCGGCGGCGACCAGGCGCTCGATCATGGTGCCATCGGTGAGGAAGTCGGCATATTCGGAGTAATAGAAGATCGACACCTCGGTCACGTTGCCGACGATCATGACCATTCCCATGAGCGTGCAGATGTTCAGTTCCGTATCCGTCCAACGCAGGCCGATGAAGACGGCGGCGATGGCCAGAACGGTGGTGAGCATGATCGCCCCGGCGACGCGGAAGCGCTCGTAGAGGAAAAGCAGGAGCAGAAATACCAGCGCGGCGGCGGCGACAATCACGCGGATCAATCCTGCGAAGGCGATCTGTTGCTGCTCGTATTGCCCGCCGAGGGTGTAGCTCACGCCGGGGGGAATCATTCCCGGCCGATCCAGAAACTTCTTCACCTCGGCCACGACCGTGCCCAGATCGGGCGGATGGTCGGATTGCCTGATCCTCGCCTGGACGTAGACGTATCGCTTGAAGTTGTCGCGGGTGATCTCCGGTTCGCCGCTGATGATTTTGAACGTTGCAACGCGCTTGAGCGGGAACAGGTGGCCGTCGGGGGCGCGAAGGTTCAACTCGCCCAGGTCCTGGCTGGAATTGAAATAGCTTTTTGGAATCCAGACGCGGACATCGACCATTTTCACGCCATCCTGCACCTGGGTCGTAACGGCGCCGGTGAGCAACGCCTGCAACTGGCGGGTGAGGGCGTCGGGGTCAACGCCTTCCAGCGAGGCCTTGACGCGGTCCACCTGCACGTCCAACGAATCACCCGCGGGGACGACGCTGGTTGCGACGTCGTCCAGGTCCGGGACGCCTTTGGTCAGGGCATCGGCAATTTGGGGAGCCAGATCGGTCAGGGTCTTCTGATCGTCGCAGTAAAGGTTGACGACGACGGGCTGCGGCTTTCCGGTCAGGTCGCCGATCAGGTCTTCCATCAGTTGGGCGGGGTCGATGTCCAAGCCCGGCGTTGTTTTCTTCACGCGATCGGAGACTTCGCCCATGACCGCGGAGATGGATCGTCGGGGCAGCGGCTTGAGACGGATGAAGAAATCGCCGTTGCTGGTCTCGCTGATGTCGCCGCCCAGGCTGAAACCGGTGCGGCGGGAATAGGCCTGGACCTCCGGCGTCTGGCGGAGAATTTTCTCGACGTTGCCCAGGAGCCGATCCATCTCGGTGATGGAAGCGCCCGGCGGTCCCTGATAATCCAGGACGAATCCGCCTTCGTCGATGGAGGGCATAAAGCCCGATGCCACGCGCTGATATTCGAAATATCCGTACCACAGGAATGGAATGACCAGCAGGAGGATGAGCCAGGGGAAAGCAAGGACCGGCCGCATGATCGCGCCGTAGGTTCCGAAGGCGGCGCGGGCGATGAGGCCTTCCTGTTCGAGATCGACGTCGTGTTTTCGCAACACGCGGGCGGCGACGATGGGAATCGCGAGCCAGGCGACGAAAAACGAAACGATCAGGCTGGAGGCCATGGAGAGCGACAGGGCGGCGAAGAACGCGCCGAAGACGCCGACCAGAAACGCCGGGGGAATGTAAATGACGATGGTGGAAAGGGATGATCCGGACAGGGGCTTGGAGAATTCCTCGGTGGCGCCCAGGACGAGGTTGCGAGCGTCGGCATGAAAAGCGCCGGGTCCGTGCAGGCGCCGATCGATGTGTTCGGAGATGACGATGGCATCGTCGATGATAAGCCCCACGGCCGCCGCCATGCCGCCGAGCGTCATAATGTTGAAGCTCTGGTTGAGCAGATAAAGCAACAGGGACGTGACCGCCAGGACTATTGGAACGGCCATGATGGCGATCAGGCTCATGCGGAAGTTCCGGAGAAACAGCAGCAGCACGATCGCGGCAAGCCCCACGCCGATCAGCACGGAATCTCGCACGCTCTTGGCCGAGGAGGTGATCAGATCGCTCTGGTCGTACCAGCTTGCGATTTTGACGTCGGGGGGAAGCCGCTTCTGTTGCTCGGCAAACGCGCGGCGGATGGCGGCGGCGATTTCGACGACGTTGCCGCCGGGCTGCTGGAATACATTCACCAGCACCGCGTCACGCCCGTCGGCGGTGGAATGGATAAATTGCGGCGAGCGGTCCTGAGCGATGGTGGCGATATCGCGGAGCAGCGTGACGCCCCCGGAGGCGGAGTGCAGCACGGTCCGGCCGATCTCATCCATCGACTTGAACTGCGTGTCGGTCTCGACGAGATAGAGCCGGTAATTCTCCTCGACGTGTCCGACGGCGGTCAGGACGTTGGCGGCGGAGAGGGCGTCGGCGACGTCGGTCAAAACCAGGCCGTGCGCCTGGAGGCGGGCGGGATCGAGGGTGACGCGATATTCGGCGACCGCCCCGCCGTCGACGCCGATCTGGGCCACGCCCGGCACCGTGGAGAGGATGGGGCGAAGCTGATATTGGGCGATGTCGTGCAGTTCGGTGAGCGGCCGGGTATCGGAAGTGATGCTGTAGGAGATGACCGGATAGACCGTGGGGTCCATCCTCCGGAATATGAAGCTGGTTCCCTGCGGCAAATCGGGAAGAATTCGATTGACCTCGGCTTCGGCCTGAAGGAGGGCGCTGCCCATGTCCTGTCCCCAGTCGAAGGTGAGGTCGATCTCGGCGCTTCCGCGGCTGGAGATGGATTGGATGGTGCGCACGCCGGGGACCGCGCGGAGCGCCTCCTCGGCGGGACTGGTGACCTCGACGGCCATGCGCTCGCCCGGGCGATCACCGGCGTCAAAATCGACGCGGATGCGCGGAAAATTGACGTGGGGAAAGAGCGTGACCGGGAGCGACCGCGAGGCGAATATCCCGCCGGCCACCAGCGCCACCAGCAAAAATAGAATGAACCGGGCGTGCCGGCTGGCCCAATGGGCGGCTTTCACTGTGCGGCCTCCTGGGTGGCCGGGGATTCACCGGCTTGGGTCTTGACCGTCATGCCGTCTTCCAATTCCAGGTTCCCCAGCACGACGGCCATCTGCCCCGCCGACAGACCTTCCCCGCTGATCTGCGCCGATCGGTCGTTCTGCAGGGCGATGGTCACCTTGTGCTCGACCGCCTTTCCCTGCTCGACCGTGAACAGCGAATATCCCTCCTCATCGGGCAGCACCGCGGAACGCGGGACGACAAGGCCATCGGCGCCGGCAATCGTCAACTCGCCGCGGACGTAGGCATCCAGCGGCATCGCGGCATCGGGCGCAATCGCGACGAAGACGTCCGTCAGCCGGGTGTCGGGATTGATGCGCTGCGCGACCATTTGGACCTTGCCGACCACGCCGGGGCCGTCGGAGCCAAGTTGCTGAAGCGCGACGCGATCACCGGCGTGAATGCCGGCGGCGTCGGCGGGCTCGAGGCCGAGGCGGACTTGCAGCTTGCCGCTGCCGGCGACCTCCACCAGCGGCGTGCCCGCGGGGACAACCTGCCCCTCCTGCACGTCCACCTTGGCGACCAGGCCGCCGGCTTTGAGTTTCATGGCGCCGCCGGCGCCCTCGCTTTGCATCGAATCCAGCTTCAGTTGCGCCAGCCGCATGTTCTGCTCCGATTGCAACAGGTCCTGATTCGTGGCCAACTGACTGCGGAAACGGGTGCGGGTCTGGTCCAGGTCTTTGGTGGCGCTTTCCACGGCGGCTTTGGCCTGGAGCACCTGCAATTGCGTGTCGGGACTGGGTTCGATTTCGATGGCTGGGGTATCGGCGTCGAGGCGCTGGCCGGGCGCGACGAGGATTTTTTTGATCCGCGCCTCGAAGGCCACGGAAAGGACGGCAATGTCACCAGTCTGCGCGGCGACGACGCCGTAGGCGGTGATCCTGCGTTCGATGCGGCCCTGCTGAATGGGCGCGGTTTGCACGGTGGGCGTCGGCGCCACGTCGTCGGAATCAGACTGATCCGGCGCGGCAGGGGAAACCGCGCGATGACCGATGAAGTAGCCGCCAACGCCCGCTCCGGCCATTAGCGCCAGCACCATGAAGAGATTCCAAACGGCTTTCATGTCGAACTCCAAAACGCCAAACCCGCGTCGCCGCGCGCCTAGGATTCAGTTCCCCGCCCCAGCGGGCAGATACTCCCCCGCCGCCAATTCCAACGCGATCCGGTTGTCCGTCAACTGCTGCTTCAATTTCAGGATGTCGAGCTGCTTTTGAGTCAGATTGCTGATGGCGGAATAATAGCTGAGCACGTCCATGTTCCCCTGGCCCAGGGCATTGTGGTAAGTCTCGATCAACCGCGCAAGGCTGGGGAACGCCTCTTGCTCGGCCGCGATTTGCCGGGAAATGGCGTACAGATCGTCGATGGCCGAATAGACGTCGTAGCGCGCTTCGAACACGCGCTGGACGTATTCGTCGAAAAGCTTCTGTCGGGTGGCGGTTTCGACGGCGATCGCGCCTTGGTTGCGGTCGAAAATCGGCAGATCAACCGTCACGGCAAAACCAAGGCTCTGTACGTCGGTGTCGTCGCGCTGGCGATTGAAGCCGATGTTGACCTTGGGAAATTGCTCAAGCACGGCGGCGCGGAGGGTTTCCTCCTCGCTTTGATAGCCCAGGCGAAGGGCGACCAGATCGAGCCGGCGATCCTCCAGGCCGCACAAAACCTCCTGGGGCGTCGGCACGGAAACGTTCTGGGCCAGGGCGACGTGGGGATTCAGCTTCACCTGCGCATCGGGCGGCAGGCCAAGCGCCTTGTTCAGAGTCAGGCGAGCGTCCTCCAGGTCGCGCTGCTGGGCGACGACGGCGGCGTGGGCGTCGAGGCTTGCGGCTTCGGCCGCGGAGAGATCGAGCAGGGTCTTGTCGTGACGATCGACCGCATCGCGCACGACCGAAAGGTTCTGCGACAACTGCCGATCGAGTTGACTGGCCAAATCCAACTGGGCCTGCAAGGAAAACAAATCATAAACGGCGGTTCGAGCGGCCTGGGCGATCTGCCATTCCTGCCAGGCGATGTCCAGGTCCACCGAAGCGGCGTTGGCCTTGCCGGCGCGAACCTTGGCATCGCGCGAGATCAGTTGCGTGACGTCCCAACTGACGCCGACGGCCGAAGCGGTCACCGCTCCGTCGATCGCGCCGCCGTAGGGATAGTCCTCGCCGAAATTCACTTGCGGATTGGGAAGGATTCCGGCCTGCAAAAGTTGCGCGGCGGCGAGGCCGCGCTGATCGCGCGCCGCCCGAAGCGAAGGATTCACCAGCACGGCCATGATCGCCGCCTGATCGGGCGTCAATCCGTCGCGGTCATCGAAAATCACCGGCTTGAGCAGCGGATGTTTGATCGACTGCGCCTGAACCCGCAACTGATCGGCAGCCGGCGCAGCCAGGCCGCGCTGCACGGCCGACGCCGATAGCGGCATCGCCTGGTATCGCGAGCATCCGCCTAAAACCAAAATCAGGCCGAATATAATATGACGGGTTTTGCAGACAAACATCTTGCAGTTGTTTTATCGACCGATCAAAGTAACCGTTCAAGATGAGAATAGAATGAAGATTCGGCGCAGAGAAGCGATGGTCCCCCTCGACGGGCTTGCCTGAATCAGGGATTTTTGCGCCATCATTGGATACACTGTCCCCGCGCGTGGGTGTCCTTGCTGAAAACATCCGTCAGGCGGTCCGAGACGAGCGATATGTTTTTGGCTCGCATGCGGATGAAAGATTACGCGAACGCCGAATTACCGGCTGGCAAGTGGTGGGTGGACTGGATAACGCCAAACTCCTGCGGGAACGATCCGACGCGGTTCCAAACCCGGTCGCGGAATTCGAACAGTTTTTGGCTGATGGAACACCATTCAAGGCAATGTGGGCATGGATTTCGGCCGAACGGACGGCTAAACTCGTAACAGTACATTTCTTCGACAGGTAACGTCATGGCTTTGCAAGGCAGGCATACGAAAATTGAACGGTGGATTCACGCGGCTCCGTGCGTCGTGCGGGTTGAGGTTGAGGCAATCATCCCCGACGCTGATCCTTCCGAACCCTGCCTTGAACCGCAGACCATTCAATTTCTCGACGATCTACAAAGCAAGGCCGACCGAGGTTTGGTCAATGAACTGGCCAAAGTGGGCGAGGTTTACGTGCGCCGGTCAGCGTAATATTCAAAATTTCCCGCGGGCGTCCCACGAATGCGCGGAGATAACCGGTTCGAACGGGTCATCGTAACGTACGACGGCGCCGCGAAGCTCTTCGCGAACTTCGCTGATGCTTCGAGATTGCTGTTCAGGCAATTGCGTGACGATAACCTCAACGCGCTGGCCGTCGGGAAGCGCAAGCCCAGACAGAATCACCTGCCCTCCATAACAATCGCCCGACTAATGTGTTGCGGTGGCATTCTTGAATTATACCATCTTTCACGTCGCCGCGGCCCTTGGCCGCTTGCCCTTGGGCTGGCGGGGAATCAGCGCCCGCTCCAAATTCGCCATGGCCTGTTTCAGCCTCTGATCGTTTTCCACCAGGGCGATGCGGACGAAGTTCTCGCCGTTTTCGCCGAAGGCGCGGCCGGGGGCCAGCGCCACCTGGGCTTCGTCCATCATCCGCAGGCAAAAATCGATCGTGCCCTGCCCCTTCAGATGTTCCGATTTGATTTTCGCCCAGACGAACATGCTGGCCCGCGGCTTTTCGTAGGTCCAGCCGAGCTTGTCCAGCCCGCGGCAGACCACGTTCCGGCGCTTCTCGTAAATCTTGCTCTGCTTGCCCGGCACGTCGGTGTGCTCGCGCATGGCGATGATGCTGGCGATCTGGATGGGGGCGAAGATGCCGTAATCGTAATAGCCCTTGATCGTGGCCAAGGCTCTGACCATTTCGGCATTGCCGGCGCAGAATCCGATGCGCCAGCCGGCCATGTTGTAGCTCTTGGACATGGTGGTGAATTCGACGCCCAGGTCCTTGGCCCCGGCGGCGGCGAGGAAGCTGGGGGCCTTGTATCCGTCGAAGCAGACTTCGCCGTAGGCGAAATCGCTGATGATCATGATCCCGTGCCGGCGGCACATGGCGATGGCGCGATCCCAGAAATCGGGTTCGATGGTCATGGCGGTGGGATTGTGCGGATAGTTCAGGATCAGCAGCTTCGGAGTCGGGTAGAGGCCCTCGATCATCTTCTCGATGCGGGCGAGGAAGGTCTGATCGCTTCCCAGCGGGACGCGGATGACGTTGGCGCCCGCCATGGCCACGGCGTAGACGTGAATGGGAAACGCCGGATCGGGCACGATCGCCGTATCGCCGGGGCCGAGCAGCGCCAGGCAAAGATGGCTGAAGCCTTCCTTGGAGCCGATGGTGGCGATCACTTCGGATTCCGGGTCGAGTTGAACGCCGTACTTGGCCTGATATTTCTTGGCGACTTCCCTGCGCAGGCCGGCGATGCCGTTGCTGACGCTGTAGCGATGGTTGCGGGGATCGCGAGCGGCCTCGGCCAATTTCTTGACCACCGAATCGGGGGTGGGGTCGGTGGGGTTTCCCATTCCCAGGTCGATGATGTCAATGTTGGCGACGCGTTTCTCGTACTTCATCTTGTTGATGCGTCCGAAGAGATACGGAGGAAGCCGCAGAATGCGCGGCGAAACGTCTACTTTGAACGGTTGGTTGCTCATAACGATCTCGATTGTAGCGAAAACGACGGGAATTTGCGCGGGAGGCAACTGACGGAATTGATTTAACTTCCGGTCGCACCAAAAGTTATGGCGCGGTAGCCGGCCTGGTCGCCGGGGGCGTTGCGGGGGTTATCGGACCCGATTGCGCCGGCGCATGCTGTTTGTCCAGCTCCTGACGAATCTGCTTTTCATCGTGGATTTGGCCGTTCTGGTTATTGATTCGGTCTGCCCATTGTTGAGCCAGCACCGGATTCCTGATCCGCAGCGAGCCCAACGCCTGCTTCGCCAATTGGTCGCGCATGGTCCCCATGGCCGCCTGCACCGTGCTGTCGTACAACTCCTTCTTCACCACGTCGCGATAATCTTCGAAGCGGGCGTGTGCCGGCGGAATGACGTCGATCAGCTTGGCGATGTAAATGTGGTTGTGAATCTGCACGGCATCGGAGACTTCTCCGACCTTCAGGTTGAATACCACCTGCTTGAACTCGGGCGGAGGCCAGGTGTCAGAAAGGGTGAACGGGGGCAGTTCTCCGCCAAGGGCGGCGGTTCGGCGGTCCACGCTCCGCAGCCGGGCCACGTCCTCGAAGCTTTTCCCCGCCGCCAGGTCGCGCCGCACGTCGGCAACCTCCGACATGTTGTTGCAGACAATGTAATGAACGACGACTTTCTCGCCGTACATCACGTTGAATTGCCGGCGAATCTCATCCTCCGTCAGATTCGCGTTCACCTTCGGCTCGGCCATCTTGCGCAGATAGGCGTTGACCTTCAGGATCAGGCCGAATTCCGCCCGGCTCACGTGCTGCTGTGCGAGCAACTGATCCAGAAGCTGATTTTCCTGCTCGGTGCTGAGGTTCTGGGGCTGAGTGGTCGGCTGGCCGTTGCTTTCCATCTGCTCCATCTCGCGGCGCAGGTTATCCATGGTGATGGCGCGCTCGTTGGCGACGTCGTCCGGCGTCACGGCCACGTGCTGCCGGGCCGCCTCCTGTTCCGCCAAATCCAACTGCACGAGGACGAGCAGCGCCTTCAGTCCGTATCCCTCGATCAGCACCGGCTCCAGGTCTTTGCGGGTGATGATGTCGCCCTGAACGGTGGCGATGACCTCATTCTCCGAGCCCGCGGGCGGATTCGGCGGCGGCAGATTGCTCAAGGCCGCGCCCTCCGGCCCACCCGCGGAACGGCATCCCTGCAACACCAGCAGCCCCAGGATAATTGCCCAAACAACTCTTTTCACGCTCAAAGCTTCCGCCAAAGATGCGACGAGTATCGAAACCGCGCCTTGGATGTCAAACTGAAATTTGTCATTTGTCATTGGTCATTGGTTATTGGTCATTGGTATCGCCGATTCCGAATTCTCTTGCAAATGACCAATGACAAATGACCAATGACAGTTCTCCCGGAAATTTTGGCAGACACGACCGCCCGTGGTTATCATCTGGCCATGCTATTGGGATTCACCGAGACACTTTCCGGCGCATTGCTGGACGCGGATGAGCAGGCACGGCGGCATGGGCAGGACTTCGTGGGGACGGAGCATTTGCTGATGGGAATTTTGACGGGGAAGGAGGGTGAAGCGTTTCGGGCGCTCCAGGCGGAGACGGAGATCGAACAATTATTGCCGAACCTGACCCGTGCGCTGCCCAAAGCGACCCCGGTCCGGGTCACCGGCCGTCTTCCGCTTTCGCCCAAGGCGCAGCGGGTGGTCAACGCGGCGGCCTCCGCGGCCCAGGCCGCGGCGCAGGCCGCCGTCTCCACGCGATTTTTGCTTCTGGCGCTGCTCGAGGACGCCGAATCCACCGTCGGGCAGATCATCGCCGACAGCGGCGCGGACCTGGACGAACTGCGCGGCCTGCTTTCCCGGCCCAACGGCAGCCACGAGCTTTAGGAAATATGTCCGAGCTTTTCTGCGACCGCCTGCTGGATGCGATTGATTACACGCACGCGCCCATCTGCGTGGGGATCGATCCGATCCTCGAATCCATTCCCGACGAGGTGCGAAGCAGGTTTGCGTCGCGCGACGAGGCGCCGCAGGCCGCCATCGACGCCATCTTCGAATTCACCACGCGGGTTCTCAAAACCATTGCCCCGCACGTGCCGATCGTGAAATTTCAGTCGGCCTATTTCGAACAATATCTCTGGGAAGGCGTCGAGGCCTATTACAGCCTGATCCACGAGGCCAAGGAATTGGGCTTGCTGGTCATCGGCGACGTGAAACGCGGGGACATCGGTTCGACCGCCTCGGCATACGCGGCGGGGCATCTGGCCGAGCAAACCGCCGGAACCGAGGACGAAATCGCCATGCCGGATGCGATCACCGTGAATCCCATGCTGGGGCTGGACACGCTGGAACCGTTCATCAAGGCCGCCCGGGATTTTTCGCGCGGGCTTTTCGTGCTGGTGCGGACGAGCAATCCCGGCTCGGCGGAGTTGCAGGATGCCAGGCTGGCGTCGGGCCAGACCTGGTCCGAAATGCTGGCGGAGAAACTGAGCGTCCTGGCGGCCGACCCGGCCCTGGTGGGCACGCGCAAATGGAGCAGCCTCGGCGCCGTGGTCGGCGCGACCCAGCCTCACACGATAGAAAACCTGCGCCGCAGGTTGCCGCAGTCGATTTTCCTGCTTCCCGGCTACGGCGCGCAGGGCGCCACCGCCGACATGACCCGGGCGGCATTCAAGGACGGCCGGGGCGCGATCGTCTCGGCCAGCCGGAGCATCCTCTACGCCCACCGGGATCCGAAATACTCCTCGCAATTCGGCCAGGACTGGCAGAAATGCGTCGAAGCGGCCGTTGTGGACATGAAACGCGACGTGGCGCAGGTTGTGGGGATCGCGTAACCGCGGACGCTGGTATCCAATGGAATCGTTGGCGGGAAAGCGAGTAACGGTTGCCGGCCTTGGTCGGTTCGGCGGCGGGATCGCCGTCACGCGCTGGCTCTGCTCGCAGGGCGCCGGCGTCCTGGTCACCGATCTGGACCCCGCCGAAAAACTAGCCGATTCAATCCGCCAATTGGAGGGATTGCCCGTCGAGTTTCGACTCGGCGAGCATCGCGAGGAGGATTTTACCGGGGCCGACCTGGTGGTCGCCTCCCCCGCACTGCCGTTGCAAAGCCCCTACATCCAGGCGGCGCGATCCGCCGGCAAAACCGTCACCACCGAAATCCGCCTGTTCATCGAACGCTGTCCGGCAAGAATCATCGGCGTCACCGGCACCAAGGGGAAATCCACCACGACCGCCATGCTCGGCGCCATCCTGGCCACTGCCGCCAAAACATGGGTCGGCGGCAATATCGGCAAATCCCTGCTCGCCAACCTGGATTCGATCGCCAAAACCGATTTGGTCGTGCTGGAATTGTCCAGCTACATGCTGGAGCACCTGCGTGAGATGCGCTTTTCGCCCCACGTGGCCGTGGTGACGATGATTGCCAGCGACCACCTGCAATGGCACGGATCGTTGCAAGCGTACATCGACGCCAAGCGTAACATCATCCGCTTTCAGCAGGCGGAAGACGTCGCCGTGCTGAACGAGGAAGACCCGACTGCCGCGGGGTTTGCGATTGAGGCGCCGGGGAAAATCATCTTCTACGGCCTGAAGGGCCGGAAGAAATTCGAGTTGCTCATCCCCGGCGCGCATAACCAGCTCAACGCGCAGGGCGCGTTCGCGGCCGCCGGCGTTTTCGGCGTGGATTTCACCGCCGCCCAGCGCGCCCTGGCCGAATTTCCGGGGCTTGAGCATCGCCTGCAACTCGTGCACGAATCCGGCGGAGTAAAGTATTACAACGACTCCATTGCCACCATCCCCGAAGCCGCGGTCGCCGCCCTGGAATCGTTCCCGAGCAAAAAGGTGATCCAGATCGTCGGCGGACATGGGAACATGCCGATCACCGCGATGTGCGCCGCGCTGGTGGCGCGGGCCAAGGCCGTGCTGTGCATCGGCGCCACCGGCCCGGCCATCGCCGACCTGTTGGAGCAATCTCCCTTGCAAAATGCCCCGGCCACGTATCGCTGCGGCGATCTGGCCACCGCGGTGGCCATCGCAAAACAGATCGCGGCCAGCGGCGATATCGTGCTGCTCAGTCCGGGGTTCAAGAGCTATGACCAGTTTGTGAACTTCGAACAGCGCGGGGATGAATTCGTGAAATGCGTAGCGGAGAAATCCGAAATCCGAAATCCGAATGACGAATCAAGCGGTAGGGCTTCGCCCTCCGCCCCGAAATCCGAATGACGAAACGATCTTCATTCGGTCATTGGTCATTCGGATTTGATTCGTCATTCGGATTTCGGGTTTCGGGTTTTCACTTCGCCAGTTCCAGCTCCGCCCAAGCCAGCGGATGATCCGACGCCCCCTTATCAATAAACCCCGATCCAACGCTCCGCATTCCGCGCGCAAAAATCCGATCCCAACTCTCGGCATTCTTCGCGATCACGGCATCCCCGATCGGATCGATCACCCCCGGGGTTTTCCGCAGCAACTGGATTTGCGGAGAGTCGTTGGCCGAATTCAAAT
>JBEKIV010000002.1:0-41469 GCA_050011595.1 Tepidisphaeraceae bacterium
ATACCTGCACATCAGCCCGCAGACGTATTTCGAGAAGGAGATAGGCAAGGTCCGGCTGGTGTATGAGATCAGCGAGGGCAGACAGTTCCGGTCGGGCCGGATTCTGATCAAGGGCAACTCCAAGACGCAGGACAAGGTGATATTGCGGGAGCTGCACATGAGGCCGGGGCAGCAATACGATTCGGCGGAGGTGCAGGATGCGGAGGATCGGCTGCGGGGATTGCCGGAGTTTCAGACCGTGTCGATCTCACCGGTGGGCGACGATGCGACGTCGCGCGATCTGCTGGTGGAAGTGACGGAACAGCGGACGGCGCAGATCAACGCGGGGATAGGGATCAACAGCAACGGGGGATTCGGCGGACAGCTTGGATACGAACAGACGAACTTCGACATCACGAACGTTCCAACGAGCTGGGGCGAGGCGTTCAGCGACCGGGCGTTCACGGGGGCGGGGCAGGATTTCTCCGCGCGGTTTGAGCCGGGCACCGAGGGGACCGATGCGGTGGTCAGCTTTACCGAACCCTATTTGCTGGATCAGCCTTACAGCTTTTCGGCAAGCGGGTATTACGAAACGCACATCCGGCCGGTGTTCAATGACCAGCGCGTGGGCACGTCGATCGGGATCGGAAGGCGATTCAATTACATTTACTCGGCATCGCTCACGTTCGGGGCGGCGGACGTGGACATCAAGAGCATCGAACTTCCGTACCTCTTCAGGGCGCCGGAAATCGTCAACGGGGCCGGGCATCATACGCTGACGAGCATCGGCGCGAAGTTCGACCGAGATACGACCAACCATGGGCCGGTCACCTACGAGGGAACGGACTCCTGGATCAGCTTCACCGATGCCGGGGCGATGGGGGGAACGGTAAATTACGAGCGGATGATGTATGGGGTGTCGGGGTATCAGCTTGTGACCGACGACCTGCTGGGCCGCAAATCGGTGCTGGACTTGCATCTTGAGGGAGGGGAAGACTTCCGGAGGGCGCCGTTTTACGACCGTTTTTATGGGGGAGGGATCGGGAGCGTGCGCGGATTCGAATACTGGGGAATCAGCCCCCGCGCCGGTCCGACCCCGGACGTGGTGGGCGCGGATTTCTATATGACGGGCGGCGCGGAATACGGATTCCCGCTGGCGGAGGACTTCCTGCGGGGCGTGGTGTTTATCGACGCGGGGGACTATGAGCCCGACTGGCGGTACGGCGTGATCCGGACCTCGGTGGGTTTTGGGTTCCGGCTGGTGCTGCCGCTTTTTGGAAAGCAGCCTCTGGCGCTTGACTTCGGCTTCCCGATCACTCACAGTCGGTTGGACAATGAGCAGGTTTTGAGCTTCTCGTTCGGATTCAGCCGATAGGTTCGGCAGCGATGCGGGGCTTGAAATTTCGCCGGTAACAGGTTTCTATTAGTATGCGGTGATTCGATCGGAGTTCTTTCCGGAAGGAATTGACATGAACGTGCGAATGGCGGTGTTGGCGGGCATGGTGGCGGGCGCGGCGTGGATGCTGACGTTGGCGAGGCCGGCGGCGGCGGATGAGAACGGCACGCTGGCGATCAAGGTGGCGGTCTGCGATCCCATCTCGGTGCTGAACAAGATCCAGGAAGGCAAAGACGTGATGGCCAAGTGGAAACAGGATGGAGAAACCTTGCAGAACCAGGCGACGGTCAAGAAGGGCCAATTGCAGACCGAGAGCGATGAAATCAAGCTCTTGTTGCCGACGTCGGATGAATATCAGAAGAAGATTGAAAAGTTCACCGAAGACCAGGCGGATACGCAGGCGTGGTTTCAGGCGGCGCAAGTGAACATGGCCAGAAAGCAACGGGAAGAGGAGAAGAAGCTGTTCAACGAAATCCTCAAGTCCGTGGCGGACGTGGCCAAGGATCAGGGGATCACGCTGGTGATCAACGGCGCGCACGCGGATTTTCCGGAGCTTGACAAGCTGGACGCCAACGCGTTCGTCCAGACGATCCTTCTGCACACCAGCCTGTATAACGACGTGTCGCTGGACATCACGGACAAGGTGATCATCGCGATGGACAAGACGTACAGCGCGACCCCAGCGTCGCCCCCGGCGGCGGGCCATTGAGTGGATTGCCGCGCCGAGAGACGGACCAGAGCCGATGAAGAATAGTTCTCGAGGGATCGCGTTGCGTGAAATCGCCGCGACGTTGGGTTGCGCCGCGCCGCCGGGGGATTTGCAGGTCATGGGGGTTGCGAACCTGACGGAGGCCGGTCCGCAGGACATTTCATTCCTGGGTTCGGAGGCATTGCTGAAGGAGTTCAATGCCAGCGGGGCCGGGGCGGTGCTGGTGCAGAGGAACCTTCACGTTCGGGAGTCGCCGCGGACGATCGTGCTGAGGGTGGACGACGCGGACCTGGCGATGGCCAAGGTGCTGGAATTGTTCGCGCCGCCGCGGGCGCGTCCGGCGGCCGGGGTGGATGCCAGGGCGTGCGTCGATCCCACCGCGCGGATCGGACAGGACGTATCGATCGGAGCGTTTTGCGTGATCGGTCCGGGGGCGCAGATCGGACGGGGGTCGGTGATCCATCCCCAGGTCTACGTCGGGCAGGACGTGGAGATCGGCCAGGATTGCGAGATTTTCCCCAACGTGACGATTCGAGAGCGAATCCGCATCGGCTCGCGGGTCATCATCAACGCGGGCAGCGTGCTGGGAACGGATGGATTTGGATATCGGTGGGACGGGAGCCGGCAAGCGAAGATCCCGCAGATCGGGAACGTGGTGGTGGAGGATGACGTGGACATCGGGTCGTGCGTCTGCATCGACCGGGCGAAATTCAGCTCCACCCGCATCGGCCGCGGAACCAAGATCGACAACCTGGTGCAGATCGCGCACAACGTGACAATCGGCCCGCACAGCATCATCGCGGGGCAGGCGGGATTGGCGGGCAGCGCGTCGCTGGGGACCCGGGTTTCGCTGGGGGGCCAGTCGGCGCTGAGGGATCACGTGCACATCGGCGACGGCGCGATGGTGGCGGCGTGCGCGGCGGTGGCGAACGACATCGACGCGGGGGAGATCGTCAGCGGGATGCCCGCCCTGCCGCACCGGCAGAACCTCCGGGAATACGCCGCCCAGCGGCGACTGCCCGATCTGGTGGTCCTGGTGCGGAAGCTGGAGGAGGAAGTGAAGCAGCTTCGAGCCCGGTTGTCCACAGGTGCGGATCAGCCAAAGAAGTAGGCGTCGGGGAACCGATCACGTCGAATTGGCTTGGGTCGAATTCCCGGCGCGCCAGTCGGTTGTGGGGAAA
The DNA here is from genome assembly GCA_050011595.1 of Tepidisphaeraceae bacterium. Lineage (GTDB taxonomy): Bacteria > Planctomycetota > Phycisphaerae > Tepidisphaerales > Tepidisphaeraceae > PALSA-1353. The sequence continues at coordinate 3,266 of JBEKIV010000002.1, forward strand.
AATATCGCTTGCCTTTTGGAAGATCAGCCCGCCTATAATCGCGCGAAAACTTTCGGAACGCGGCAAGACGAGGGAAATGCCGCCATTCGGGAAAGGAGGCGATTCGATTTTGACAATGAAATTTCCTGAAGTTGTTTGAATCGTCAGGTTTTTCGTCATGAAAGGCTGAATGGCGGCCAAGTGCGGATAAATTGGCACGAACGCCGCAATTCCCCATCGAAAGGAAAAAGAGTATGAAGCGCAGCACCAAGATTTTGGGTTCGTCCACGGGCCTGCTGGCGGCCGCGGCGTTTGCGGGAATGATCGGCGGCGCATCGAGCCGCGCCACCGCCGCGACGGCGCCGGGCCTCACCCATGCCACGGCGGCCAAGGCCGCCATCGTTGCCAACGCCGGGGCCAAGGCCCGCAATATGGACACCCCAACGACGCAGCATGATTGTAAAGGCAGCAACGACTGCAAGGGCCAGGGTGGCTGCAAGTCCGGCGACAACGGCTGCAAGGGCCAGAATAGCTGCAAAGGCAAAGGCGGCTGCAAGACCAGCGGGACGGCTCTGGCGTTCTAACTCACAAAAGGAAATAGGACCGCGGATTTCACGGATTTCACGGATAAGAATATTTCTTATCCGCGTTCATCCGTGTCATCCGCGGTTCCTTCTTTGTCATGCCCGCCAATCGATTTAACGGATTCACGGAGTTGGGAATCGGCATCGGACTGAGAATTCCCCATTACCGGCACATTCTGAGCAAAAAGCCGACGGTGGATTGGTTCGAGATCATTTCGGAAAACTACATGTGCGATGCGGGCAGGCCGCTGGAGGTGCTGGACGATATCCTCGAGCAATACCAGGTGGTTCAGCATGGGGTGGCGCTCTATTTCGGCTCGACGGACCCGATCGACCGGCAACAACTCAAGCGGCTCAAGGAGCTGGTCCAACGCACCAAAACGCCGTTCCTTTCGGATCACCTTTGCTGGGGCAGCGTGGATGGGACGTACACCCACGACCTGCTGCCCACGCCGTATACGTTCGCATCCGCGAAGAACACGGCCCGGCGAATCCGCGAGGTGAGAGACTATCTGGAAATCCCGCTGATCGTGGAAAACGTCAGCAGCTATGCGGAGTTCCATGCCTCCGAAATGACCGAGTGGGAATTCCTCACGGAAGTGGTCGAGCGGGCCGACTGCGGAATTCTGCTGGACGTCAATAACATTTACGTCTCCAGCAAAAACCACGATTTCGATCCGTACGAATACCTCAACAACATCCCCCACGAGCGAGTGGGGCAAATGCACATCGCGGGACATACGAAATACGAAAAGTACATCCTCGACACGCACGATCATCCGGTGCTGGACCCGGTGTGGAAAATGTACGCCCACGCAATCCGCAAATGCGGGCCGACTTCCACGCTGCTGGAATGGGATGCGAATATCCCGTCGTTCGAGGAGGTCCATCGCGAAGCGCTCAAGGCCAGGAAATTCCTGGATGCCGTGACGAAGACGGCGGTGCAACCGGCATGACCCAGGCACGAACCAAGGGCAAACATCGGCAGACGCTGGCGGAACTGCGTCAATTGCAACGGCTCGCCGGGGCCGTCATCATGCGCCCGCTGTCACGGCAATGGCGCATGCAACGCACTTGGACCGACCATCGCGACATGCACGAGGTTACGGCTGAATTCATCAAACCTAACAGCCGATTGACCAGCCTGGAACGCATCGAAATCTATAACCGGCAATACTGGTTCCGGCTGATCGACTCGTTCTACGACGATTTTCCGGGGCTGCGGGCGATCCTCGGGCGGCTGAAATTCAACCGGCTGACCAGGGAATATCTGACCGAACACCCCTCCGCTTCATACACCCTGCGCAACCTCGGGCGACTGCTTCCCGCATTCATCGAAAAACATCCCGAACTTGTCGCGCCGAGATTTCATCTGGCGTCGGACATGGCCAGATTCGAATGGGCACAGGTCGAAGCCTTCGACGGACCCGCCCTACCGCCGATCACGGTCGATGATCTGCTCGGCAAGGACCCGGCGAAGATCCGCCTGTCGCTTCAGCCGTATATGAGCGTATTGCAACTGCGATATCCGCTGGATGATTACCTGATCCGGCTGAAAAAATCCGGCCTGCGCGGCGAGGCGAGCAACGCCGTGGAGGAAAATTCGCCCGACAAATCCCGCCGCAAACCCCGCTCGCCGATCCCCCGCGCCCGCGAAACGTTCGTCGTCGTGCATCGGCTGGATAATTCGCTGTTTTACAAACGAATCGATCGGCATGCCTATCGCTTGCTGAAAAGCCTGAATCGCGGGGATACGTTGGGCAAGGCGATCAAATCCGCGTTTTCGGAGCCGCCCGATGCGGAGTTGATCCGCGAATGGTTCAACACATGGACGGAATTGGGGTGGTTTTGCAAACGGTAAATCGAGCGGATGGGGCCGGCAGCGTGAATGGGGGCGAAGGGGGCATGATTGTCGAGGAAATTGTTTGGTGATGCTGGTTCGGATCTTGTCCTTCCGATTTTCGCTTACCCGAGTTGCCCAGGTGGACGACCGGTGACAGGATTTGAATCGGCCTAACGCAAACGAAACTGTGCGACCAAGTGCGGGCGTGCCGCCAGCAATGACTCCAGATGGCTGTCGCACCACATGCTGATGAGCGGAATCTTCCGATCATTGTTGTGTTTCTCAATCCAATCCACGGCGTCGGTCGCAAATCTGCCGGTCGTGGCAATCACGAGTTCGTCTACCTTTGGGGGTTCCCAGAGGCTCATTTGATTTACCAACTTGGTCACCTCGTCCATGCCGACGCTGTGCGTTCTCCAGTGCTTGCATTGCACGATTACACGCAGCACGCGCGGGCCGTTGAGCGTGTCTTCAAGGGTCTTCGTTGCAGAGATATCGCGACCACGATCAGGTGCACGAGTGTGCGTCAGCCACTGTGGATTGCTGTAACCAGGCGCGTCGGCGACAATATTATACACGAGCCGCTCGAAGCCTTCGTCGTCGATGGCATTCCACTTGAGGGCGGTCACAACGGGACCGGTCGGGGCGGCCTTAACCAGAACGTCAAGGTCGGCGACTTCGACGGGAATGGGGTCGTCTGGTCCATACATCGCGGTCTGTAGCGCTTCCTTCGCGCTTGGCCAGTCAAGATGGATGATGTCGTAAAGATCGCCTGCCATTCCAAACCCCAGGTGCCTGCGTAGGTCGCTCCACCGTTTGGGAGGCTCGACGGCGGTTCCTCGGAGAACGTCGATTTCAGCGATTGCGTGCTTAAGTGCGTCCCAGTGTGGCCCGTCAATCTCATCTCCGTTGTTCTGCGCCGCGAGGGCGCTCAAGGATGACAAGGCGGCGTCCACTGCCGCGATTGCGTCGATCATCGCGCCGCGGACAAGTCTTCGACGGTGAGCCGCGAACTTGAATCTGTACTCTTGTAGTGTTTCTCCCTGAGCATAGATCCAGCGTTCAGTGCTCACGGTACCCGAAATTTCGCCGAAGTCTGCTGCGTCAACCCTCGCCTGAAAAATGGCGTCGAGGTCCTGAAGATCGTCAGTTAGTTCGACGCCATCAACTTTTGGGAGCGCCTTTCGGATGTGCCGAAAAGTGCGACATAGGCTCGCGTAACGGATCGCGTTGGGACTACTGGCGTCAAACACCATGCCCTGCGGAATAAGGGCCTCAATCTCCCTCCAAAGTTCCTCAAGTCGCTTGAGGTTCGCTTCTGTAGCGTCGAACTGGCGAATGGCCTCGGTCAGATCAGACATAGCGCCATTGTACCGTGAACGGTTCGCGCAATCGCTACGTGAGAAAACCAATGGGTCCACGACCAGACTTCAGTCCAAGCCAAAAACCTTGATTTCAATGGGGAAACGGGCGGAAAGTTCGGCTGGCGGTGTCTTATGTTTCGAGAGGACGGCATTGGCAACAGCCGATTAAGATTGCTTTAGTAGCGCCGTGAATCCCGCCTGCTCGAAATGGCGGTCCGCGGTCAGCGCGTCCCGAATCGCATGGTCCTTCATGATGATGAAGGAAATGCAATCCGTCAGAGACCACGGTTTGTCCAGGCGGGTTTCATAAAGTTCCGCTCCGCGCGCCATCAGGCCAGACGAAGCGGGAACCACCGTCATGCGGCTATCAGAACGGAGGGCGCGCCAGAATTGGCCGAACAAACGTCGCGCCGGCACCGGGGAAAGATAGTTGCCCACCTCGATGAGAACGTATTCGGATGTGACCAGCGGAATACGATGCGATTCAGCCCAGCGCCGCGCGGCGGCGTGGTTGACATCCGCTGGTATCAGCAATGCCAGAAAATACGAAGTGTCGGCAAAGCCGGTGTTCACTTCTTGGCTGCCCCATAGAGATAATGGTCGTGATTGACCGAGGAATCAGCGGGCAAACCTTCCGCTTGGCCGATGACATCGTGCAACACCTCGGCCCAAGTAGCTTCGGCCGAAATTTGCCCGGAAGGGCGAACTTCCACCTCCGCCCCTTCGGGCAACTGGGCCGGGGGATCCAACACGATGACGCCTTGCTTGACATGTCCGCGATAAGTCATGGCCCAACTCCTTACGGAGCGATTGTAGCATGATCCGCGCCGGGGGTCACGACATTCGCCCGCGAAGCGCACAATCCTCGTTTCTGAGCAACCAGCCGCGAAAAGTTTGACTGGTATCCATTCACTTCTCAGTAACGGGACGCAGTCGGGCCGCGATTAACCTCTTGCTTGGCTGTTCCGCTTGCGGCGAGCCAACTTTTGCAAGATCCATTGGCGGATGAGCTCCGCTTGGGAAACGCCCTTGGATTCAGCGAGCCGGCGAACCGCGTTTGCATCACGCGCCCGAAGGTGGAGGCGAATTGAATCGCCGCCGGCAAACACCGGCTCGGTAACTTCCTCCAGTTCCTCCTGGAAATTGGTCAGATCGTGCTTATCCCAGAACCGGGCGAGTTCCTGAATCGAATCGGTTTGTGGCAGTTTGCTTGTCTTCATCGCTCTTTCCATCGCCGATATCGGCGCCATTCTAAGCTGAGCGATCGTCAAATTGCCATCCGCAGCCCGCTCCGCCTCGGCCCGCGTGAGTATCGGCCAGCCACAAGTCTGCGGCCCCTAGAGCGGGTTGCAGGTGGAGGTACACTTTCGGGAAGAGAGACCCACGGCAGCGCCGTGGGCGTTCCGGGCAGAATTCGCGCGGCTGGATTTTGACCGGTGTATACCGACTTGCAATGTGCTCTAGCGGCGTTGTGCGTACGGGGTGGCGATGTTCGGCGCTGTTGCGGAATTCGACGCATCGGCCTGGCAGGCTTGCCGATGTACACGGACTGCCGCTCCCGCTATAAAACTTGAGGAAACGACCGATTGTAGATCTGCCGCGAACGGCGAAAGACATGGAAACGGTCACAGGGAGTTCCGGGCGAAATGTCGCTGATCGACGAAATCCGAGCGAAGGTCGCACGCAATGAGTTCGAGTTCTCGCGGCATGCAGTCGATCAAACGGTTCGACGGCGGATCGCGGTGGCGGAGGTTCGCCAAGCAATTGCGGCCGGCGCCGTGATCGAAGATTATCCGGACGACAAATATAGTCCGAGCTGTCTGATCTTTGGGCGGACGCTTGCGGGTCGCCCGTTGCATTTGCAGACCAGTTATCCGTCGCGTCCGATCATCAAAGTCATTACACTATATGAACCCGATCCGAATCAGTGGATCGATTTCCGCACGAGGAAGCCATGAATGATCAGCGTCCGATTGAAACGATGGAAGAAAGACAAGTCACCTACACCGTTGAGGCGGAAGGCCGAATCATCGTGATCGAACACGTGCCGGCTCGGGTTTGCATTGAAACCGGCGAGCAGTTTTTCTCGCCCCAGACGGTTGAGCGCATTCATGCAATCATTCGCGGCGAGCGCAAGCCGGCGCGGACCGTGCAAACCCCGGTTTATGAATTCGCCGCATAGACCTCAACCGGCGCCTTCTTTCGCCGATGCCGGCACAATCCTGCGGCTCGTCACGCGGCTTCGACGGTGAGCTTTAGGCCGATTGCCTTGGTCACGGCCACCAGCGTTGAAAGCCGGGGATTGCCGCGAGCCGAGAGTGCGCGATGGAGGCTCTCTCGTTCGATCCCGGCCGCGCGCGCGATTTTGGCGAAGCCGCCGCGTGCTTCGGTGATCCGCCGCAAGGCGATGAGCAGGACTTTCGGCTCATCCGTGTCCTCTAATGCGGCCTTGAGGTATTCGGCGGCGAACTCCGAATCGTCTTTCAGCTTTTTCCTCTTCATGTGGTCGTGCGAAACGCTTTTCCTGCGGTTCATAAGTCGTCACCCCGGCGTTTATAATCCTTCAAAGTATAAATGTCGTACAGAACCATACTACTTTTCGGCCCGCCGGGCAGCGGGAAGGGAACTCAGGGGAGAATCCTCGGGGCGATGCCGGCCTTCTTCCATTTCGCCTGCGGCGATGTGTTCCGCGCTCTGGACCCCAAAAGCGAAATGGGGATGGAGTTCGCCAAGTATTCCAAGAGCGGGTCGCTGGTGCCGGATGAATTGACCGTCAAACTCTGGCGAAGCTCGATCGAGCGGATGGTTGCGTCCGGACGGTACAAGCCGGCGGACCAATACCTTTTGCTCGACGGAATTCCGCGAACGGTCCAGCAGGCCAGGCTGATGACGGGCGAGCTGGACGTGCGGGCGGTGGTGAATCTTTATTGCAACGACATCGGGCAGATCGTTGCGCGGCTGAGCAAGCGGGCCGGCCTGGAAAATCGGGCGGATGATGCGGACGTGGAAGTCGTTCGCCATCGGATCGACGTGTACGAAGAGCAAACCGAGCCGGTGATGAATTTCTATTCGCTGGGCAAGGTCCATCGCGTGAACGCAACGCGTCCGGTGGAGGCGGTGACAGCGGATATTCTCAAAGTGATCGAAACGGTCGAACGCGACTGGTAGTCGGGTTTCACCACACGTCTTTACGCCGACGGCATCTGGGGAATTCAACTTGCGGCATGTGGAAATGTATTGGATATACCGATTGGAGAGCGAGGGCGCGCAAGCGACTGGGCGCGGATATCCATGGTGCGATTTGACCTGGCAAAGTCGGTTCCGGAAGCGCGGCGCGATGGCATGATGTTTGTCGTGTCGCCGAATTCCGCTTTGCCGGGCCGGTGCGTCAAGTGCAACGCAGATTGCCGTGGATTTCGAATTTCCCGGAAGATATCCACGCTGAGCGCGTGGTATCCGCTGTTCAGCTCGGCCGGGTGGAACGCGCAGTGCGCGGACGACCGGCCGATCCACATCGCCTTCAGCCTCTGCCCGCGACACCGACTGCAACGGCTCTGGCGGTTGATGCTGATCGGCTGCATAGCCGTGGGCAACGGGTTTTGTCTGTTGCTGTACAAGATCGCCCCAGGTCTGGGGGCGACGATCGATGTGCTGATGATGGTCCTGCCGCTGGTGTTTCTGGGCATAACGCTGACGATGCGGCCGATGCTTCGGCCGCGGCGAGTGTATAACGGCCTGGCCTGGTTCGCGGGAGCGGGGGTGGAATTTTTGGATTCTTTGCCGGAATTGAATGCACGAACCGGCGCCACCTCCGAAGCGGTGCTGGGGTGATCGGGATGCGAATTATCCCCCCAAGGCGCGTCGCCCTTCGGCAAGCTCAGTGCAGGCAAGCGAGGTGGGTAAGAAGCTGTTTGCGAGCCCCGATCGCGCGCGAAAATCCCCACGGCGGCGCCGTGGGCGTTCCCCTCAATCCAAGGGGAGATGGCGGTTGAGAGCGCGATTAATCCGCCCGGCAATCGCTCGCCGGTATGTTTGACCGCGGATAACGGCCGTACTACGCTGGATTTCATGGCCCGGACCAGGACAGGTCTCAAGGAAGTCGCCGAGCGCTGCGCCGTTGCTCCCTCCACCGTCAGTCGAGTTTTGAACAATACAAAGCATGGCCGTTTCTCGGTCTCCCAAGCGGTGCGTAACCGAATCCTGAAGGTGGCGAAGGAGTTGAATTACCATCCGAGCGTGGCGGCTCGCAATATGACGGTCAGCAAAACCTGCTTGATCGCGGTTCTGGGTGTATCGAGATTCGAAGCAGATCATGTGGGTCCGCTGGAAGAAGCCATCGGCGCAATGGCAAAATCCCTCGATGCCGAGGGATACGAAATCTGCGCGCAATTCATCAGCCCGCGTCGCGGGCCCTTTGAATTACCGCCGTTGCGGGTCGATGGAATCGTGGCGGTCGGCCCAACCAGCCTCGAGGATCTTCAGGTTCTCGAGCAAAGCGAAATTCCCTACGTAAGCCTTGACGGCGTTGCCGGAAGCCGCGGGTTGCAGGTGATTCCCGACGACGCACAGGGCACACGATTGGCGATTCAGCACCTGGTATCGCTGGGTCATAAGCGAATCGCTTACCTCGATAACCCGTCGATTTCGGCGTCGCATCCGAGCGTTTTTACGCGTCGCGACGCTTTCCGGCGGGCACTGCGGGAGTTTGGTCTGGAGACCCCGGTGGTTGAACCACCGAAGTTGCCCGATCAGGTTCCGTGGGATTCAACGTATGAACCGTTTTTGTATCGCGCGGTGATCGAAGGCAAGGCCACGGCGGTTCTGGCGTATTCACACTTCGCGGCATTGTCGCTGCTGAGAGCCGCGCACGATAATGGAGTTTGGGTTCCCAAGGATTTCAGCCTGGTCTGCTTCAATAACGCTCCGGTGTTGAAGTTGACGACGCCGTCTCTGACGGCGGTTGACGTGCCATCCGGCGCCATGGGCCAAGCCGCCGCCGAATTGCTGCTGGGCGCAATCAACGCTGTGGATTCGGCCGCTCCTCGGCTCAGGAGACTGGAAGAGAAATTGATCGTCCGCGAATCATCATCATCGCCAAAACCAACGCCATGAATGCATTAAAGACGGCGCGGACGTTTAGTTGAGATAAAGCATCAGAAAGAGATACCGCCTAACCAATTGATTTATCTGGATCGCGAACATCCGCGCACGCCTTGCTGAGAATCCCACGGCCTTGATAAAGATGATAAATATGATATGTTTCGGAGATGGAAGTGAGGATGACGGCGGATGCGCTGTCGGATTATCGGCGTTTGCCGTTGCCGATAAGGGCCCGCGCGGTCGAACTCATGCGCCGCATCGAGGATTGGCCGAGGGTTAGTGGGGCCAAGCCACTTCGCGGAGTGTGGAAAGGATGTTTCCGACTTCGGACGGGCGATTGGCGAATGATCGTCAAGCCGGCTGGCGATATCCTGTGGATCGTGCGGATTGACAACCGGCGCGACGTATACGGAGATTGATTATGACGGCACAGATGGTCAAAATCGAAGGCAAGGAGTTGGTGATTCTGAGCCGGTCGGATTTCGACGCTTTGATGGAGAAGGCAGGGGTGATGCCGCGCTTGCCGAAGGCGGCGAAGGACGGGTCCGTGCCGGCGGTGGAGTTTGCCACGGTGGACATCGCGCGTGAAGTGGTACGGCGGCGCATCGCGGCGGGAATGACTCAGCAGGAGCTTGCAAAGCGAGTTGGGGTACGACCCGAAACCATCAGCCGGCTGGAGGCCGGCAAGCACATTCCGCAGATCGAGACGATGGAGCGCATCGATCGCGTATTGCCGTCATTGAAGCGCCCGCGTAGCTCAGTTGGATAGAGCGCTGGTTTCCTAAACCGGAGGTCTCAGGTTCGAATCCTGACGCGGGTATTTTTCAGTTTTCCGCGCTGCGGACGCGCGCGGCGGTCATGAAGGGGCGCTCAAAAACAATGTGGAAGAGATAGGTTGCGACGGCGACGATCACTCCGCCGGCCAAGATCATGGTGATGAATTGCCGCCAGGGTCCGAAGTGAATGCGGTCCAGGGGGACTTTGAGGGCTGCCAGGATCGGATCGTGAATGAGATAGAGGGAAAACGACGCGACGCCGACGCGGACGAAAAAGCGGGAGGAGAGCATTTTCACGAGCCAGTTGGACTGTTGGGATGCGGCGGCGAAGAGGAGGAAGCAGGCTGAGGAGAGCCCCATGAGCAGGTCAAAGGCCCAGTAATCGGGCCAGAGTCCGGGCAATCCGTCGACGGTCAGGAAGCGGAGCATTCCGAAGGCACATTCCAGCGTGATGATGGCAAAGATGGTTTGGAGGATTGCCGCGAGCCAGCCGAAGAGTCGGACGGATGGATCGGTGGATGGGCGAGAGTGCGCGGAGGCCGCGGCGGCGCCGAGGGCAAACAATCCGAGGAACCAGGGTGCGGCGGCGTGTCCCTTGCCGGTCAACAGATAAACGCCCAATCCGAGGGTCAGGCCGATGGCCACGGAGCCGGCGTTGCCGAACCGCCGCCAGGCCGGCAGCAGAATCAGGGGGAAGAGAAAATAAATCTGCCATTCGGTGGCGATGGTCCACAGGGGGGGATCGATCTTGGAGGCCCAGTACCAGGAGAGATTGTGAAGCAGCAGAAGATGGGCGGCGAGGTTTTTGAAACCGAAGGGGGGCAGCGCGTCGGCCCATTCGGGACTCACGGGGGTCCTCAGCGATGGGACGGCGAGGATCAGAGCGATGGAAAAGGCGAGGGCGGCATAATAGGGAGGGAGAATGCGTCTGGCGCGGCGACGAAGGTAGGCCCAGGTTCCGCCGGGAATTTGTCCGGTTCCTTCGCGAACGACGGGGCGCATGAGGAGATAGCCGGACAAGACGATGAAGACGGCGACGGCCGCGCGGCCGGGAAACAGCCAGCATAGAGCGGTGCTGAGCGTTGCCTGCCAACCGGTGAGATGGGCGCCCCAAAGGGTGTGAAAGTAGACGTGCTGGAGGGTGACGATGATGGCCGCCAAGCCGCGGAGGCCTTCGAGATATCTCAGATGCGATGGGGATGGGGAAGCGGATTGGCGCGAGACCGGGGCCGGGACGGAGGCCAGAGCGGGCGCGCGGGTATCTTCATCTTGTATTGCCAGATCGCCAGCCATTTGTCCCCTGCCAATGTGGAACGCGTTTGCGAAAGAGTATGCCTGAGATACCGGGAGATTCCGCTGAATTCGAGCGAAAAATAGGGTTGGTTTGGAGCGGTTGTGCCGTTTGTAACGGAAGTGAGGCGGGGTGCTGGGAATCTGGGCAGTGATTTACGCCTGTATCGGATTCGATTCGGCGAATGCGGTCGGGCGTCCCGTTAGAGCAAGTATCAGATATTTTTAGCCGCTGCGATGGACCTGATTGGCGGGGATGAAACCGGGCGGGGATGAAGGATAAATGAATATAGTCTAAAATTCTTGTATGCTGACCATTTCTTAGGCTGGCACTAATCGTTTACTAACAAATCCGCTTTAGTGTTCCGCGGCAGAGTTAACCGGGAAGGCTATTGATTAACGAGAGAGAAAAAGCGGGGCGCTTGGGGTTTACCCTAGTCGAGCTTCTTGTCGTTATTGGGATTATAGCGATTTTGGTGGGTATTTTATTGCCGGCGCTGAACAGGGCTCGCGCCGAAGCGCAAACCGTTCAGTGCGCCAGTGGCCTTCGGCAATGGGGCATGGCGCTCCAGATGTACGTTGACGAAAGCGGAGGACTTCTTCCGTTTAAGGGTCCCAAGGGCATCGACAGCGGCGGCGATATCATTGGCCCGGGCGGCGGTTCTCCCAAGGGAATTGCCGACCCAGGAATCTGGTATAACGCCCTTCCCCCACTTACCGGCGGCAAGAGTTACTACCAACTGATGCTGGATGCACAGAACATTGGTGTGCCGCTCCCGAAGTTCGGAGACAATAGCCTTTTCATCTGCCCCGCCGCGACTGGCGTTGGGAGCCTGGACATCAATTCGAGCGGTGGCGATGAACTTGCGTCGGACGGACAAGGGTTCCTCTACTGGATGCAAGACGGAAATGCCGGTCCCGTGACGCCCGCCACCAATGAGTTGGCAAAGGCAAATCATTCCGCCAACACTAAGTTCGAGGGCGAAATGTGCATTTGCTATGGTTACAATTCACAGCTTCTTTCCCTCAATAATCCGGCCACCAACTATAACTCGCCGTACCCGGACACCTATCCGGTCAAAATGAACCAACTTCGACCGGGCCAGGCGATCCCCATCCTGATGGACAAGATCATGATCCCGGGCGAGTATGCCATCGAGCCGATCCAGCATTTCGCAACCCTTCATCCGAACACGATCGGTTCACACATCGTAAAGTCCGGTTACAACAACGACATTTCTCAGACCCTGGTCGACGTGAAGCGCCTCGGAGCGAGCCATAACGGTGCTGGAAACATCCTCTTCTGCGACGGGCACGTCGAACTGGTGAACTGGATCGACGCCCAAGGCCCCAACGTTAACAACAACTCCGGCAGCCACACCTACGACATTAATTGGCCGGGCAGGATCCAGTGGTGTCCGTTCGGTCCTGACTACTACTGATTGCGAACTTCCAAACTAAGATCAACTCACTGGAAGCCGGCGCAGCTCTTTAGGCAAGAGCGAAGGGGAGATTGGCGAGCTCCGATTGCCAATGCCGCGGCTTTGCTCGGCGAGTTTCCGCGAGGCAATAGCGGTTACCACTAATCATTTCTTAACGAATCATTTTCGTATTCAAAATGATTCCCTCGTGCTGCGCTCACATATCACCGGCATAATTCGTCACTTCGCGGACGCTGGTCAGGGATCCATTGTCGTCTGACGCGAAACCAACGTGAATTAGTCTTACGAATCAGGAGGCATGAAAATGAAGTTTTCAACGCGGTCGAAGTATAAATTGGCGATGGCGGCGACAGTTGCGGTCGCCGGGGCGTTCGGCGAATCAGGTTTCGGCGCCGGCAATTTGGTGAGCTACACCGGCGGCACCTATGCGCCGAATTTTGGGAGTCTGCCCAACGTTACCACCCCCGGCAGTGCTGACCCGCCCGTTACCCTGAGCAGCCCATCCGGGACGATAGGCACCCCTGCCGATCTAAGCACGGCATTCGAGGCGTTCAATGCGAGTTATTCTGAACCGGCGTTGGATGGCTGGTGGTTTGCATCGGCGGGCACGGCTCAAAAAGTCGGGGTCGGCATACCCAACACGACGACCGGAGCGTTGTTCATTTTTGGGAACAGTTCCGGCAGCCCGGCGCTGGGCGCGATCAGCACGAGTTCGACCGGCATCGAGTATTTCGGCGTTGAATTGCAAAACGAGACGGGCGGGAACCTCAATACCGTCAACATCAGCTTCACCGATTATCTCGCCTGGGCGAACACAGCCAAGCCGTTGGACATGGGATATTTCGTCGACAACTCGACGGCGAGCAGCGATTCCCTGCCAACCGGCGCCTCACTGACCAACGTAGGCGCGGTGGCGAGCACTTTTGCAACGGGCGCAACCGCGGGCTCCACTGAAAACCAAAGCGATACGATCACGTTGACCGGCGGGAACGTCATAAGCAATGGCGGTGCAATCTGGCTCGTCTGGTCGACCAGCACTTCGGCGGGAACTTCCCAAGGCGTTGGAATAAACGGCCTGAGCGCTTCTTTGTCGAACGTCGCCAGTCCCAGTGTGACTTGGGCCAAAAGCAGCGGGACGTGGGATGACGTAACTGCCAACTGGTCCGGTGCAAGCACGACCTATGCGGATGGCGAGACGGTCACCTTTGCCAATAGCCTGACGTCGAATAGCATGGTGACGGTGCAAGGCGGCGGGGTTTCGCCGAACAGCGTAACGATCAACAACACCACAGGCCACACGTACACGTTTGCCGGAGGTTCGATCAATGGCAGCGGCAGCGTGACGAACACGGCGGGCACCACGGTGCTTTCCGTCGCCAATGGATACACCGGCGGCACCATTATCAACGGCGGCACGGTGATCGCCGATGGCGACGCAACTCTGGGCGGCAGCAACGGGGGGATTACCCTTGCCGGCGGCACTCTTCAGGCGGGAGCCGCGATTGGTTCAACCGGCACTCCGTCACAACGCAGCATCACTGTCAACCCCGGTGGAGGCACGTTCAACACCAACGGTTTCAACTCGGTGACCTCCGGGCCGGCAACCATCGATGATGTATTCAACGTCAACGGTTCCGGCGGCCTGGAAATCGACGGCGCGGTCGCTTTTAGCTCGACAGGCGCACTCAATATCGGTTCCGGCGCTACCGTGACGTTGGGATACTCAGGCACTATTTCCCAGATCAATAACAGCAACATCGACGGCAAACTGGTTATCACCGGCACGCCGCGACTCAACACAGACGGCGCGGTCATCAGCAGCGCGGCTAGCACGGGTGAAATTGACGTCGCCAACGGCGGGACGCTTGAGCAGTCACCCGTCAACACCGCAACCCCCGACGTGACCTACACGACATACAACACGGGCGTCTACTTTACAAATGCCAACACCGGAACCAGCGGTACGATTGACGTTCCGATCAAGCTCAACAGCAACAACCAGACGTTCACCGCGGCGGATGTCACACAATCCAATGCCAACTTTCTCACCGGCGCCTCGGAGACAAACAACTTTACAGTGACCATGGGCGGCACGACGGGGGGCGGGATCACCCTTAACGGCGTGATCTCGGGCAACTCGGACCTCAATATCGCCAACGCGCCCGGCGGCGGAGGCAAAGGATCTTTGGTCCTCGGCGCCGCAAATACGTACACGGGCACAACCTTGATCAACACGAACGGCACCCTCCAATTGGCCGTTCCCTATGCCATTCCGACGACTTCAGATGTCATTTTCGGGACCATCAAGGGAGCCGAAGGCGCCACCACGGAAATAGATCTCGACGGCAACATCGAGCAGTTCAATTCGCTGTCGAGCGGACAATTTAGCAAGCCCGCCGACGAGAACATCACCAACAGCAGTTCCAACCCCGCAACCCTGGTCATCTCGGGTTCAACAACGCCGGCCAACAGCTTTCAGGGCAGTTTGAGCGATGGAGCCAGCGTGGGCGGGCTGTCCCTCGTCAAGCAAGGGTCAGGCACCCTGGCTCTGTGCGGCGCGAGTTCCTACTCCGGCGGCACCACCATATCGGGAGGAACAGTGCAGACCTCCACGCCCCTGGTCCCCCCCGTGGGCAGCTTCACCCCCCTGGGCCTGGGCACGGTCGCGGTCAACTCTCCGGCGATTCTCGATCTGGATGGGAATAGTCCGCTGATCGGGAATCTTTCCGGCTCGGGAACAGTTGACAACGTCTCCGCGGGTGGAACACCGACGTTTACGCTCAGCCCTGCCGGCAACTCGAATTTTTCCGGCGTCATTCAGAACACCACCGGCTCGGTCGCGGTAAACGTGTTGGGATTCGGAACGCAGGGTCTGAGCGGCAGCAATACCTATACGGGTGGAACGACCGTCAGCGCCGGCACACTGGTCATCAATCCAACCTCGACACCCGCGGCCACCAGCGCCCTGCCGAGCGGGGGCAGCGTCAGCATCAACGGTGGATTGTTGCAACTTGCCCCCAACGTCACCTCCGCCGGCTCCGGCCCGGCCGTGACCAGCAGCGTGAACATCTCCTCGCTGTCGATCGCCGGCGGCAGCGCTTTCGATATCAACAACAACCACGTCATCCTCACCGGCGATCCCGTCTCGACCATCTACACGTATCTGCAAAACGGCTACAACGGCGGGAACTGGAATGGACTCGGAGGCATCGATACCTCGGCGCCGTTGGCGGTGAACAGTTTGAAATATGGCCTGGGCTTTGCCGAAGGCGGCGACGCCAACGCCCCCGCCGGCCTGAGCGCCGGACAGATCGAAGTGGCCTACACGCTGCTCGGCGACGCCAAGCTGGAAGGCACGGTCAATGGCCCCGACCTGTCCATTCTGGCGGCGAACTTCAACCAGAGCTTCACCGCCTGGGACCAGGGCGACTTCCAATACGACGGCATCGTCAACGGCCCCGACCTGGCCGAGTTGGCGGCCAACTACAACCAGGGCGACAGCGGCGCGGCCTCGGCCGGCGACGTTGCGGCACTGGACGCCTTTGCCGCCGCCAACGGCGTCTCCTTACCGAGTTCCAGCCTGTCGCAGTCCAGTGTGCCTGAGCCGGCGTCGATGGGATTGATCGCCCTGGGCGCCATCGGCATGTTGGCACGCCGGCGGCGAAGTCGTGAGCGCCAATAGCGATTGGGTATTTGCCGATCCTGATCTGGCCGGGCCGTCAAGGCCCGGCTTTCTTTTTTTGGGCGGCGCGTCAACTTTTGATCAATCGCGTAATCGCGTGAAATTGGAGGTGAAGGATTTCCAATTCGCCGAATCTAGTGCATGATGACCGAAATGGCCGGGACCATGCTCTTCGGTGAATCTGAATTCACGATGGACGGATGAACCGCAATGACCGCCACGATCCCCAAGCCGGCAGCGGGCTGGGCATATTCCAGGGATTATTGGCGATGGGCCTGATCTGGGAGATGACCCGGAAAGGGACGTCGGGGGCTTTCATCGCCGCCGAGGGGAAAAAACGCGGTCTACTGCGAAATTCTCAACGAGCGCGACGGGGTTCGAACCCGCAACCACCGGATCGACAGTCCGGTACTCTAGCCAATTGAGCTACGCGCCCGAGCATTCCGGGGCCTTGGGCAGTGCGCCCCTGTGCTTTGTAAATCTATTTGGATGCCGGTGGAAGTCAAGCCGGTATAATCCGCGCGCATGATCTTGGCAGGGATTGACGAGGCGGGATATGGGCCGCTGCTGGGGCCGCTAGTGGTTGGATGTTGTGCGTTTGACCTGGGGCCGATGGATGGTCGGCAGGCGATTCCGTGTCTTTGGAAGCGGCTGGCGAGGCTGGTGAGCAGGAACCGGCTGGCTTCGGGTCGAAAACTGCACGTCAACGACAGCAAGCTGGTTTATTCCCCGGCGACGGGGTTGAAGGAACTGGAGCGCTCCGTCCTTGCGGTGCTTTGTACTTATGGGGAAATGCCCGGCGACCTGACCGCCCTGCTGCAACGGACGAGCCAGGACGTGCTGGCGGAGTTGCCGGCGTATCCGTGGTATCAACCGGCCGACAACGAGATTTTCCCCATCGAGCAGGAAGCGCTGCCGGTCCAGCTCTTCGCCAATGCCCTGCGGGCGGAGATGAATCGCTCGGAAACGCGCTGCGTCCATCTGGCGGCCCGGGTGGTGCTGGAACGCCGGCTCAATCAACTTTTCAACGCCACCCGCAACAAGGCATCCGTCCTCTTTTCGACCAGCGCGATTCATCTGGACTATCTGCTGCGAACCTACGGGTCTGAACCGATGACCATCTTCTGCGATCGCCAGGGGGGACGCGCGCATTACGGCTCTCTATTGCGGCTCATGTTCGACCAGTGGTCTCTGGAAGTGCTTCAGGAACAGGATGGACAGGCCTATTATCGCCTGCACAAGGGATCGAACGGCGTCAGGATCATCTTCCGCGAGAAGGCCGAGACGCATTGCATGGCCGTGGCCCTGGCGTCGATGCTGAGCAAATATCTCCGCGAAGCGCTGATGCGGCGATTCAACGCGTTCTGGACAACGCATATCCCGCAGGTGGCGCCCACGGCGGGATATTACAACGATGGGACACGGTTCCTGCGCGACATCGACCAGACACGCAGGGAGTTGGGGATTGCCAAGGAGGAGTTGATACGGAGTAGATGAGGCGGAATTGTCATTGGTCATTGGTCATTTGTCATTGGTCATTGGTCATTTGTCATTGGTCATTGGTCATTGGTCATTGGTCATTGGTAATCAACATCGCGGGCGATAGCGGCAAGGGACCAGTGACAAATGACAAATGACTAATGACCAATGACAATTCCTCACGTGAATTGCGACGCCACGCTGACATACCGTATGCGGGTTTCGTATAACGCGGTATCGAGGAGCGATTTTTCTTCGGGCGTCAGGTTTCCGCGGGTTTTTTCTTCCAGGACGCCGAGGATGTCGATCTGGTGCTTGGCCATGTCCAGGTTGACGTTGGGCTCGGCCCCGCGGGCGGTGAGATCGCCGAGATAATAAAGAACCTGAGTGAGAATGGATTGAACGAGGGTGGGGAAGCTGGCCGGGGGCAATTCGCCGCGAGGGCGGCCGGGGGCGGCGGCGGACCTCGGCGATGACGGGCCTGCGCCGGCGGCGGCGGAAGGCGCGGCGGCCGCGGATTCCCTGGCTTTGCGGGCTTCTTCCTCCACCAGACGTTTCTTCTCTTCCTGCGCTTGACGCTTCCAATCGGTATCGATGTGAATGGAGGGTTTTTCTTCGGCCATGGAGGACTCCTGTTCGTTGCTATAACTTAGGGTATCGTGGCGGGGTTCCGCAATGGCAAGAGCGAGGAAGGAGATGCTGGGGTTGTAATGCCGAGGGCCTCGTCGTTATAATTTTTGCGTCACGCGAAACGGGGAACGAGATGCCAATCAACGTTCAATGTAGCTGCGGCAAACGGATGGGACTGAGCGATGCGCTGGCGGGCAAAACGATCAAATGCCCGGCATGCGGGGATGCCATCGTCGTCCCGGCCATGGCTGCGCCGGCGGCGGGAAAGAAACCCGCCGCGAAACAAAACGAAAACCCGGCCGTCTACGTCTCCAAGGGCAAGATCGTCGCGATGGCGTCGATTGCCGTCGTGTTCATCCTGGGCATCATGTTCTACAGGGGCCCGGTGCAGGTGTGGCACCAATGGGAAAACATCGGCCCCAAGGCCGAGTCCGATGTGTCGGATGTGCTCACATTCGGACTTCAAGCGTACCTGTCTGAAGTGGGAATGTATAACCCGGCGTCTCCCCATAGCGGGCCGGCGGTGGACCACGTGTCGTTCTTCCGGCCCACGCTGGTCATGAGCATGCCCGAAAAGGTGGCGTTCTTCGGCAAGAGCAACCAGGGCGACTTTAAGGGCTATTACCACCCAGGCAGCGGAGAAATCGAAGCGGACGTCAACTACGGCGGCATATCCTTCGCGGGAGCGGTGGACCTCGCTAAATCCATCGGCACGTTCCACATGACCGGCCGAATGGCCAACGGATTTCCCCAGGCCGAGGTCAACGGCACGCCGATCAAGGTCGTCTGGCCGGAGAAGAACAAGGACGAGTAATGCGGGGGCGGCGTAAAGGGGACATTCAAGATTTCTGTGTGCTCGAGCCCCGGCTTTGGAAATCTTGAATGTCCCCTTATCGCCCCGCGAGCGGGAGAATCCCCACGGCGGCGCCGTGGGCGTTCCAAGCAACCCAAGGGGATTTGAAACAGCTTTTTTGGCCGAGATGCCCGATTCCTTCGCGGCCTTCGCCCCTTCGCGGTTTGTCTTTTGGATTCACCGAACGTGCTGGCGAGCCTCAAATACGGATTACCGCGAAGGGGCAAAGACGCGAAGAAAACGCCTCCCCCGCGCTTTCAAAGATCGCGTTTTCCTTGACGTGTCCGGGCTTGCGATATAGGGTCGCTGGCCTCGTTGAAATGAGCACGTTGCGTCAGCCTGCCATCTCGGTCGCCTTGTGCACTTACAACGGCGGCGCGTTTTTGCCTGAACAATTGAGGAGCCTGGCCGAGCAAACGGTTTTGCCGAGCGAGTTGGTGGCCTTTGATGATGGATCGACGGATCAAACGATTGAAATATTGCGGCGGTTCGCCGAGGGCAATCCGGGGTTTGAGGTGAGAATCGAGGTGAACGATTCGAGGCTGGGGCCGGCGGCGAATTTCCAGCGGGCGATCCGGGCTTGCCGGGGGGAAATCATTGCACTGTGCGATCAGGATGACAAGTGGATGCCGGAGAAGCTCCAGACGATCATGGGGGAGTTTGCGAGGAATCCGGAGTTGGGGTTGGTCTTCAGCGACGCGGAGATTTGCGACGATGGGGGCCAATCGCTGGGATATCGGCTGTGGCAGAGCTTGGGCCTGGTGGGGAAATTGCGGCGGAAGTTGGAGCGGGGCGGGGCGTTCGAAGTGATCCTGCGGCAGAACGTGGTGACCGGGGCGACGACGGCATTCTCGGCGAGGATGCGGGAACTGGTGTTGCCGATCGATCCGCTGTGGATGCACGATGGATGGATGGCACTGCTGATCGCGGCGGTGTCGCCGGTGTCGGGGATCCCGCGGCCGCTCGTGCGCTATCGGCAGCATGCGGGACAATCCATCGGAGCGCTCAGGCGTTCGCTGTATCAGCAATATCTGAACGCGAAGAAGATGGATGGGACGTGGTTCGGCAAGCAGGCGGACCTTTACGAGGCGGCGCTTCGGCGGCTGTCGGAGTCGCGCGGAGTGCGGGCGGGGGCGATCGAACTCTTGGGCCAGAAGGTGGGGCATTTTCGCCGGCGGTCGGCGATTCATCGCCGGGGGGCGGCGCGGATTTTGCCGAGCACAATCGAATTCGTTACCTTGCGGTATCGCCGGTTTTCCCTGGGTTGGAAGAGTTTCGCCCAGGATTTGTTTCTGTGATCGAAAGGTGATTGCATGAATACCTCTTGCGACGTGGTCGTCCATAGTGCGCAGACGCACGAATCGGTCCCGCTGAACCCTTGGCGGATCTGCCGGCGGCTGTGGCAGCAACGGCAGTTGCTGCGGCAACTGACCAACCGGGCGGTGCAGGCCCGGTTTCGCGGGTCGGCGCTGGGATTGTTCTGGGGGATGCTCAATCCGATCTTCATGCTTCTGGTTTACATATTCGTTTTCAGCGTGGTGCTGCGAATCCGCTCGTGGAACGGGCAGGGAACGTCCTTCGTGTTTGCGATGAATCTTTTTTGCGGACTGATCGTGTACGGCATATTTGCCGAGAGCGTCGGGGCGGCGTCGATGCAGGTATTGTCCAATCCGAGTTACGTGAAGAAAATTCTTTTTCCGCTGGAGATTTTGCCGCTGGCGGGATTGGGGGCGGCGATCATTTTCAACCTTTTCGGGCTGGTGGTTCTGCTGTTTTGCACGCAATTTTTCATGACTCCGCTCTCGGTGCACGCGATCGCGCTGCCGATCGTGTGGATTCCGTTGTTCTTGTTCACGGCCGGGCTGTCGTGGCTGGTGGCGGCGCTGGGGGTGTACGTGCGCGACATCGGCCAATTGATCATCATCATTCTGCAAATCGTGTTTTATCTTTGCCCGATCGTGTATCCGCTGGCCCGGGTGCCGGCGCCGCTACAGAGATGGTTTTTGTGGCTGAATCCACTGGCGGTGTTCGTCGAGGAATCGCGGGAGGTTTTGTTTCAGCATCACTGGCCGCAGTTGACGCTGCTTGTGCCCAACTACTTCATCTGCCTGCTGACGTTCATTTTCGGATACTATGTGTTCATGAAAGCCAAGCGAGGATTTGCCGATGTCATCTAACGGCCATCCGGCCCTGGACGAGGGGCTGGTGCTATCCGTCCGGGGCGTGGGGAAGTGCTACGAGATTTATGCGCATCCGCGGCATCGGGTGATTCAATCGCTGCTGGGCAGGCGGCGAAAGCTGTACCACGAATTTTGGGCGCTGCGCGACGTGAGCTTTGACGTGGCTGAGGGGCAATGCGTGGGGATCGTGGGGCAGAACGGCGCGGGGAAAAGCACGCTGCTGCAAATCGCCACGGGGATTCTCGCGCCCACGACGGGGATGGTGCTTTCGCGCGGGCGCGTGGTTTCGATGCTGGAGCTGGGCAGCGGCTTCAACCCGGAATTCACGGGGCGGGAGAACGTTTATCTGAATGCGTCGCTGCTGGGGCTGAATCAGGGCCAGATCGGCGAGAAATTCGAGCAGATCGCGGATTTCGCGGACATCGGGCAGTTCATCGAATCGCCGGTGAAGCACTATTCGAGCGGGATGGTGGCGCGGCTGGCGTTCGCGGTTTACAGTTCGCTCGATCCGCGGCTTTTGATCGTGGACGAGATTTTGTCCGTGGGCGACGCGAAATTCCAGGCGAAGTGTTTTCGCCGGATTCGGGAATTGCGGGATGGGGGGACGTCGATTTTGCTGGTGAGCCATTCATCGGAGCAGATCATCCAGCATTGCGAGCGTGCGATCCTGCTGCACCAGGGGCATTGCGTGGCAATCGGCGAACCGAGGCAGGTGATCAACCAGTACACCGAGCTGCTGTTCGGGAGTGAGAAGACCGTTCAGAAGCCTGCCGGGAGGCAAAGCCTTCCCGGGGCGCGGCCGAGCCCGGAGGCGGCCGTGGTTGTCGCTCCGCCGGCCGATCTGCCGGAGCATCCGTTTTTCCGCGAGACCGGCGCCGAAGAAATGTTCGACAAGCGTAATACGTATAACCGCTACGAGCATCGGTGGGGAAACGACGAGGCGCATATTCTGGACTATCTGCTGGTGGCGCAGGACGGGACGGCGTATCCGGCGACGGTGGGGATGGATTCGACGGTGACGCTCTACTTGAAGGTCCTGGCACACCGCGACATCGCCCTGCCGATCTTCGGGCTGAACATCAAAACCAAGGAGGGGCTGCTGCTGTACGGGAGTAATTCGCTGCTGGCGGCAACGCCGCAACAGCGGCGGCCGCTGATGGCCGGGCAGATCGAGATCGTTCAGTTCCGATGGACGGTGCGATACAACGGGGGGGATTATCTGCTGAGCGTGGGCCTGGCAAGCGGGGCGAGCCTGGACGATGCGATGCCGCTGGACCGGAGATACGATTCGATCCTGTTGCCGGTTCTGCCGAGCCGGCGGTACATCGGCCTTGCGGATATGGACCTGTCGGTCGAGCGTTTTTCGGCGGTGAGTTAGCGGGCGGGGGAATTCAGGGGCGCTTCGATTTTTTGGGTGACGGGGAGTCGGGGAAAAATCGCGCGGTTGTGGAAAATGGCGGTGGAATTTGCGGGGGGAATGGCGCTACGATAAAAACGGAATCTTCGTTGCATCGCAGGGGGCTGTTTTGTTGTCGCGGGACAAGCGACGGTAGAGCCGGTTGCAGGTCAATGTACACTTTCGCGAAGAAAGACCCACGGCAGCGCCGTGGGCGTTCCGGGTGGAATTCGCGCGGGTGGATTTTGACCGGTGTATACCGTCTTGCAACGCGCTGTGATGACGGCATGGACTTGATTTCGGTCCACGTGCCACGATGTGCAGGAACCGCGCTCCGCGGCGCGTTGGTCCGCGCCTACCGGGAGGATCGCGTCTATTTTGATTATGGCGACCGGCTGCTGGACCCGACCTCACGGATCAACGTGGACCGGGAGGGGTATTTGCGGCAGTGTGCCGCGGCGCGAGATTCGGCGCTGAGGGGCAAGCGGGTGGCGCACGGTCATTTCTGCATGCGGAAATATGACGGCATCAGCGCTGCGCGCGTGACGATTCTGCGCGACCCGGTCGATCGGCTCATTTCGCATTATTTTTTCTGGAAGCACTATCCGCGGCACGGGCATCATCTGCACGATCGGTTCCTGGAGGAAGAACCAACGATCATCGAGTTTGCGCGGATGCCGGGGCTGCGGTATTTTTACGCGCAAGTGATTTTCCGCGACGTCGACATGCGCATGTTCGATCTGATCGGGAGGATGGAGGCGTTGGGCAAGTCGATTGCGTCCGTGGAGAAACTAATCGGGCGCCGGCTTCGGATGGAACGAAAGAACGGGTGCTGTGGTTGCGAATATGAGCGGCGGCGTGAGGAAACGCTGGGGACGGCGCACGTTGCCGCGGAGCTTCGAGACCTGCTGAAAGACGACATTGCGTTCTACGACCGGCACGCGTCGGGCTGAACGCGGCGGCGGCGCGCGCTACGCCTTTCGCTTCAGCACGTAAAACACAAACTCATCTTGCAGAATTCCGGTCTTGATCAGCGTATCCTCCAGATGGATGAGGAGCTTGAGCCACTGGCGGGAGAATTCATCGGAATTGGCGCGGGCAAAATCGAAGTGAGCGGTCATGTAGGAGAGCAACGTGCCGCCAAAAGGGTTGCGCTCGACGATTTGGAACACCTGGGGAATCAGCCGTTTCAGCGTCGGGCCGCAGATGGCCTCGGAGGGATCGAACGCCGCGATGCTTTGCTCGGAGGGCGGAGCGTATTGGATGGAGGCGTTTTGCTGCGGCGTGGCGGGAAAGAGCGGTTCGTCGCCCGGAGGGAGCGGGCGCAAGACTTTGGGCAAAACGGCCAGGGCGGCGTTGATCCAACGGGTCTGGAGCGCCGAAAGCTGGAAGCGCACGGGCCCTTCGAATTCGGCGGCGAAAAGATATCCGTCGGGCGTCAGCGACTCGGCCAGCGTGCGCAGGCACGGCTCGATGTTGGCAATATGGTGCAGGACTCCTTCGGCAATGATGAAATCAAACGGACCTTCAAAACGGTCCTTGTTCAGGTCGGCAACAACGTATTGGACGTTGGGATAGCCCTCTTCTCGAGCGCGTTGTTCCGCGCGGGCCAGGGCCTTGGAAGCGATGTCGGAAGCGATGATCCGGCCCTTGAACCCGCTTTGGCAAAGCAGCCGCTCCATCCAACCTTCGTTGGCGCCCAAAATCAGGCAGCGATATTCATCGCGCGGTTTGCGGGCCGCTGAATCGTCCAGCGCGGGCTTAAAATATTCGCGGATGGAATATCGCAGCCAGTGAAGGGTCTCGTCGTGCGAGGTCTTCCGCTGGACGACGCGCAGGCATTCGGCGGATCCGAGCCACATCGAGCTGTAGGAAAAGGGGACGTCGGCGTTCCAGGGATTGGCGGGGTTCATTGGGAACTCCGGTCAATGGGACCTGCCGCGGCGTGCGAATCCTTTTTTTTGCGGGCGATGAACTGGACGGAGATGCATTTGCGGAAGGGGAATTGTTCGAAGGGCTGAGAGCCGCGCCATTGGTTGTGGCCTTGCGGGCCGAGGAAGAAGGTATCCAGGTCCTGCATGGCGGCGGCGAAGAGTTCGTGAATGGAGCGCAGGGAACGGTCCCAATCGGCATCATCGCCGGCAAGGCGGTTCTGGAATTGAAGGATTCGGGCCATCTGCTCGACGTGAAATTCGGCGCCGCCGCCCTGCACGACGGCGTCGGCGCAATGGAGAGACAGTCCGCCGGGCTTCAGGGCGGCTTCGATGCCTGCAAACGCCTTTTCCAAATCCGCGGCCTGGACGTGTTCCAAGACGGAGATGGAATAGACGGCGTCGAGTCGGCCGCGCATCGGCGTGGAGGCGAAGCCTTCCACGTCGGCAATGGAGGGGTCGAAAACGGAGCGGATGATCCTGACGTTGGGATAGGCCTTGACGTAGCGCATGTAATCCGTGGGGCCGTGGCCGGAGCCGTCGTACGGATCGCAGACGATGGCGTTCCAGCCAAGAGACTGCAAAAGCGCCGCGACGCGCGGTTCGCCGGCGCCGATTTCGAGGATCGTGCCACCGGGCTTGAGTTGGCCGATCAGGGCCTTGGCGCTCCAGGGGCGCTGAACGTCCTTGAGATCGTTCATGGTGCAGAGGAAATTCAAATGGTCGGCGCTGTCGCAATAGTCACGGACGGTGGCATAGGACAGGGGCGGGAACTTGGTTTGGGAATAGCGTTGGAGCGGATTCAGAGTGTCCCCGTTTGTGGGTTCGGCGAGATCGACGGGAGATCGGCCTTTCAAGACTCGGCGATAGAGCGCCAGGATTTTTGCGGCGGTGGCGGACCAACTGAGATTGGCCTCGAAAAACAGCCTCGCGCCGGAGGAGAGGGTGCGGCGAAGGTCTTCGTCCTGAGCGATGGCCTTGACGGCGTCGGCGATGGCCGGGCCGTTGGCCTCGTCCAGGACGTACGCATCCTGGCCATGGCGCGTGACCAGGCCAATATTGGTGCGCGGCAGGATGACGGGGCGGGCCAGGGCGAAGAAATCCGGGACCTTGGAGGGAAAGCGATATTGATTGAAGACGTCGCACAATCCGGGCTGGACGAAAACGTCGGCCAGGGAAAGCAGCTCGGCGAGACGGGCGCGGTTGGGGACGAAACCGACGGTGCGGGTATGCTCGGCGGCCCAGCGGCGAAAGAGGGGGTCCACCTCGATGTGGTCGCGTCCCATGCGCAGGAGGGTGGTGGGCCAGCCTTCGCGATTGAGCAGGGCGACGGCGAGATAGAGGCTGCGGACCTCGCGGAAATTGGCCTGGTGGACGTTGCCGTGATAGGCCAGGACGGTGTGATCCGGCTTGATGCCAAGTTCCTTGCGCAGCGCCAGGTCGACCGGGCGGGGATGAAAGTTACGTTCGTCGGTGGAGGGCCAGGTGAGTTCAACCGGCTTGTCGCGCGGAATCACGTCGCGAAGCGCGTCGATGATGACCGTGAGCCCATCGGCGGATTCCAGAAATTTTTTCCAGTGCAGCGGATGGGACAGATGGGCGGGAAATCCGGCGATTTTTTGTCCGCTGGCGTATTCGTCGAGCGAATCGCGCAGTTGGGAGCGCGCGATCAGGTCTTCGTTGTCCTCCATATGGATGATGGTGGCAAAGCGGCGCGCGGAAGGCTTCGCGTCGACGGCGCCTTGGAGGCGTTCGCAGAAGCGGCGGTTGACCTCGCGCGGGGTCCAGAAATGCGCCACGTCGATCCCCCGTCCGTTGTCGAAGCCAATCTCCCCGGCCAGCACCTGGTCGAAGGTGGCGATTCCATAGGGGACCGAGCCGAGCAGTTCCGCCTGGGTTGGATTGGAGGGTACGGCGACGATGCAACTGCATCCCAGCGCGGTCAATTCGCGGGCGATGCCGTCAACGTGATTGGCGCTGTTGCAGGCGAAATTCTGATAGAGGGCGAACAGGACGTTCAAGGGCTGGTTCCTCCAATGCCGACGCGGTAATCGGTGGAATCGCGGTCGAAATTCCGGCTGTAAAAGGCGTCGCCCTGGTCGATCACCGATTCCCAGCGGTC
Source organism: Tepidisphaeraceae bacterium (assembly GCA_050011595.1). GTDB lineage: Bacteria > Planctomycetota > Phycisphaerae > Tepidisphaerales > Tepidisphaeraceae > PALSA-1353. Next base: position 29,917 of record JBEKIV010000002.1, read on the forward strand.
CAGGAGCAAGACGCGGTCGGTGAAGTCGTACTTAAGTCCGCGGCTGCGGGATTCGTAGTGGATGAGGCGAGCGGAGGCGACGCAGAGATTGCGCCAGCCGCGGCTTCGCAGCCGCAGGCAGAAATCCAGGTCGTCGTAATGGCGGCGAAAGCGTTCGCACAGGCCGCCGACGAGCATGAATTTTCGACGGCTGATCATGGAGGCGGCGGCGGTGACGGCGGTGACTTCGCGGGTGCAGGCGAGGGAGCCCATATATCCGTCGCAGTCGGCGGGGAATCCGCGCATGACGTGGTCGGCGGTTCCGCGCGGGCCGAGGATGATGCCGGCATGCTGCACGGTTCCGTCGGCATAAGTCAGAAGAGCGCCGGCCATTCCCACGTCATCCTCCTGGGCATAGAGCAGGAGGTGCTGGAGCCAATCGGCTTGGACGATTTCGGTGTCGTTATTGAGAAGCATCAGATAGTCGCCGGTGGCCTGTGCGGCGAGGGTGTTGATGAACTGGGCGAAATGGAACTCGCCTGGGAGGGGGACCTTCCTGATGGGAAAGGAATCGAGGATCTTCATCGCCCGCGGATCGCTGGTGTCGTTGTCGCCCGCCAGCACCTCGAAGTTGGGATAACTGGTGAGGCGATAGAGGGTTTTGAGACATCGGCCGATGAGTTCGGGATGGTCGCGGGTGGGAATAAGGATGGAAATTTTGGGGTAATTGGATCGGGGCTTGGGAACGATCTGCACGCGGTGGGGGCGGTTGTCGCGGCGAGCGGCGGCGGCAACGCCCAGACGATCCAGATGCGCCTGCACGGCCTGCTCCTGGAGGCGGTCGATGCCGTTCTTGGCCCAAGAGTCGGCGGCGACGCTGCCGGGAATCGCCCGCCAGTGGTAGAGAATCCGGGGTACGTGCTCGATGCGGCAGTTGTGTTCGGAAAGCCGCAGGGCAAGCTCGAAATCCTGGACGCCGTCAAACCGGCCGTCGCATCCACCGAGCTGCTGCAGGAGGCTGCGGCGCGCGACCAGGAGATGCCCCAGATACATCACGCCGCGCAAATAGGCCGGCGACCAGTCGGGCTTGAAAAACGGTTCCCAGCGATTCTGCTCGGCGTCGATCTTGTCCTGGTCGGTATAGAGCACGTCACAATCGGGCTTGCGGTTGATGGCGGCGACGATCTGATACAGGGCATCGGGCGAAAGCTCATCGTCGTGGTCGAGCAAGGCGATCCACTCGCCGGCGGCCAAGGCGATTGCGTCATTGGTGGCGGCGGAAATGTTTCCGTTCTGCTCGCGAACGTGGAGCTTGACGCGTTTGTCCTTGGCCAAGTCCTCAAGGAATCGTGTGAGCCTGCGATTTTTCGAAGCGTCGTCGACGATGCACAGTTCCCATTTGCCGTAGATTTGGCGGCGGACCGATTCCACGGCCTTGGACAGCAACTCCAAGTCGGTCCTGTAAACGGGCAGGACGACGGAAATCAGGGGCCGAATCGCAAAGTTGTCGCACTCCTTGGCGTATTGGGCGGACTGGCGATTGAGGCGGCGCTCCTCCATTTCGACGTATTGCCGGTAGCTGACGTGGGAGCGGCGGCGCAAGTCGGGGAAATAGCTGGTTCGCCAAATGGACCGGCACACGGGAATCCATCGTTCATCGGCAAGAGCTTCGAGGACGACGTGGTTGAACCCCAATTGGACGGTGCACTGGACGGCAAAGCCGATCATCGCGTGGGGGAGTTTGCTCCCATGTGCGAGCTTCACGTCCTGGCGTTCGCCGCCGTAGTAGCCGGAATGAACCTGGCCATTGACGACGGCGCGGACGGCGGTGATGGGGGAGGATGAGGTGGAATAACACCAACCCTGGATGAGGGTGCTCTCGTTGGGCATGGTCCATTCGCCGGGGGTGTCGATCCAAAATTTGACGCGGCCTTTGGCGATGTTTTTCCAGAGGGAGGAGCAGCGGATCCTGCCCTGGATCATGTCCTCGCCAAGCGCTTCAATGCCGGTGCGCATGGAAGCAATTTTGACCACGCCGGTTTCGATGCGGTTTTTGAAGGTCCAGAGGGTCCGCTGGGCGAGGTCGGCGGCGCGGTGAAGCCGGGCTGCGCGGCTGGCGCGGCGAGCCCGCTGGGCCGGAGGAACCGCCGCGGCGCCCATGGGAGCGCCGGCCAACTGGTTTTTCAACGCGCGCTTGGCCGAAGCGCCCGAACAGACCCGGCGGACCAATTGCTGGATCTGCGGATCGTAGAGCTCGACCCAGTATCGGTAATGCGAACCGGCGGCGATCGTGCGCTGAAGATGCTCTTCCAGGAGCAAAAACAGCAGGTGGGTGCGAGGGTCCTGGCGGGAGGCGCCCTCGGCGGGCCAGAACGGAATCTGCCATCCGGTGTAGAATTCGATGCGCAACACGTCCATCCCCAGCAGGCCGGTTTTGCACGCCAGGTCGAAATCCACGAGAAACGGCTGGCCTTCGCTGAGGAGGATGTTGCGGGGCAAAAAGTCGCGGGAGGTCCATACCGGCGGGTGCCACATGGGGGGCTGGCAGGCAAAAATCTGCTGGCGAAAGCTGGCCTTTTGCTGGACGGAGAGGCGGGAGCCTTCGATGGCGTTCAGGACGCGTTTCTCATCGACGGTGGGATCGGCGGGGCCGAGGGAATTGGAATAAATCTCCTGAAGGATTTTGGCGACGAGTTTTTCGGCGTCGGGGCGAGTCAGGACGCGGCGGCGAATGGCGTCGTCAAGGCGCATGCCATCGAGGACGAATTGTTCGACGATGAACCAGTTTCGATCGTCCTGGGTGGAACTGAGGACTTGGGGCACCTTGACGGAGGTGAGGGCGCGGTAAGCCTTCTGAGTGGCGAGGATCGCCTGGGTGTCGTAGGGTCCGGCGAGGGGCAAGCGCTTGACGCAGCAGAGGGGTTGGTTGGATCGCTTGACGATGAACCGCATGCCGCGCGACTCGGCATTGCGGTCGCCGGCATGGACGGACATGGCCAGGTCCCGCCCATCGGGCAGTTGCCAAGCGCCGCGCAATACTTCGATAATGCCCAGACGGTTCACGGTTTCACCAGCATCATTGCGTAGGACGGGCAGAACCAATGAGCGATTCCGTTGTCGGCAAGCTGCCTGTAAGCGGAACGGATGGCATCCTGATCCTCGATCGGCTCTCCCTGGTCACCGTGATGCTCGACCCAATCCATCTCCCATTGTAGAAGAAACTGGTTGACGTCGTCCAGGGGCACGAGATGGCGGGGAAGCTTGTAATCGGGAAAGCATCCATAGACGGACTGGACGCGCAGGCCGGCCTCCTGGACCAATCGCGTGAGCTGCGCCAGTCCCCAGGTCTTGGTGGGGGTGCGATCGCCGCCGGCGGCGCGAACAACCGTCTGGGCCTCCTCCTCGCTGCGAAAGCTGAAAAAGGGCAACCGGGTGTGATCGTCGCGGGCGCCCATCAGGTATTTCAAACCGACGCTGTTCTCGATGCCGGCGTAAATCAGACCGCCGCTCCTGAGGGCGCGGGCGGCACGGGACAGGGCGGCGACCTGGCACTGGCGAATCGTCTGTTCAGCCCCCCTGCCGGTTCCCACCCATTCGAGGGCGCCGTTGAACAAGGCCATGTCAAACGTCCCGGGGCGAAACGGAAAGGTCAGGACGTTCCCCTTGGCCAGGGCCAAGTCGGCGCCTTCCTGCCCGGCAATGCCCCGTAGGACCCGGAGCCGCTCGAGGGTCAGGTCCAGCGCCACCACCCGGCACCCGCCCAGAGACATGGGAATGCTCAGTTGGCCCCATCCCGATCCGACGTCCAGACAACAACTGCCGCCGTGAAAATCCAGCAGTTCCATGGGCATGGCGCGGCTGGGATCGGTGACGATGCGATACAACCAAGGGTTCTGCTGCTCGTAAAGGTCCTTCACCACCTGCCGCCAGGGCTGAGACGCCAGGCGCGACAACAACGTTTTGGTCTGCTCGGCGGGAATGTCGGAGTAGGCGCCGGTGCTTTGACTATCGACAACGATTCCTTCCTCGGTCGTGGTCACGGAATCAAAATGCCCGGGATCGACGAACCAGAGTTCGGAGGAATCAGCGGATGTTTCCATTGGGTTGGCTATCATTCGCTCGCCCCCAGCGCGTGGCAAAACATGCACCGGGGTTGCCATCGATTGTGCCGTGACGTCGAACTACGCGGAATCAATGGCCGGATGCATGTTAGTGCCCAGGCCGCCGACCGGCAAGGAGACTGGTTGGCGCTGTGATGTGGTTTATTTTCTCAGGCGCTCTAAAATGCATGTCCGTGACATCAGTGACCCCAAGATTGCCCTTTGAATCGGGCGGATCGACATCCCCCCTGGGTCTGATCGCGGGGGAAGGGATATTTCCGCTGCTGGTGGCGCGCGGAGCGCGGGCGGCGGGCAGGAAAGTGGTGGCGGCGGCGTTCGGAGGCAGCGCGTGGCCCGAACTCCGCGGGGAAGTCGATGTCTTCAAATGGGTTGGCGTCATGCGCGTGGGACAATGGATTCGAGTCCTGCGGGCCGAAGGATGTGATGAGGCGATCCTGGTCGGACGTGTCGCCAAGGAAAAAATCTACAGCCGCTGGCGGTTCTTCCAGTATATTCCTGACCTCAGGACCGCCGGAATCTGGTTCCGAATCCTCCACCGGGACAAACGCGACCAGTCGGTCCTGGGAGCGGTCGACCGGGAACTGGCGTCAGAAGGAATTCGATTGATCGACCAAACCACCTATTGCACGGAACACCTGGCGACCCCCGGCGTCATGACCAGCGGCACGCCCACCGACAAGCAGTGGGTTGACATCCGCTTCGGATGGGACATCTGCCAGACCGTCAGCCGGCTCGATATCGGACAATCCATTGCCGTCATGGACAAAAACGTCATCGCGGTGGAGGCGGTCGAGGGGACAAACGCCATGATCGACCGCGCGGGAAAACTCTGCAAAGTCGGCGGATGGACGCTCATCAAGGTCTCCAACGTGCATCAGGACATGCGTCTGGACGTCCCGACCGTCGGCACGACGACGATCGAGAAACTCCACGCCAACCGCGCCGCGGTTCTGGTCCTGGAGCCGGGGAAAACCATCATGCTGGAAAAAGCCAAGGTGCTGGAACTGGCCGAACGATACAAAATCGCCATCGTCGGCTATTCGCCGGTGGGCAAGCCGTAATCATTTCCCTTTGCAACCAGGAAATACAAGAAAAGGAACCGCGGATTGCGCGGATGGGCGCGGATAAGAATTGAATTTATCCGTGCAATCCGCGTAATCCGCGGTTTACCTCTTTCCATTTCGCCGATTGGCTAGAGGATGAACTGGCTTAAATTTTCGTCCTTCACAACGGCAGCGACCCGCTGGTGAACATAGTCGGCATTGATCGCTGACCCCTCCTTCTTAATCCTTTGGCGTGGGCGTCCGATATGACCAACGGCAATCATGCCGGAAGAACCGAGCGTCCAAATGGGGATTAAGCATTGGTGTTTCCTGGCGGCGGGCGTTTTTGTCATCGCCGCTAACGCGGGCCAAGCCGCGGGTACGGATTTTCACAGCACGTCGGCCGGCTTCGCCGTCACGGTCCCGAAAGATTGGGTGCAAATTCCGAACTGGGATTTCCAGCTAGGCACGGCCTTGCTCTCCACTCAAAGCAATTCGAATCCGGTCCGTTGGCTGGCGGCGTACCAACAGAAAAACGACGATTGGTTCCGTTTCCCTTACCTCATGGTGGGCACGATGCCCTATCGCGAAAACGTAGAACCCAATGAGCGCCAGATCGCACAGGCAATAGAGAATCTCCTGGGTCTCGACATGTACCAGTTCATGAAGGACCGGCACACGAAGCTGTTCTCGAAAATCGTGCTGAACGCTTCGATCGACTCGGCGGACTGGAACGACGCGCAACACGCGATTCGCGTCGTCAGCCGTTCGAACGTCGCCACATGGGGATTGGTCAAGAGCTACACAACCGCCTGTTTCGGAAAAAAGGGGATGATTGTGATCGCCTGTGGCGACACCGACGATCAATTCGACGCGCGGCTGCCAATGTTCCGGAAAGTCTGTGATTCATTGCGATTCGATCCGGGCCTTGCTTACGACCCCAGCTTGGCCGCGGCCTCGGAGAGCGAGGACGAGCTAAGCAGCCTGCAACAACTACGCATACTCGGCCAACCCCTGTGGGCTTGGGCCGGTGTCGCGGGTCTGGGACTTCTTATTGCCTTGAAAGTGGCGACCGCCCGGTCGGCCGAGCGCCGTTCGGCGGTTTTGCAACCGCCTTCGCTGCCCGGGCCACCACCACTGCCGTGACGGCGTGCGTGCCACGCCGCAAACATTTGCGTCAGAGAATGAACTGGCTCAAATCCTCGTCCTTCACCACGCCGGCCAGGCGCTGGCGCACGTAATCGGCGGTGATCGAAACCTTCTTCTCCGTCAGGTCCGGAGCGTCAAAGCTGATGATCTCCACCACGCGCTCGATGACGGTGTAAAGCCTGCGAGCGCCGATGTTCTGGCTGCGGCGGTTCAGGTCGTACGCCAACTGGGCCATCAGGTCGATCGCATCCTCGGTGAACTCGATGGACACGCCCTCGGTCGCCAGCAACTCCACCTGTTGTCGGGTCAGGGAATTCCTCGGCTCGTGCAGGATGCGGACGAAATCGTCCTTGGTCAGATCGGCCAATTCCACGCGGATGGGAAACCGGCCCTGTAATTCGGGCATCAGATCGCTGGGCTTGGAGCCGTGAAACGCGCCGGCGGCGATGAATAAGATGTGGTCGGTCTTCACCGGGCCGTACTTGGTGATGACGGTGGAGCCTTCGACGATCGGCAGCAGATCGCGCTGCACGCCCTGGCGTGAAACGTCCGGGCCATGCTTGGATTCGGAGCCGCAAATCTTGTCGATTTCATCCAGAAAGACGATGCCGCTCTGCTCGACGCGCTCGATCGCCCGCTGCTGAATCTTCTCGCGATCCACCAGCTTTTCCGATTCCTGGGCCAGCAGCACCTTGCGCGCCTCGCGCACGGACAAGCGGTGCGACTCGCGGCGAACGGGCATCATCTTTTCCAGCATGGACTGGAACTCCACGTCCATCTCCATCCCCGCCGGACCCAGAACGCCGATGCCCGAACGCCGCTCCACCTGAATCTCGATCTGCCGGTCTTCCAGCTCGCCGGCCCTCAGTTGCTCGCGGAGCTTTTCCCGCACGCGGGTGCGCTTGGCCTTGGCCTCGTCATCCTCGAAAGCCGGGGAACGCTCGCCGGGCAACAGTAACTCCAGGAGCCGTTCTTCGACCTGTGCCGTGGCCGGGTCCTTTACGGATTGGGTCATCTCCTCGCGAACCATCGCGATGGCGGAATCCAATAAATCGCGGATCATCGAATCGACGTCCCGTCCGTGATACCCGACCTCCGTGAACTTGGTGGCTTCCACCTTGATGAAGGGCGCGCCGGTCAGGCCGGCGAGCCGGCGGGCGATCTCGGTTTTTCCCACGCCGGTCGGCCCGATCATGATGATGTTCTTCGGCGAAACGTCCTGGCGAAGACCTTCGGCAAGCTGCTGCCGCCGCCAGCGCCCGCGGATGGCCACCGCCACCGCCCGCTTGGCGTCGGCCTGGCCGATGATGTATTTGTCGAGTTCCGAAACGATCTGGCGAGGGGTCAGGTGTTGCATGATGGTGTATAATAGCCCGTTACTGGAGAAGATCATGCCGGCAACAGAAGAAGAACTTCGCAAAGCGCTCAAGGCGTTTAAGAAACGGCTGAAACTGACGCGATTGGACGATGATTCCAAGATCGGCCACGGCCCGCTCAGCGGCACGGGCAAGATTCAAACCGTCTCCATCCAGCCCCCCGCCGGCTTCGGCCGCGAAATCTGGGAGGAATTGGCGGAGAAGGGCTATCTCAAGCGGGATACCGCCGGGTTCTACGAATTGGGAGAGCGGACGTAGAGCTGCTGAAGGGTCTCACTTATCCCAGGGGCTTGGCAACACGCTCAAAAAATAGCTCGCGCGGAGGCGCAGAGGCGCTGAGAAGAAAACTCCGCGCCTCCGCGCGAGACTCTTTTTCTCCATGGATTTCAAATCGAATCGAACGGAACCGGGAAAGACATCGGTCGGACCACCCTCAGACCGCCGCCCTGCCCGCTGATTCCTGCTCCTTTCCCTTCGGCACAAAATCAAACCGGTATCTCTCCCCGAGTTGCTGGCGAGTGATATGAATGATTTCCTGAACATGGCCGCGAAAATGTGGAATTGTGTTCATGATCGCGCCAATGACGTTCGTCTCGAATCCCTGAATCCGCCGCGGGAGAATCAGTTGCTCGGCCGTCAGTTTTGCCAAAACCGCGTCAGCCTCGGTTGCGGTTTTTTTCAATATCGCCATCACCTCGGCCTTCTTTCGATTTGATCGGTCCGCAAATTCCAGCGGACGATTGCGGACGTCCTTGGCCTCGCCGATGCCGGCGACGATCCACTGCCTCAGATTTCCCGACAGATGCAGCATCAGGTTCGCGATGCTGTTCATTTCCGGGCGTGGCCGCCACCATACCTGCTCGTCATTGAGTTGCCCGACGCAATGCTCGATCTTGCGCATTCCCTCGGCAAGCACCTCCCGGCTGAAGGCGATAAACGCCTTGCTCACGTCGGCTTCCATCGAACCTCCTACAGCGCTTCCACTTTGATATTCGTATTCGTATAAATGCAAATCTGTCCGGCGATCTTCAGGGCTTCTTCGACGATCTGCTTGGCCGGGAGATTGGAATGAGCCACCAGGGCCTTGGCGGCGGCAAGAGCGTAGGGGCCGCCGCTGCCGATGCCGATGATGCCGTCACTCGGCTCGATCACGTCGCCGGCGCCGCTGACGATCAGGCTGACGCTCGCGTCGGCGACGGCCAGCATCGCTTCCAGGCGGCGCAGAACGCGGTCGGTTCGCCAATCCTTGGCCAACTCGATCACCGCCCGGCGGGTGTTGTCGGGATGTTCGGCTAATTTTTTCTCGAAACGTTCCAGGAGCGCAAAGGCATCGGCGGCCGATCCGGCGAAGCCGGTCAACACCTTGCCGTTGCCGATTCGGCGAATCTTCACGGCATCGTGCTTGGCGATAGTGACGCCAAGGGTCACCTGCCCGTCGCCGCCGAGGGCGACCTGACCGTCTTTGCGAACGCTGAGAATGGTGGTGGATCGTGCCGGTTTCATAGGTGCCGGAGATTATAATCGCGATTCATGCCGGTTGCCTCGGTGGTAACTTTCTCGTCGCTGGATTGGGGGTTGGGGGCATTGGCGCTGGGGGTGGCGGCGATCGCCATCGCGCGATGGCGGCGAATCGACGTTCCGGCGGTTTCGGCATGGTTGATGTCGGGGGGAATCGTTCTTCTGGCCCTGGCCGCGGCCGGGCCGGTTTGGCATCGGCCCCGGGCGGGAACCATCGCGGTCATGGTGGACCTTTCGCCAAGCACGCGCGGGGCGCGATTTCGAAATCCTGATTTCCTGCGCCAGAGGCTTGGGCAGCTCATCGGCGACGCTCCGTTTCGGCTGATCGCGTTCGCGGCGGAAAATCGTCCGCTCGATCCGGCCGGGCCGTTTGACGAGATGCCTGTGGATCGAACCATCTTCTCGCCGGCAAACGCCGATGCCATCATTTTGTTCAGCGATGCCCGGTTCGATCTGCCGGATCAATCGCCGCCGGTTTACGTGGCGCTGGATGAGGGATTGGAAAACGTCGTTGATGGATCGGTGCGGAAGCTGGAGGTTCGGGGCCGGTCGCTGGCGGCGACGATCGCCAACACCGGCCCCCGGCGAGAGGCCTCGTTTCCCGATTCGACGATGCCGGTCGGGACGGGAACTTTCCTCGTCACGCGCCCCATTTCCGAGGGCGCATCCGCCGCGGAGGCTTTGCCTTCCGCCGCGACGGTGAAATTGAATCCGGCAGACCTCTGGCCGGAGAATGATTCGCTGACGCTGGCCATCTCTCCCGCGCCGGCCAGCGAAAAATGGTGGATCGACCAGAACCCGCCCGGCCACGGCTGGCGATCCTTTGTGCCCGAGCGCACGCCTGTCTTGAAGGAACAATATCTCGGTCCCGCGGTTATCGTCGTGGACAATCAACCGGCCGAGCGGTTTACGCCGGCACAATTGGATTGCCTGGTGCAATATGTCCGCGATCTGGGCGGGTCGCTGCTGATCGTCGGGGGCGATCATGCGTTGGCGGCGGGCGGATATGCGGGGACGGAGCTGGAGCAAATCAGCCCGCTGGCCAGTTGGCCGCCGACGCCGGCGATGCGGTGGGTGCTGCTGGCCGATGGGAGCGGGTCGATGGCGCAGGAGATCGGCGGGGGCATCACGCGCTGGCAGGCGGCGACGGGGGCGATGGTGAAGTTGTTGCCCGCGCTTCCTCCGTCCGATCCGGTTCAAATCGGACAGTTTTCCGATGCGGTGAAATGGTGGCTTGGGCCGGGGACGGCGGCCGACGCCGCCAAGATACCGCTTCCCCCGCAGGGGCTGTTTCCACATGGGCCGACGAATTTGGAATCGGCGCTGACGCAGATCGCGCAGCAGGCGGAAGGCAAAGCCTCCGCGGCGGATGCGAATCTGCCCAGCGAGCTTCTGCTGCTTTCCGATTGTGACGCGCAAGTCGATCATCCGGAGGAATTGGCCAATCTCCTGTCGAAGAAACACGTCCGGTTGTCCGTGCTGGCGATCGCGCGCGGCAGCGGGCTGGAGACGATCCGCCGGATTTCGGCCGATTCGGGCGGGACCGTGGCCGAGGAATTCGATCCGCGGAAATGGGCGCGGTCGATGCGGATTTTGTCGCAGGCGGCGTTGCCGCCGGCTCTTGGGCGGCGGCCGGCGAACGTCTTGTTTGAGAATGGGGCGAAATCGCTGGGAAAAACGACGGTTGCGGTTTGGAATCGGAGTTGGCTGAAACCGGATGCCGAGCGCTGGGCCGCGGCGTTGGGCAGGAATGCCGAGGTTCCGATGGCGGGATACTGGCGCGTCGGAAGCGGCTGCGTGGCGGCCACGGCATTTCAACCAGACGGCCGCGAAGTCGAGTCGCTGGCGTCATTGATTGCCGAGAAACCTCGGGACCCGCGATTTTCGGTGCAATTGGAAACCGGCGGCCGGCTGCACGTCACCGTCGATGCGGCGGAGGCGGGAAGATTCCTGAACGATCTGGCGATCACGCTGGAACTGGCCGGCGATGGCCCAACGCATGAGGCGACGCTCGAGCAAACGGCGCCGGGGAGATATGAGACGAGCGTGGATTCATCGAGGGAATCGCGGATCGCGACGCTGCGAATCGGCGGCGAAACGATCGATCGCTTCGCGGTTGCCGGGCGGTATCCGCCGGAGTTCGATGCCGTCGGCAACGATCACGCGGCGATGGGCAAGTTGGCGCAAGACAGCGGCGGGAAAATCATCTGGCCGAGCGATTGGGGCCGGATCGACTTCCATTGGCCGCGGGTCGAAACGCCGGCTGGGCCGTGGATTTGCCTAATCGGGTTGGTTCTTCTTTCGGCGGGCGTGGTACGCTGGCGCAGGGCTGATGAAAACCCTTGAAAATCTCGCTGGCGAGTCTTC
>JBEKIV010000003.1:0-40864 GCA_050011595.1 Tepidisphaeraceae bacterium
GGTTTTGACGGCCCGGCGAACGCCGGGGCAATTGGGGCAAAACGCCTTTTCCGCACGCACTTTTCCGAGCGAAACAAACAACTCTTCCGATTGGCCGCAACGCGGGCAATCCAGGGATTGCAACACGTCGCGGCAAAGTTCCAGTCGCGCCCCCGGCACCAAACGCCGGGCTTCGCAAAGCAAATCCCCGATGGGCATGTCGTCCACGCCGGCGTCCAGCGAATGAATCTGGCCCAGGGTTTCGTGGCTGAGGCAATCGTCCTTGCGCTGATAATCGACGAGATAGGAATCGGCGGACAAACCCTGGAAGACCCAGCCGTGGCCGGCGATGGTCGGCAATCCGTGAAGCAGCTTGACGGCTTCCTGACATTGGACGGCGGCGACGATCGAGGCGATCGTGGGCGTCGTGGGCGTTTTTCCCTGCTCCATTTCGGACCGGCTGAGAAGATTGCACGACCGCCGGGCCTGGAGGAGCTTCCAATCGGTCTGGGACATGGTGCATTCGTAGCATGGTCCGTCGCCGGGGAGGAAAACCCGCGCCGTTCCGGAGATGGCCTCGATGGCGCCGTCGATCCAGGGCCGATTGATTTTGTGGCAATGGCGGTTGATCGTGAGCCGCGCCTCGCGGTTGTCGAGACCGGCGACGATCACGTCGGCCCAGCGGAATGCGCCCATGCCCAGGTCGTGAACGACGTTCCCATTGAAGGCGTGAACGCGAATTTCGGGATAGATCGCCTTGGCGGCCTCGGCGGCGACGTCGGCCTTGAACCGGCCGTTGTCGCACTGGCGATACAGAACGGACCGGGAAAGATTCGAGTTCTCCACGCGGTCCATGTCCGCGATGAGAAGATGTCCGATGCCGAGCAGGGCGAGGTTTTTGACGATCTCGTTGCCGAGCGCGCCGGCGCCGACCACCAACACCTTGGCGTTGGAGAGTTTGGCCTGGTCCCACCATTCGATGAGGCGGAACCGCTCGAAGCGATCCTCCGGCGAGGATGGCCCCGGCGAAATGTGAAGCGTCCGCTCGATCATAGCGGTCTTCGAACCTCAGGTTGTGACAATCCTTCAATCCCGCGTCAGGCATCGCCTGACGCCGCGGCAGCGTGAACCTTCCTGGTGAAGGCGGCCGCAATAGAACCGATGACCCACGAGTCTATCTTTTGGGGGCGAATCCTACCTGATTCGCCCGGGCTTGACGCCCCTGTAAGGATATACACCAAGTCTCGCCGTTCGGCCAATTTTGGGGACCGAGCAGTCTGATAACGTCATCATATACCCAATTTAACCGGGGTAAAAGTTTCAGATTATCGCGAAATGGATGAAATCGGCGGGAGTTCAGCTTGGCCGCAACGTGACGCGGAACAGCTCCAGGTCTTTGGCCCCCAGGCGTGTTTTGTATTCTTCGGCGCCGCGGAGAAGGTTGAAGACCGGAGCCCCGGCGGCGATGGCGTCCTGAATCGCCAGGCTGAAGCTGACGATGCCGGGACTCCATTGGCGTTGGGAGAATTCGTAGCTGGTGTTGTAGATCATCGGGCCGCGGCCGCTGCGGAGGCACAGCAGCCACGCCGATGGCTTGCCTTCCAGCCACAGTTCGTCGAGGAAGAAATCGCCCTGGCGGGCCAGGATGGGACACAGCCGGCGAAGGAAGCCGACCAGGACCTCATCGGTGAAGTCGGCCTTGCAGGCTTCAGCCTGGCACATGGCGGCCAGAGCACGGTCCAGAGCGGGAACCAATTCTTCCTCGCTCCGGATCGTCAGCCGTTGAAGCTGCGCCTTGGTCTGGGCGTTGCGGATTTTGCGCTTGATTTCCTTTCGCTCGTGGGAATCCAGCGAAGCGAGATATTCATCCCAGGAATTGGGCAGCACGATGTACGGCGCTTTGACGGCGAGAGTTTCGCGGTATTCGAATCCGAATTTGGGGGCCAGGCCTGGAAGAATCCGTCGAAGCGGCGAATCGGCGCGGACCTGATGAAGCAACACGCCGCCGATGGACCAATCCCACAATTCGTCGAGCAGGCGGAGGATCATCTCCCAACATTCGGGGGTAGCCTGGGAATCGACAAGCGGATCGAGATAGTCGGTGACCCAACTCCCCGGCGTTTCGAGCATGGAGGAGGTATTCAGGGCCAGGGGAAGCACGGCCAGGAGTTGCTGTTGGCGGGAGACGGTGATGAGCCGGAACCGGCCGGCGGGGACGAATTCGTTGACGGCGGCGCATTGCCAGGCGGGGCCTTGGAAGACGGTCGCCCACGGATTGAGGGCCAGCAGTTCATTCAAGCGCGGGAGGAAATCGGGGTCGTCGGGCCAATCGCGGAGACAGCGGGCGCACAGTCCATCGCGTTGAAGGGGATCGAAATCGCCGCTGCCGCCGGCGATTCTAAGCGCGGCGGGGACCAAGGCGCGCAAGGCGCCGCGCATCCGGCCGGTGAGTTGAAACATCTCCACGATGCTTTTTCCCGCGATCGGGTCCTTGGGGACCTCTGAAGATTTATCAGCGTTTGCCATCGGGGACTTAAGAATATAGCGGAAATCAGGCGATTTCCCACAAACAAACCACGCCGGCGGCGTGAGCGTTCGAGAAAATTGATCCAACGACGGGACCTGGGATATGCTCAGTCTTGTGAGCAACGGACCGTGGCAGGCGTGGTATCACTGCATGTGCAATACCTACGGCACATGGCTCCGGGGCGATTCACGCGGATGGAGAGAACGGCATCATCGCAAACACGTCACGGGAGACTATCGGCATCCGCCGCCAAAGGGCAGTTTTGAAACGATCCAAGAACGCTCGAAGCAATTGATGCAAAGAGACCCTGTAAGGCTGGAACGCGAATTGCGCGAAATTGCATTGCGCGCCGTCGTCGAGTGCCTGATGGGAGACGGAATACTTGTATTGGTAGCCTGCCTGGATGCGACGCATCTGCACGTGCTAGCCCAGTTCAAAGACCTGCGTCCGCGCCAGCGGCTCGGATGGGCGAAGTTCTTCGCCACCAAACAAATCAAGCAATCCCTGAACGCCCACGGCGCTGCCGTGGGGAATTCCCTCGAACTGAAACTGGGCGAAGGACTCTGGGGAAAACGCTCCGAATGCATCCCGATTACGGATCGCCAGCATCGAGTGAATGTATTGAACTACATCGCGGGGCATCAGAAAAAAGCCGCGGCGATCTGGTTGAATCCACAATTACCAACGCGGGCGCCGTCAAACTAAAACCCACGCCCGCGGCGTGGGCGTTCCACGGCGCTTTACACGCGGCCCGACGCGCACCACAATCGCCCCATGGCCAGCGGCTCCTTCGTTCATCTCCACTGTCACACCCATTATTCGCTGCTGGACGGCGCTTGCCGGATTCCCGACCTCGTTGCACGGGTCAAGGAATTGGGGATGAACAGCCTGGCCATCACCGATCACGGGTGCCTGTTTGGGGTCGTGGAGTTTTTCACCGAATGCACCAAGGCGGGGATCAAGCCGATTCTGGGCATGGAAGCATACATGGCCCCCGGCGATCGCCGGGAAAGATCGACCGTGACCGGCACCCCAAGCGACGCGGCTTACCACCTGCTCTTGCTGTGCCAGAACCTTCAGGGGTATCAGAACCTCATCAAGCTATCGAGCATTTCATATCGCGAGGGGTTTTACTACAAGCCGCGGATCGACAAGGAAATCCTGAAGCAATTTAGCGGCGGGCTGATCGCGACCAGCGCGTGCCTGGGTGGGGAGATTCCGTCCAGCCTGTCTCGCCGCGACGCCAAGTCCGCGAAAAAGATCGCCGAAACGTACCTGGAGATTTTCGGCCCGGACCGCTTCTTCATCGAAGTGCAGAAGCACGTGGCCGAGCAGGACCGCGTGAACCCGGAGCTGGCAGAGCTGGCGAAGAAGCTGGGCGTGGGGCTGGTGGCCACCAATGACGTGCACTTTTTGAACCAGGACGATCATCACGCCCATGACGTCCTGTGCTGCATCAGCATGGGGAAGCTGATTACCGACGACAGCCGGTTGAAATATCCCGCGGGCCTGTACCTGAAAAGCCCGCGGGAAATGGCCGAGGCGCTGGGGGATTTCGATCAGGCGATCGAAAACACGGTTCGGATCGCGGCCATGTGCGACGTGACGCTGGATTTCGGGAAGCGGCACGCGCCGGTGTATCACGTGCCGGCCGAGGCGATGAAGGGGCCGGATTCATCTGAGACGGCCGCGGATGCGCGATATCTTCGGCAGCTTTGCGAGGAGGGGCTGGAATGGCGCTACGGCACGCGGCAGGTTGAGGCGGAGGTTCGCAAGCGGCTGGATCACGAATTGAAGATCATCACGAGCAAGAATTTCTGCTCCTATTTTCTGATCGTCTGGGACTTCTGCAATTTCGCCAGACAGCAGGGGATTCCCGTGGGGGCCAGGGGCTCGGGCGTGGGGACGATGGTGGGATATCTGCTGGGGCTGTGCAACGTCGATCCGATCAAATACGGGCTGCTGTTCGAGCGGTTCATGGACCCCAGCCGGGACGAGATGCCGGATATCGACATCGACATCTGCCAGGACGGGCGGGGGAAAATCATCGAATACGTGCGGAACAAATACGGGCACGTGGCGCAGATCATCACGTTCGGGACGCTGGCGGCGCGGGCGGTGTGCAAGGACGTGGGGCGCGTGATGGGCGTGCCGCTGGCGCTCACCGACAAAATGACCAAGCTGATTCCCGGCGCCGTGGGGATGACGCTCGACAAGGCCCTGGAGCAGGCGCCGGAACTAAAAACACTGTATCGGGACGACGCGCAGGTCAGGCAGATCATCGACGTGGGCAAGCGGCTGGAGGGTCTGTGCCGCAACGCCGGGACGCACGCCGCGGGAGTCGTGATCGCCGATCAGCCGCTGGAAAACGTCCTCCCCCTCTGCAAAAGCGGCGACGATTTGCTCACGCAGTTTGAAGGGCCGATCGTGGAAAAGGTCGGACTGCTCAAGATGGATTTCCTGGGCCTGCGGACGCTGACGACGCTGGAGCGCTCGATCAAGCTGGTGAAGCAGATCAAAGGCATCGACGTCGATATTGAGAAGATCGACTTGACCGACCGGAAGGTGCTCGACCTGTTTTGCCGGGGCGAAACCAAGGGCGTCTTCCAGTTTGAATCGGGGGGGATGCGGGATTTGCTGATGAAGATGCGGCCGGACCGGCTGGAGGATTTGATCGCCGCCAACGCGCTCTACCGGCCGGGACCGATGGAATTGATTCCGTTGTATTGCAACCGCAAGAACGGCAAGGAAAAGCCGCCGCAGGCGCATCCGATCATGGATCGCATCCTGGCGGAGACCTACGGGATCATGGTCTATCAGGAACAGGTGATGCAGATTTTCAACCAGCTCGGGGGGATCGAGTTGAGCGCGGCGTATAAGCTGGTCAAGGCCATCAGCAAAAAGCAATCGGAGGTGATCGCGAAATACAAGCCGGATTTTCTGCAAGGCGCCCAGGCCAACGGCGTGGCGCCGGGCAAGGCGCAGGAACTATTCGATTCGATCCTCAAATTCGGGGGATATGGCTTCAACAAAAGCCACTCGACCCGCTACGCCATCATCGCGTTTCAGACGGCGTACATGAAGACGTATCACCCGGTTGAATACATGGCGGCGCTGCTGACGTTTGAAATGGGGTCCACGGATAAGGTGGTTGAGTACATTGAAGAATGCCGGCGAATGACGCAGCCGGACGGTTCGCGCGGCATCCCCGTCCAGGCGCCGGACATCAACGTTTCGGACAAGGATTTCACGCCGATCTACTTGAACCAGACGGGCAACATCCGCTTTGGCCTGATGGCGGTGCGCGGGGTGGGGGAAAAGGCGGTGGAGGCGATCCTCGCCGAAAGGAAAAAATCCGGCGCGTTCGCGAGCCTGTACGATTTCTGCCAGCGCGTGGATCAGAGGCAGGTGACGCGCGGCACGATCGAGGCGCTGGTGAAATGCGGCGCATTTTCCTCGCTGAAGGCCCGGCGCGCCCAGCTCCTGGCGATCCTGGACCGGGCCGTCGAGATGGGCCAGCAATCGCAGCAGGACCGGAGGATGGGGCAGATGAGCATGTTCGGCGCCGGCGACGCCAGGGGCAATTCGCCGGCCGCGGACGTGCTGCCGAATTTCGAGGAGTTCCCCAGCGCCGAACTGTTGAAATTCGAGAAGGAGTTGTTGGGTTTCTACGTCACCAATCACCCGCTGACGGAACATGCGGCGGCGCTGGGGAATTACTCGACCGCCACGACGCGGGGAATCAAAACCATGCCGGAAGGCGCGGAAGTGACGCTGGGCGGATTGATCAGCCGAATCAAGCGCGCCATGACCAGGACCGGGCGGTCCGCCGGCCAGCCGATGTGCATCGTGACCCTGGAAGACCTCGACGGCCAGATCGAGGCGACGATTTTTGCCGAGAGCCTCGCCGAGATCGCCAGGAAATACCCCCGGGCGATCGCCGCAGAGCAGATCGTTTTCATCCGCGGGAAAGTGGACAAGCGGCGTGAAACGCCCGGCGTGATCGTCAACGAACTGGTGCCGATCGCCGAGGCGATGTCGCGCTTCACCCGTTGCGTGAAGGTGGAAATCGACCGCGTCGAGGGGGCGATCGAGACTCTCCGGCAACTGAAGTCGGTGCTCGGCAAACACCAAGGCAACTGCCAGACGTTCCTGAGCGTCCCGGCCCTCGGAGAAAAGCGGGCACTGATCGTGCTGGACAAGCAATGGTCGATTCGCGCCACGCCCCAATTGAAGGAGGAATTGGAATTCGTGCTCAACGGCCAGGGACGGGTCGAACTGGCCGGCGACGGCGCCAAACGCCCGCAGGCCGTGCAGCCGCCGTTGTTTCAGGGGGCCCAGACATCCGAACCGCCGGAGGAAATTCCGGTCATGAGTTCCTCCGCCGACGAGGCGGACGTCCTATAAACTATCCTTCTAATCTGTCCGCATGGGCAAGATGCCCCCATGCCACAAAATGATTTGACTTCACCCAAATTGAATTGGATTCCCTTCCCTTGGAGGACATGAGCGATGAAGGGACGGGTTAGCCAATACCGCGATGCAGCAAGCCGGGACCGGTCGCGGGTTCAACGAGACCTCGCCAACGCCTGCCGATTTGAGGCCCTCGAGGGCCGGACCCTGATGTCGGCGAGCATCCTGGCCGCCCCATCGGCCTTGACGGCGACGGCCACCGCCCCCACCGACGTCCAGCTTCATTGGAAGGACAACGCCACCAGTGCGACGGGGTACAACGTTCTTCGTTCGTCGGACGGCGTTCATTACACGGAATTGACCCGACTCACCTCCGGCAGCGCCAGTAGTTTCACCGACGCCACCGCCACGTCGGGGCACGCCTATGATTACGAAATCCAGGCTTTCAATGGCTCGTCAACTTCGGCGGCATCGAACGTCGCGGCGGCCAAGACGCCGCTGGTGACGCCGACGGCCCTGACCTCCGGCCTCTCCGGCATTTCCGTCAAGCTGGCCTGGACGGACAACGATTCCTCGGCGACGGGATATTATGTCCTTCGCTCGACCGATGACGTCCATTTCAGCCAAATTGCAAAGATCGGCAGCGGTTCGACCAGGAGCTATACCGACTCGGCCACTGCCTCGGCGACGAAGTATTACTACCAGATCGAGGCGTTTGACGCGGTGACGACTTCCGCGGCCTCGGCCGCGGCGAGCATCACTACGCCCCTGGCGGCCCCGACGGCCCTGACCCTCAGCCTCTCCGGCATTTCCGTCAAGCTGGCCTGGACGGACAACGACTCTTCGGTCACGGGATATGACGTCCTTCGCTCGACCGATGGCGTTCATTTCAGCCTAATTGCCACGATCACCGGCGGCTCGACCCGGAACTATACCGACTCCACGACGGCTTGGGGAACCAAGTATTACTACCAGATCGAGGCGTTCAGCGCGGTGAACGCTTCCACGGTTTCGGCCGCGGCGAGCGTCACCACGCCTTCCGCGGGCGTCACGATCACAACGCGATACGGCGACGAACTGGTTGTCACCGCGGCGGGCGCGGACGATTCAGTCTCCATCTTTGAGAACGGTTTGACCTTCACCATCGACGCCGACGGAAAATCCTACACCGATGCGGCGACGGCGGCGGGGTTGTTCCTCTATACGCGCGGCGGGACGGACGTGATCGATGTCGATAAGTCCGTAACGTCCGAAACGACCTTGGAAACCATCGACGGCGCACTGACAACGATCACCAGCGCCGGCAAGGACGTCATCGCCTGGATCGACTCCACGGACAAATATTCCGGCACGGGCACGGTGCATGCCGTCGCCAGCTTCGCCGGCGGCGTGAGCAAGGCAACCGGCGCGGCCCTGGCCAACCCCAAGGACGCGGGAAAGACGGTGACGGTGAACGCCTCTCTGTTCGGGACCGGCCCCGTGGCCGGGGACGTCAACCAGGGCGAGGTGGGCGACTGCTATTTCCTGTCCTCCCTGGCCGCCTTCGCAGGGCAGAATCCCAACGTCCTGGTGCAATCGGCCGTGGACATGGGCGACGGGACCTACACCGTGCAGTTCATCTCCAACGGCAAGCCCACGTTCGTGCGCGTTTCCAACCAATTCTCCGCCGGGCCGTTCGAAGGATTGATGTACGCCCATCCGGGAACCGACGGCTCGATCTGGGCCATGGTGATGGAAAAGGCCTTCGCCTACTTCCGAACCGGCGCCAATACTTACGCCTCCATCAACAGCGGCTGGATGGGCGAGGCCTACAGCGATTTCGGCGTGAACTCCACGGCATTCTTCCCGAGCAATTACACGGCAACCACGCTGTTCAACCTGCTGTCCACCGATCTGGCCGACGGCCAGGAAGTGACCCTGGGCACCAGCAATTCCGCGCCGAACCTTGTCAGCGATCACGCCTACACGCTCATCAGCGCCTATGAGGACTCCAAAGGCGTGACCCACTACGTCGTCCGCAACCCCTGGGGCGACTCCGGCGACTCCCTGGAAAACAGCCAGGGCTACGCGACCCTGACGTACGCACAGTTGGTCGCCAACTACGCCGATGGGTGCGTGTCGGCCTAAAACTAAAACCGGATTCCAACTGAGTGAACGTACACCACCCTGTCGCCCTCTGCCCCGGAAAAGCCGGGGAGAGGGCGGGGGCATGAGACCGTGCGATCTGTGGTGATAAATCAAATGATTTCGGTCAGGCAGCGGTTGTTTGCTCGACCTGCGCGATGCTTCGCAAGGGAATGTATCGGTTGTCCTCGAGGATGGGCGCCCGGTCCCGCTTGATCGTGAAGACCTGTAGCGTGGCGCCGAATATCAAAACGCAGCCGGGGTCGCTGATCTCGACGATCTCGCCGCTGTTCAAATGCAGCCGCAGGGGCGCGAATGGGTTCTGTACGAGAAGCTGCCTGAATTGATCGGGCGTCATATCGAAGATTATATGTCGATCTCCAACCGGTGACAACGCGTCCACAAACCGATGGTCTGCTGCTGCAATCTCCGCTCCCTACCAGATTTCCCTGCCGACGGGCGCGCCGAGGTGCCATTCCCCGTGCCGATGTTTTGGCTTGAATTGAGCGACGAGCTGCGAGAGCTTGTAACGTCGGCGGCGGGTTTTGACGATGCGCACCGGTTCCAGGTCGATCACTGTTCCCACATGGATATCACGCATCTTGGCAAACTGGCTGGGAATCAGCACCGCCATGCTGCTTCCCCATTTCTTCACCCTGACGTGCGTCGCCATGGGGCCTCCGACATTGAATTATTTCAAACCCAACGCGGCGGTCAGTTGCGCGCGTGCTTGATCCAAGAATACCAAGTAACCGCCCGCCGGCTGCCCAGCTTTCTCCCACAAGGCTTTGGCAATCTCCTCAGCCTTCTCGGAAAGGAGCCGTTCCCTGCGCACGGGGTCTTTTTCAAGCAACCCCAGCCCCGGGTTGTCCTTCCCAATAGACGGCAAAGCCACGGCGGGAAGGCCATGGCAACGACAGTACTCGTCATAGAAATCCGCGATGATTGCGCCCGCGGTTCGAATGTGCACACAGCACTTCTGCAAAACCTGCAGAAAGAGCCAAGTCAATATACTGGGGCTGCCGTTTACGGCTTCAAGGCATTCTCGATACTGTCGCAACCGCTTCTTCTCGGGTTGGTGCGCATATTGGGTATAAAGAAATACGTCGATTAAGAGCTTCCCGGTAGGTCTGTCTTTGCCTCTTAACTGGAACGGATCGGAGGGGCTCTCAAGTATTGATTCGTATTCGGCGACAATGCCGCTGACCAATTCGGCAACAGGGTAACCTCGAAGGGCGTCCACGAACGCCGCCGCCGCCTTCACAAAATTCGCCGGATCCCCTGCCATGTACAATCGACGGAAGATTGTTACGAACGAACGTATCTCATCAACGGTCGCTTGCGTGTGAAGCTCTGCATCACAACCGCCACGCAAAGTTATTGAAACGTAGCTATTGTTACAGAATGCGGATGCCACCATTTCTCGGAAGTCGCGACTAAAGATGCGGAAAATATCCAACGAGCTATCGGAAAGTTTTATTCGGTCCAGAGGAATAGGCGACGGACGTCCAACGATATAGTTCACATAATGGGACGGCGTATTGCTTGGAAACATCATCGCATTGGGATCGCCTGTCAGTGCGACGGCGACTGCGGATCGCCTGATCTCACCACCTTTCTCGTCTTCAGAATAATCGGGAATCAAAAACCATTGTACCTTACCCTTGTGCTTGGGCCATATCGCTTCCATCTCGTGGCCTGAACATTCGCGAAACAGATGCCGGAATCGGACCATTTCGCGCTTATTCGACACTGTGTCAAGCGATTTGCACAACTCGACTGCGGCCTTGTTAACCGGGTCGAGATCCTCGGTATCGAGCACGAGATCGCGGTCCCTAAACTGCTTATCACGTGTGTCTAGGTAGCGTATTTTCCAAAAAAGCAGCATGGGAACACCTGCTTTCGCCCTCTGCCAAGAAGCTCCTATAACGCCGAGCTCGGCGGAACGACATTCGGAAACAACGGCTGCGCTTCGCCGAGTTTCGCGCCGGCGGCGGGCGGGTTGGCGTAGAGCCAATCCAGGGTCTTGCCGGCGACGTCGATCTTGAGTTGCGACAATCCCTCGGCCGCCTTTTGCGGCAGGATCGGCAGCAAGCCGATCAAGCATCGGTGAATCGACAGCGCCGCGACGTTCAGCACCGTGTTGAGCCGCGTCGCTTGCGAGGCGTCCTTGGCCAGCTTGAACGGTTCCGTGGCGTCGATGTACCCGTTGGTGAGCCGGGCCAGTTGCACGGGCAACTCGGCGCACTGTTGGAGGTCGATGCGGTCGTACGTGGCCGCGAGCTGCACGGGTAATTGCTCGGCCTGCGCCAGAAGGTCCCGATCGATCTTTCCCAGTTCGCCGGGCGCCGGTAAAACGCCGTCGCGATACAGATGGACCATTTTGATAATGCGGTTCAGGCAGTTGCCGACGACGTTTTTCAACTCGTTGAAAGATTTCAGGAAATCCACGTCCGTCCAATCGAGATCGCTGCCGAACGGCGCGGCCCGCAGCAAATAATATCGCAGCGCGTCCAGCGAATACGTGCCGATCACCTGCCGAAGTTTCGTCAGATCGATGAAATTGCCCAGCGATTTGCTCATTTTCTTTCCCGCGCTGGTCCACCAGCCGTGGGCGAAAATTTTCTTCGGCAACCCAACGCCCAGCGATAACAGCATGGCCGGCCAGTACACCGTGTGGAACCAGAGGATTTCCTTGCCGATGATTTGCACGTCGGCCGGCCAGAACTTTTTGAAGAGCGATTCATCCGCCGACGTGTATCCCAGCGCCGTGATGTAATTGCTCAGCGCGTCGATCCAAACGTAAACGACGTGGTCCGGATCGTGGGGGAGCGGGATGCCCCACTTGAGCGTGGCCCGGCTGATGGACAGATCGTCCACCCCCTGTTTCAATTTGCTCAGCACTTCGTTGCGCCGCGCCGGCGGCTGGATGAAATCGGGGTTGGATTCGATGTATTGCTGAACGCGCGGGGCGTATTTCTTCAGCCGGAAGAAATAACTCTTTTCGGAATATCGTGTCAGCGGCCGGCCGCTGATGACCGATTTGTAATCCCGCGATTTCGCCTCGGTTTCGGTGACGAATTCCTCCTGGCCCTCGTCGTACCAGCCTTCGTAGCTGCCGAGATAGATGTCGTCGTTGGCGAGCAATCGGCGGACGATCTCCTGGACGGCGGATTTGTGCCGCTCCTGCGTCGTGCGAATGAAGTCGTCGTGGGTGATCCCGATTTCTTTCCAGAAATCCTGGAACGCCGCGACCATCTGGTCCGCCAACACGCGCGGCTCGACGTTCTGCGCCGCCGCGGTCTTGACCATTTTGATCCCATGCTCGTCGGTCCCGGTCAGGAAAAACGTCTCCTCACCCCGCAGCCGGTGATACCGCGCCAGAGCGTCGCAGGCGACGGTCGTATAGGTATGTCCCAGATGCGGCTCGCCGTTGGGATAGTAAATCGGCGTCGTGACGTAAAATGTCTTGTTCATTTGAGAAATCTCTTTAGCGAAACGAAAAAAAAGAACCACCGTTTGTCTCGGCTGACGGCAATGCGCTATGGGATAGACTGCTCCGAACTCAATCGGAGCGGGCTATCCCAATCGCATGGCCATCAATCGGTGCAAACGGTGGTTCATGAAAGGGATTATCGGCGTGAAGCCGTCGGGAATCAAGAGACAGCAAACCGGCGCACTGGGCGCTGGCTCATTTTCGCAACTCAAAGCCCAGGTTGCTTGCTCCCCGGGTCACAGTTTCATCTCGATCGCCTTTTTCGGGCAATCGTCGGCGCAGACGTTGCAGTCGATGCAATTCTCCGGCTTCACCACCGCGACTTTCTCCTCGACATGAATCGCGTCGCTCGGGCAGTTATCCTGGCACGTTCCGCAACCGTCACATTTTTCAGCATCCACCACCGCAGGCATGTACAGCTCCTCGATAAAACTCGATGTATCACCGATAGGATCGGCAAAATCGGCCTCCCCATCCATCGGGCAACCCCTGTTTCCAGCCTAAGAGACCTTCCCTATGCCGTTTACACGAGTGAAAACCGGGCTACTGCCGCATTCGCCGAAGCAGAAAATACTCGTTGAAAGGCTGATCGTCGGTGACGATCACGTGGGGGTCGGGATTGAGAATTGCTTGGAGCGGGGTTTCATTGCCGAGGACGATGTCGAGATAACTGGCGGCGTCGCGGGTATCCGCCCATTCCAGAAGGTCCCTTTGGGCGGAAGCCGGCATTCGCGCCGCCACTTGATGGGAGTCTAGATTTGCCATCGGCTCCATGGATCCCAGGAGGTGCATGCCCCCACCCTCGACGGACGGAAAACAGCGCACGTTCGGAAAGGATTGGGCGATCGCTCGCACGACCGCCTGAGCGGTCGAATTGTTTGCCTCCGGAAACCACGTCTGCACGATGCCGTAGCGGTTCAAATGCTGCTTGACCAACGAGTAGAACTCCGTGGAATACAGCAGGCTCGAGCCGGCCGCTTCCACCGGCGGCGGCGGATCGGTCACGATCACGTCAAAACTCCTCCCGCATCGCCTCAGATAACGGCGGCCATCGTCGATGATCACGTGGCCGTTGGGATCGGTCAGGCACCGCTCGGCGTCGGCGTGATAGAACCCAAAGGCCTCGACAACGCTCGGAACCAGCTCGACCGCGGTCGTGTCGATGTTCCACGCCAGCGCCGAGCGATACGTCGTTCCCATTCCAAAACAGATCACCAGCGTCGATTTGGGCGGGCCCTGGTGAAGCCCCAGCGGCAAATGCGCGATGAATTTCGTGATCGGCGTCAGGGAGGTCATCCCCATTCCGTTGACCAGCAGAGATTTCCTCCTGTCCGTTCCAAAGGAAATGACGGAGGCGGCGTAATCCCGGCGGAGGACGGGATTCCGAGCGGTCTGAAGGTACATCCCTTCGTAATCTTGGGAGAAAAATACCGCCCATCCCAGCTCGGCCGTCAACACCGCGCCGATTCCCAGACGCTTGACCCACGAGCTTGAACCGGGATGGCTTAGCCAATAGACGACGAACGGCAGCCCCAGCAAAATCAAGGCCCCGCGCTCGCTGATGAACGGCAACAGCAGATACCCCCCCACCAGCGGGCCGAGAATACAGCCCAATACGTTGATCGCATACCCCTGCCCCGCGCGCCGGGGTTGGCCCGCGGCGTATCGGTCGATCAGGCTCGGTGTCAGGTATCCCAACGCCGCGCAAAACGGACAGATGCTTCCCAGCACGATCAATGCGCTCGCTGGTTGGAGGTCGGGGTTCAGCGTCGTCTGAATCACAATCCTCGGATCATCCAAGAGCACGGGAAGGAAAGCGGTGAACGCCAGCGCGGCAAACAACGCCCCGGCGGATCGCACGCGCCCGCCGGCCAAATCCCGGCGGTAAATCAACGATCCCAAAAACGTCGCGCCCAAATAGGCCAGGACGATCAGAGCGAAGGAATACACCTGCGTTCTCAGCACCGGCGTGAAAACGCGCGACCACACCACCTCCATCGCCATGGCCGCAAATCCCGTGGAAAACAGAATCGCCCGGATCAAGCGGTCCGAAGCCGGCCCGGCTGATTTCCGGGCTTCAGCCATGTTTGCCGCTTGCGGCGATGTTTTGACCCTTTGCCGCGACCGGGAACCGAGGCCAACGCTGATGAGCGCAATGGTGAAATTTCCCGCGGCCGCCACCCATAGCGTGCGCTGAAACCCCAGCGTTTCCACGAGCACGACGGCCGTGGTGAGGGTGCCGCACATCGCGCCCAGGACATTGGCCAGATAAAGAAAGCTGAAACTGCCGGTGTCTTCCACCCGTTCGCGGACGTAGGCCATCATGAACGGAAACGTGGTCCCCATGCAAAAACACCAGGGAAAGATCGAAACCGCGATCGCCAGCGCCGATAGCAACAGATATCCGAATGAATTCATCTGTCCGGCCGGGAGCAATATGCGTTCGCTCTGGTCGAATAGCATCGGCGCCGCGAAGGCGCCGAGTCCGATGAGCAATTCCGTTCCGCCATAAAAGAACGCTGCCGACAGGCCGGATCGTTCGACGAGCCAGGCAATGGACCGCCCGCCCCACCACGATCCCAGCGCCAGGCCCAACATGAACACCGACAGCACCACCGATAGAACGGGCGTAATGATGCCAAAGGACGCGAATGCCATTCGCGCCCACACCACCTGATAAACCAGACCGGAGAACCCCGACAAAAAGAACAGCAGGAAAAGGAGCCACCGCCAAAGTCGATTCATGCGTGGCTGTCATTTACCCAAGGTTTGGGCTTTAAGCAAGAAAGAGCACATGAAATCGGCGGCGTTGGACGGTCCTGGCAGCGCGGGCTCTGTACGCTGCCAGAATATTTTTATTTAGAACGCTTCGGCTGAGATCAGGGGGCAGGAAGCACTATTCCGAAAAACTCCCTGGCATCGCTTCGAACCACCTTCTATGGACCGCGCATCGGCGCCAAATTCCGGGTACGATTCCCGCGAAGTGATTCCGAGTCGACCGAATCGCGAGGCAAGATGTCCGACCTGACGCCCACCTTAGCCAAGCCTGACAAGCCGTACTTGGAACTGATCCGCGGGGCATTGCGCGTCTGTCTGAACTACAAGCCCTCATGCGGCCAGGGCCGAATCGGCGGCGTGACGCTCGAAGAGTTCCAGCGCATCTATCGCGAGGACGAGTTCTACTCGTGGTTTGGGCTGGATTCTCCGCTGGTTTACGCGGCTCACAAGGCCTCGGGCGGCATGACCTCGATCTACCGGCAGATCGGCATCGGCTGCCAAATCCTCTTTCATCGCCTCTTGCAGGACACGCTGGGCCTGTCTCCCGTCGACGCGACGTGGTCGTACAAGGTGCCGACGACGAGAGGCAACTCGCGCACGCTGTCCCTCGATGGTCGCATTCCCATTGAGGACGTCGCCAAGTCCCCTCGCCGCGTCGCGGTCAAATCGTGGCTGAGTGACGCGTCGGCGCGCCTAGGTCTGAAGGGAAAGAACGCCGTAAACTTGCACGGCGCGGTCTTCGAGGTCCGCCAGGGGTACAAGAGCAACGATGCAAAGCGGCAGAACGCCGACGTATCGAACGCATCCAGCGCCTACGCCTACCGCTATCTGCCCGTCATGCTTCTCCTTTCAGTGCAGATTCCCGACAACTTGGCCGAGCGGTATGCACGGGCGCGCTGGCTCATCCTGCGGGGGACCGTGTCGGGTTCGACGGTCGATTCGACTTATGCATTCTGCCGCGATGTGCTCGGCTATGACCTTGCAGGGTTCTTCCGCCGCAACTCGGCGGCGATCAAAAAGGAAACACTGGCGGTCTTCGAGGGCTTGCTGCGATGATCCAAGGGCTGTTCGGACAGGTCGAGACGAATGGGCATGCACCCAAGACCCTGGGGCGACGTGACCACCTCACGTTCCGCGGCAACGTGGCGGAGGGTCGCCATGGCTGGTTGCGTTTGACGCCGGCCTATTCGCTGGCGCTCGTGCGGGAACTGCTCAGTGACACCGGCCCGGACGAACAGGTTCTTGAACCCTTCGCCGGCACCGGAACCACGCCGCTCGCGTGCGCTGCACTGGGCATCCGCTGCCACGCGGTGGACATCAACCCATTGCTCGTCTGGCTCGGCAACCTCAAGCTCACCCGATTTGATGGGGCCACGGGTCGCGCGGTTCGAGAGGCGGCCTCTCGCGTCGCCGAGGACGCGCGCGACCCCGACGCCGCCGCGTGGAAGCCTGACCTTCACCAGATCGGAAAGTGGTGGGATGCGCCGACGTTGCACGCTCTCGCCGCGCTGTGCAAGGGAATTAGAGACCCCCACGGCGAGCGCGCGCCCCGGGTGACCGATCTTCTCAGCATCGCGTTCTGCCGCGTAATGATCCAGAGCGCCAATGTCTCCTTTGGCCACCAGTCAATGTCTTTCAAGAAGAAGGGCCATGCCCATGCGCAAGAACTGCTTCGTGAGACACCCGACCGTTGCGCCCAACGTATCGCCGATGCCTTTTTCACCGCCGCCAGTGAAGTGGCCGACAGTCTGTCAGTCGATCCGCCCAAGGCGGATGCACGCGTGTTTCTCGGCGACTCCCGCGACCTTGCCGCCATTCTTCCAGAGCGCCGCTACAGGGTGGTCGTCACGTCGCCACCCTATCCAAACCGGATGAGTTATATCCGCGAGCTCCGTCCCTACATGTACTGGCTCGGTTTCATTTCTGACGGTCGCGCTGCGGGCGAATTGGACTGGAAAGCCATTGGCGGCACATGGGGATGCGCCACCAGCATGCTCAGCAAATGGACCCCCAACAGCCACGGCGAGATCCCGTTCCCCCACTTCGACCGTATCATCCGCGACATTGGCAAGGGACACGCCCTATTGGGCCGTTATGTCCACAAGTACTTCCAGGACATCAAGGGCCACATTTCGAGTTTGCGCTCGGTGCTCGCCCCAGGCGCCCGGTGCCACTACATCGTGGGCAATAGCAAGTTCTATGACACGATGCTCCCGGTCGAAGGCATCTATGCAACCCTGTTCGAGGATGCCGGCTTTGCAAAGGTAAGCGTTGAGACGATTCGCAAGCGCACGTCGAAGAAGGAACTTTACGAATTCATTGTACATGCCCACGCGCCGTATGGCGGTTAGGAAGACGAACCAAAAATGAAGCGAAAAGGAACTAAGGAGAAGGAACGAGAGACGAAACCAGGGACACAAACGCCGAAAGGGACTAGCAATTTATAGACAAATTTGGCGCACTCATCCGTGCCATCCGGCATGTCGAATTGCCGTTCGATGATAAGAGATTACAGCAGACACAGTTACAGCAGATATAAAAACTGGCAATCTGGAAGTGAAATCTGAAAAGTGTCAAATGTGTAAAATGCGTTCCTCGGCCAATACGCCAGTCGACGTCATCGTCAAACCCAAATCTGGATGTGACGCTCATTCGCCTCGGCTCGACTTATAATCCCACAACATGGCACTGTACGTTTGTGATCTTTGCGGAAGGAAGCTGCAGCCGCACAATTATTACATCGTGCGGATCGACGTTTTCGCCGATCCGGCGATGCCGTCGGTTAGCTCGGCGGAATTGGAAGCGGTGGATTTCGACGCGGTTATCGACGGGCTGCTGGAAAAGATGAAGGACATGACGGATGACGAGCTTCAGGATCAGGTTCATCGGCGGTTTGAGATGAGGATTTGTCCGAAGTGTCAGCCGGAGTTTTTGGCCAATCCGCTGGGCAAGCCGCGGGGGGCGCGGGTGGGGGAGAATTAGCGGATTGGTCATTTGTCATTTGTCACTGGTCATTTGTGAAGGGTATTTTGCAAGTGACAAGTGACCAATGACTAATGACCAGAACAAAATAGGCCGCACGGCGGAGGGTTAATGCCGTGCGGCCTGGCGGAGGAGGAAACGAGGCTTATCAGGCGAGTTCTTTAGGTCTTGCAAGACCTCGCCGTTGTATTGTCAACCGTCCTGAAGTCCCTGATTACTTTCATACCCACGTCCTTACATGGATGAGTAGAACAAAAGTTGTGCCACACTCCGTTTTTGGAGAGAATCGACCGCGCTCGCCGAGTGTTTTGAGCGGAAACCGCTGATTTGGGGGCGATTTATTCGCTTCGGGATTGCTTCAATGAATAGACGGGTGTCGATGCGAGATCGGCGAAAGATGCGGCAAACGCCTTTTGGCTGCACATCGACTGCGCACGGCCGCCTGGGCTTAACTACAAGCACCATTGCTCTTTGCACGATGCTCATGGGGGTTGCGTTAGTTCCAGGATGCCAGCCAAGTCGGGTTGCCGCCCCCCCGGCGAGCGTGACCGGATTCGGAATCACGTTGGAAGCCGTGGATATAAACGACTCGCTGTTGCCGGCGAGCGTTGGCAGGGCGATTGTGCTATCGGCAGCGAAGAACGAATGGACAAGCGTGGCGCTGCGGATCGGAAACTTGCCGGGGCCGGGGCCCGGGCCGAAGCTGGAACTCCGGGTCAGTTTATCTGGGGCGATCCCGGCCGAGAACATTTCGGCCTATCAGGCATTGCCGATGCCGGTGGACACCAACCGCGCCGAGTACGTTAGACAAACGGGGTTATCGTCTGGCGAGCGGCAATTGCCGCGGGCGCTGTTGCCGATGAGTTTCGCGGCCGGTGCGGTGGATCTTTCGGGGCTGCGTGATCCGGCACACCCGTTGGACCCGCAAGGAAATGCCGGAGGCGGCCAGCCGGTGATTGTCTGGATCGATCTTCACGTTCCGCCGAAGGCGGCGGCGGGGGATTATGCGATTGAGTGCGATGTTGTGGCCGGCGGGGGCGTGGCGGCGTCGGTGCGGGGAACGCTGCACGTTTACGATTTCGCGATCCCGGAAGAGCGGCATCTGCTGATGGTCGGCGACATCGATTGGGATCGATTGGAGCAGCTTTATCCGGATGCGTTCGAGGCGATCACGCCGCGGCTGGTGAACCGGGGCGAGGCGAAATACTCCGCGGCGGTGCAGGTTCTGGATGAACTGGTGGAATTGGCACAGGCGAACCGGACGCAGGCGGTGGTTCCCCGGCTCCAACCGACGGTGAAATGGCTGGCGGCCAATCGGCCGGCGGTGGACTGGTCGGATTTTGATTCGGTGGTGTCGCCGTGGCTGAACGGCGACGGGTTTTCCGACCTGGCCCCGCTGGGATTCTGGCCGGTGCCGTGGGCGGATTATCTGGACAATTACGATCCGGCGAGTCAGCGGGAATATTGGTCGAACGCATCGACGCATTTCAACCGCCAGGATTGGCTGAGCCAATCGGCGGTGGTTTTGCCCAAGCGATCGGCGGGCCGGGCGACGGCGTTGGAGAGCATACAGCTTTCGATGCAGGCGCGGTCGGTTCTTGAATCGCATCCACTGCTGCGGGTGGTCTTGCCGCTGGAGGACGACCAGGTGCAATTCGAGTCCTCGGACAATCCAATGCTGTTGCCGGCGTCGATGGTCCAGCGGATCGTGACGCTCTCGCCCGGGCTGGTGTTCGGCGCTCCGACGCAGAACTGGCCGGCGGAGGTGCGCCGTCCGGAACACTGGATGGGCACGGAAGGAGCGGGGCTGGCGCCGTACGTGGGAGCGGGCACGGATCAGCGGGACGTGCGGCTTTGGGCGTGGCTGGCGTATCTGAGGCACGCGGATTTGATCCAATGGCCCGGGGCGCTGCCGGAGCAGAACGATCCGGCCCAGCAGGTCGATCCGGGCAAGCCGACGTGGTTCTATCCGGGGAGCTGGTTCGGCGTGGCCGGGCCGGTGGCGAGCGTTCAACTCAAATGGCTGCGTCGGGCGGAGCAGGATTATGAGTATCTGCTGCTGGCGGAGGAGCGGGGGATGAGGACGAACGCATTTTTGCTGGCCCGGCTGCTCTCGCGGCAGGTGGAGCTTCAGGCGGCGCAGGCGCCCGATCCGGAATACGCCCTTCTGAGCGGGACCGTGGACCAGAAGACCTGGGACGAAGCCCACGAGTTGCTGGCGCGGTCGATCCTGGCGCGTCCACCGGAGTCGTCGCCGGACGATCCCACCGTGCAGGCCACGGAGCAGCAGTTGGACCTGGACATCCTCCGCTGGCAGTCGCCGAAGGAGCGGCCGTACGTTTTGCCGCGGATGGCGCAGTGGATGTGGGACGATCCAAGCCGCTCCAACGGCGACGCGTGGGCCTCTTTGCGGCTTGGGGTGGACATCTACAACGCCGGCGACAATCGACCGACCGACAACCAACTGGAATGGACCGGCGCCGGAGACGGTTGGGAAATCAAACCGCAGCCCCAGTTCATCGGCGCGCTGCGGACTTACTCGGTGCAGCGATTTGCGATGAATGCGCGGGTGAACCTGGACCGGATCACCGCGAACTCGCGCAAGCCGCTGCAGATTACGTTTATTGACGGATTCACGCGGGGCGCGTTTGCGGCGCAGGCGATGTTGCCGGTCGCAGTCAGCGTGCGGCGCGAGGGCGAGTTGCGGATCGACGGCAAGCTGGACGACTGGCCGGCGGACGACCTGATTCAAGACGGCCGGCTGACGAAGATGGTGGACCGGCCGTCGATTCAGCATTGGCGGATCGAACCGGCATCGACGCCGTCGCAGATTTACACGGGTTGGAGCGACGACAACTTTTACGTTGCGTTCCGCGTCAACGGCGCGGCGCCGGGGCAGGAGTTGCACCGGAATTTCGTCGACTACCAGTTTCGCCGGGCCTGGGGCGAGGATTTGTGCCAGGTGTTGATCCAACCCATTTACGATGACAATTCGCTGGGACCGTTGACGTACCTGGCGTGCAAACCGAACGGAGTTTGCATGGTGAAGCGCCGGCTGGACCCCCGGACGAATTCCGATCCCTGGCGCGAGACGGATGGGACGGCGGTGCGATACGCGGCCGATCCGCAGCGATCGGTCTGGACGGGCGAAGTGGCGATTCCGTGGCGGTTGCTGCTGAACAACAGCACTTCCAGGCCGCGGCTCCTAAAGTTCAATTTCATCCAGCATCAGCAGTTGACCGGGGAGTCGGCAAGCTGGGCGGGGCCGGTCGATTTCGATCAGGACGATGGGTTTATGGGACTGTTGTATGTGCAGGAATTGAGCGCGCCGGGGCTGCATCCCTAAGACGCTGGCGCGATATCCGACAATCAGGATGCCCATTTTAACGACGGGGCTTTGCGGGTTGGGTAGATGCGGCAAATTTTGGTTTGCTTTGGCACTGGGTTGGGGTACGATCATTCTGGTTTCGCCTTCGTGGGAGCGGTATCTCTGTGCATACATTGATTTCCGGATCAAATAAGGAGCAGAAAATGTCTCGCAACGCCAAAAACAGGATTTTGTGCAGTGTGGGCGTGATTGCGGCGGCTTCGGTTTTCGGCGCGGCGGCGGCGCGCGGCGCAAGCCTTACCAACAGCATTTCCAACAACAATTCGACCGTGACCTTCACTTACAGCACCTCAACCACTCCCGTTCCGTTCGTCACCGATTGGGTGGTCGACGGCGTTGACCAATACGGCGGAACGCCCGCGGGAGGCGAGTCTCTCCTTGTCGCTATCGGAAATGGGGATGCAGTATATCTCAACACCCTGCCGGTCGAGAGTTCCTTCTTCTCTGGCGCGCTGGCGACGGTGGTCTACCAGGGAAGCGGATATACGGCGACGGTAAAAGACATTCTCGCCGGCGGCAGCCCCGGCAGCGGTGTTTCCGCCCTCACCGAATCCGTTGACATAAACAACACCAGCGACGCGGGTCTGCCGCTCACTTTTGCGACCTTCGTCAGACCGAATGTGAACGCAACTCCGACGGGCCAAACACTGAACCTGGGCACGAATTCGGCGAGCGTTACGGACGCATCGGGAACAACGTTTAATTACGGCGTGACGCCGACGCCGGACCTCCTCTCGGAATCCACGGATGCCGGAGCGGACTATTTCGATGTTTCACCCGGGATTTTCAAAGGCACCGTTGGATTCGCGTACACCTGGGGCAACATATCAGACCCAACGGCGGTTACCATCGGTGTCGGCGGTTCGGAGAGTTTCAGCTTCACCGAAACCGTGAGCGGCGTTCCCAGCGCTGCCCCGGTGGTGCCGCTGCCGAGTGCCGCCCAGAGCGCACTGGCGACTCTGGCCGGCTTGGCGGTGATCGGCGTCGTTCGGCGGATGCGAAAAGCGAACGCTTAAGGCGAAAATCCGATTGAAAAACCACTGCCCCCGGGAGCAAGCTCCCGGGGCTTTTGTTTGGGAAAGGGCTTGCGGCGCTTGACGGTTCACGCGCCGCCTTGGAGCATGGCGGGCAATGGCGGACATTGCTAAGGGGCGATCGAGAATTCTCAGGCCGGCGGGGTTGGCGGCCGCTTGCGTGGCGCTGCTGACACTGGCGTTTGCGCCGGTCGGGCAATTTTATCTCGCCTGGGTGGGCCTGGCGCCGTGGCTGATATTGCTGGCCGAAGCCCGATCGAAGAAATCCGCGTTTTTCTGGAGTTGGATCGCGGGGACGGCGTTCTTTGTCGCCAACATGTGGTGGATGTCGTACATCAGTTGGCCGGGGATGATGGCGCTGATGATCTTTTGCGGGCTGTATTGGGGATGGGCGGCGTTGGTTATTCGCGGGGCGGGGCTGTTGCACGGGGGGATTTGGGGCGGAGTGTTGGGAATCGCCGTGGTGTGGACGGCGTTTGAATGGCTCAGGGGAATTATCTTTACCGGGTTGCCCTGGTTGTATCTGGGATATACGCAGACGCCGATTTTGGCGATGTGCCAGGTGGCGGATATCGCCGGGGCATACGGGGTGACGTTCTGGGTGGTGGCGGTGAATGGGCTGGTGGCGACGGCCTGGTTGAATCGGGATCGGCTGCGCGGCTTGGTTCCGGCCGCGGGAATGGTGGGGATGCTCCTGATCGCGGTGCTGGGATATGGGCTTTATCGGATGGCGCAGACCGCCGGCTGCCTGTCGGCCGGTCCGACGCTGGCGCTGGTGCAATCGAATTACCCGCAGACCAACAGCGGCGAAAAGGGAGCGAAAATCGCCCAGAGGCTGGAATTCCACGTGGACAAGACCATCGCCGCGTTGGACAAGGAGCCGGGGAACATCGACATGGCCGTCTGGTCGGAAACGATGACGTGCCCGCTGAACGCCACGGCCCGGCTGGAGGATCCGACTTTTCAGGAGGTTTACGACGTCCTGAGCAGCCTGACGAGGAACAATCGCCTCGCCCTGCTCACCGGAGGTGAATATTACGCGAATTGGCAAGATGAGCGGCGAGAAGACGGGATCTACCGCGTTCCCAAAGAGCAGCGGAACACCGTATATTTGTTCGATCGCAACGGGCGGATGGATGATTCGCCGGGGCATCGGTATGACAAGGTCCACCTGGTTCCGTGGGGCGAATTCATTCCGGGCAAGGAGTCGATGCCGTGGTTGTACAAGCTGTCCGTGGCGCTGGGGCCGAACTATTATACCGATTACATCATGGAGCCGGGGGACGTGCTCACCGTGTTTCATTTGAAGGACGGGGGGCGAGACTTTCGATTCGTGACGCCGATCTGCTTTGAGGACATTGATGCGCGGATTTGCTCGGCGATGTTTCGGCCAACGGAGGGCGGGGGCAAGCGAGCGGATTTTCTGGTGAACCTGACCAACGACGGATGGTTCAAGGCCAACGAGAACGCGCAGCATTTTCAGGCGGCGACGTTCCGGAGCATCGAAAACCGGGCGTGGATGGCGCGGTGCGTCAACACGGGGGTCAGCGGGTTTATAGATTCCGAGGGACGCGGCAGCGGTCTTTTACCGGCGCGGGTGGAAGGGACGAGCGTCCGGCAGCTCATGATCGACGACCGGCTGAGTTTTTACACGAGATTCGGGGACGTTTTCGCATGGGGTTGCGTCGGGGGTTCGGGGGTGATGGCTGCTTGGGCGTGGATAAACAGGCGGACACTGGAAAGGACAAACAGAGAAGAGGAAAAGTCGTCATGAAGAATAAAGTGCTCTCAGTGATCTTGGCTTTGGCCCTGTGGGGATGCGCCTCGGGACAGGAGGTTGATCCCAAGGCGCCGATCCCCCCGCCGCCGGTGAAGCCGGCGCCGGCGTACGTCCGGCGGGCGATCGATCCGGAATTGCAGGCCAGGGCCAAGCGGGAACTTCTGGCCGAAACCAATGCCTCGGACCCGTTTCTACGTTGCAACGCGATTGAGGCGCTGAGCGACGTGGATGCAGCGGATGCGCCGCCAGCCGTGCTGAGGGGGCTGGGCGACGCCGATTCGCCCGTGCGATTTGCGGCGGCGATGGCGGCGGGAGAAATCAAACTGGTGGACGCGTACAAGCCCTTGAGAGACATGGCCGATGATCCGGACCCGCGCGTTCGCGCCGGGGTTCGCTTTGCGCTGCATCGCCTGGGCGATACGCGGTTGAGCCATGACCTGGAGCGGCTGGCGGCAAGCCCCGATCCGCACGTTCGCGGGACGGTGGCGTTTGTTTTGGGCCGATTGAAGGAACCGAGCGCGGCAAAGATGCTCCAGACTCTGTCGGCCGACCCGGCGCCGTCGGTGCGAATCCAGGCGGCGGAAGCGCTCTGGCGGCTGGGGGATCAGCGAGGGCTGGATGATTTGGCGGCGTATGCGATCAGCGGTTATGCGGACGACCAGATCATTGCCCTGCAGGCGCTGGCCGAGCCGGGGGATCAGCGGGTGATCCAGCACGTCCGGGCGGAACTGACCAGCGATTATCCGGAGGTGTGCCTGGCGGCGGCGCGGGGGGTGGGAATGCTGGGATCGGACGAGGGGTGGGCCGTGGCCGTTCCGGCCGCCACGAGCAAGGACCCGCGTCAGCGCTCGATGGCGGCGTTGGCCATGGGGGCGATCGGGCGATCCGATTTGCAGCCCTATCTGAAAGACCTGCTCGACGACCCGGAACCGACCGTACGGATTTCCGCGGCCACCGCTATACTGCAACTGCGCTTGCGGTAACGCCGCGGCAAAAGCGATCGACGGAAGGATTTTCGATGCGGACCGTCCAAGGCGATGTGAACGTTGACGTAACGCGGAGGCAAGACAAATCGTCGGTTTGGAACGTTGTTTTTTGCCTGATGGCCCTCGCGCCGGTGGTTTATCTGGGCTGGCTGATTTGGGCCACCGCGGTCAACATTCTTTACGTCGACGAATGGGGGTATATCGTTCTCTTCCACCATCTGGCCGCTCACACCCTGACCCTGCACGATCTTCTGGCGCAGCACAACGAATCCCGCCCGCTGCTGCCGGTGCTGATCATCCTGGGCGTCGGGTCTTTGACCCACTGGGACGTGCGCTGGGATATGTGGATCGAGTTCGCCTTCGCCTGCCTGGTTTCACTGAACGTTTACCTTCTGAGCCGGCGCGTCACCGGGATGAACCGCACGCAATGCCTGTTTCTGTGGATCATCACCAACGCGCTGCTCTTTTCCGCCGAGCAGTCGCAGAACTGGACCTTCGGCATCCAGATGATCTTTTTCATGCCGATGCTTTTCATATCCACGGGAATGCTCATCGCCTACTCGCGGCTGAACGTGACGTGGAAATTCGCGCTGGCGATCGTGCTGGCGACGGCTTCGACGTATTCGCATGCGATCGGGCAGGTCGCGTGGATCATCCTGCTTGGGCCGCTGATCGTCGGATCGCGGGGACAGACGCGCCGATTTGCCGCGCAATTGTCCGCCTGGGGGATCGCGTGCGCGGCGAACCTGTGGGTCTATTACCGCGACTATTACAAACCGCCATGGCATCCAAGTCTGCTCCTGGCGTGGAAATATCCGATTCGCGCGATGCAGTATTTCACGGCCTATCTGGGCGTGGCGCTGGCCCAGGGATATCACCGTGTCTGGCTGTCCATCGTCTTCGGAGTGATCCTGCTCGGATGTCTGGCGGGCGCTTGCGCGTATCTATGGAAGATTCGACGGCAACCGGGAATCGCCGAATCCGCGACGGCCTGGCTCGTGCTGTGCGCCTTCGCGATTGCCAGCGACTGCACCGCCACGGCCGGGCGCCTCGGATTCGGCGTGCTCCAGTCTCAGGATTCGCGATATACGGGGTTTTCAATTTATCTCGTCATCGGATTGGCGTATCTCGGCGCAATGATCGTGCGCGAAGTCTATCGCCGCGGCGACTTTCTTTCCGCGCGGGTCGGCGCGGCCTTGGGGCTGGGGCTTATGTTGATCCCGCACGTCAGCACGGAAATCGGCGGCTATCGCCAGATGTGGGAGGATCGGCGAATACGGCTGGCCGGCAAGGCTTTCACGCAATTACTCAACCTGTTCCCCTTTCCGCAGGGCGTGTACATGACCTCCAACGTGCTCATCGAAAAGGATTTTCTCGACCAGATGGGGTATCTCTCGCCGGGGTTGGTCAAGAGCCATGATTTGATGAAAATTTCCGCCCCAGAGGGGGATCAGACGTTCGGATACATGGACGCGATGTTTCCGGCCGACCAATCCTCCTGGAATTCAATGGGCTGGGCGATCATTCCTTATCGCCAGGATCCGGCGGAAGTCGTCCTCCTTGCCGGAGAAGATGGCAGCGGCTCGGCCATTGCGTTCGCCGAGGGCCTGTGCGGCGGCGAGCGGCCGGACGTGGTCAGTGCGACCCATAACCGCAATTACCAGTTAAGCGGCTGGGGCATCCCCTTCAAATCCGCCGACGTGCCGCCCGGCACAAAAATCATCTCCGCATGGGTTTACGACCCCGAGACGGGGTGGGCCTATCGGCTGGGAGAACCTCGTCCGTTTATCCCGCCCAAATCCGCCGACCAGCCGGTTTCCCGCAATTTGCATTGAGAATCCGGCGAACCTCGGAAATGGCGAATCTGCCGAACGTTACGAAAAAACTTGACAGTCCACCCAAGAAAAATACGATAGATAATCGGCTAGACGCCAATGGCCCGCGGTAGTTTGTCGCCGTCGGCGGAAGGCGGTCCGCCAAGGGTTTTTCGTTTACGGCGTGCGGGAGAAGTTCTAAGGAGCTGCATTTGAGTCCCCTCACCAAATTGTTCGTCGCGTTGCTGGTGATTGTGTCGATGTTGAACGCCGCGGCAATCGTGGTGTTCGTCAACGAGGCACAGCCGTTGAAGCCGCAACTGGATGCGCTGGGTCAGCAGTTGGCGTCGGTGCGCTCGGAGGCCGCGGCCAACCTGGCGGCGAAGAACCAGGCGGAAAACCATTACAACCTCGAAGTGCAGTCCCATCTCAAGGACAACAGCAATTACCAGGGGATGATTACCAGCGTCAAATCGGATTTGAACACTTCCGCCGTGACCATCGCCCGGTTGCAAGCCGACAATACCAATCTACAGGCCGCGATGAACCAGGCGAACAGCAACGTGCAGCTTTCAACTTCCACGGCGAACAAGCTTCAGGAGCAGGTGACGCAGCTTCGCAAGTCCAATGACGGCCTGGCGAAGGAAAACGAGGAATTTGGAAGTAAAAACGCGCAGCTCACCAGCACGCTGGAAGGCCTGGAGGCCAAGGATGAGGAGACTCAGGAGCAATTGGCCCAGGTGAAGGACGACAAGCAGAAGCTGGCGGGAGCTTTGAAGGAGCGGGGATATGATCCTGACCTGATCCTTCAGGCGCCGGTGGCCAACGCCCTGGGCGCTCCTTCCATCGAAGGCGTGGTGCGGGAGAAGAGCCTGATCAACGGCAACACGTTCGTGACCATCTCGGTGGGCAGCGCCGACGGCGTGA
This sequence comes from Tepidisphaeraceae bacterium, assembly GCA_050011595.1. GTDB lineage: Bacteria > Planctomycetota > Phycisphaerae > Tepidisphaerales > Tepidisphaeraceae > PALSA-1353. The sequence continues at coordinate 28,229 of JBEKIV010000003.1, forward strand.
CCAAAGGGATGAGGTTTTACGTCGTCAACGGCGCGGACTTCCTGGGGATCGTGACCATCGACACGGTGGATTCGGATAATTCCATCGGCAAACTGGAGGGCGAGCCGGCCAAGATCACCCAGGTGCAGAAGGGCGACGAGGTCAAAACGCAGCTTCGCGGATCGTAAGTTTACCATTGGATCGGAGTGTAGTTCATGAGTCGGATCGCAACGGGTGATCGTCCGGTACTGGTGAAGCCGTCGAACAACGTCTACACGGTGCTGGTGGCGGTGGCGTTGTTGGTGAACGTCATCTGTTTTGGGCTGATATTGCTGCGTTTCACGGCGGTTTTCGGGGACAAGGCGAATTTGTTTTCAACGCACTGACGCGCGTCCCATGCGACGCGGCTAAACACAAACCAAAATGCCGTTCCGGCTGCGTGATTGCCTGCCATTCTCAGGGTTCGGCGCCCAGGGGTTCAAATTTCAGGAAACGGGCCGGCTGATCGACCAGGAGTTGGAGTTGGTTTCACCGTCGGAGCAATGGGCTGACGCGGCGCTGGCGGCGTGCAAGCACCCGCTGTCTCTGGAGAAGTCCCCGGCGCTGGCGGATACTTCCCGCCAGCAGATTTTGGAATTTGTCAAGGCCTGCCCCCAGGGCCGGCAGCCGGCCAATCCGTCGGCGGGAATCGCGCCGGCATATCACTTCTGGATGCACGTGACCGACGATCCGCAACTTCCCATCGCCGGGGGAATCAACCTGCGGATCGGGAATCAATACGACCTGGTGATGTACAACGGGCAGGTGGGGTATCACGTTTACGCGCAGGCGCGGGGACGCCATTACGCCGAGCGGGCATGCCGGCTGCTGTTGCCGCTGGCGCTTCGACATGCGATCAATCCCCTGTGGATCACGTGCAACCCGGACAATTTCGCGTCGAGGCGGACGTGCGAGCGGCTGGGGGGCAAGCTGGTGGAGATCGTCCCGGTGCCGCCGGAGCACGCGCTGTTCGCGCGTGGGGAACGGGAAAAGTGCCGGTATCGCATCGATCTGACGTGAAGAACAGCGACGGGGAAACGAAAACGTCAATGCGGGTGTGCCCAATCTTCCGGGCATCACGGACCACGGCCCATCCTCGCTCCCGAGCGTTACGCCCGGATTTTTGGGCACGCCCGTCGGCTCGCGCGAAACGCGGCGATGGCGTTGGCGATGATAGCGATGATACCGCCGGCCACGACCAACACGGCGGCCCAGAGCCAGCCCTGCCAGGTCACGGCCGCGGCAGGATCGAAAACGAGCGGCGGCGGCGGAGGCGAGGAAGCGACTTCGGCGGCCGGGGCGGCGGGAGCGGGAGGAGTTGCAGCACGTTTGGGGGGCGCAGTCCGAAGAACGATTTTCTGGTCCCCGGCGCCGGCGATTCTGCTCCTATATCCGCTGCGGGTGTAGAAGGAGAGGTTCAGGCGGTCGCCCGAGACGACGGCACAGGAGAATTGACCGTTGGAGTCGGTGGTGACGCCGCTGTATCCCGTGCGCGGGCCGTTCAGGTTGATTTGTGTGCCGGCGACGGGCTTGCTGTCGGCGTCGAGGAGCACGCCGGCAACGCTGGAATCGCGTTTGTACAGCGTGAGATCGTGCGCGCGGGTCGTTTGCCCGGGCTGCAAGCGAAGATCGGAGGTATCGGCTTGTCCGTAGCCGTCGCGCGTGGTGTTGACGGAATAAACGGCGTCGGCCCAGAGAGCGCCAATCGTGTAATTTCCCTGCTCGTCGGTGGAGCCGCTGTTTTCTCCGGAGGCGAACCGGCCGGTGCGGATGACAAGTTCAATTTGAGCCCCTTTGATCGGCTGGCCCTGAGGATCGAGCACACGGCCGGAAACGGTTGCCAGGGCGTTTTTTTCAAGTTGAATGACGACGTCACCGGGCGAGGCCCGGTTGACGAGCAGGGCCTTGGAAGTTGCCAGGTCCTGAAAGCGGGCGCGGAGCTGGAATTGTCCGGTGCGGGGCATGGGAACCGTTTGGAAAGTGCCGTCGCCGCCCGTGGTGGTGGCCATGTGTTGAAGCATGGGCGCATCATTGGGAGAGCCAAAGATCATGACCATGGCGCCGGCGACGGGGTTGCCGTCGGGATCGACGACCTTTCCTTTCACGGGGGCGATCAGCACGCGAGGGAGGCGGAACTCGACGGATGCGGTTTGACCGTCGGGAATGGTGACGGTTTTGCTGTCGGGGCTGGGTCTGCCGAAACCGTCGGCGGGACTGTTTGATTCGACGTAGACGAACTGATCGCCTGGGGGAACGCGGGCGGTGAACGTGCCGTTGGCGTCGGTGCGGACGGACTGAACGAATACGGATGTACTGCGCGGATAGGCCGGGCCGCAGATTCCGATGGGAACGCCGGCAATGGGGTTCCTATCATCGGCGGCGACGGTCGTGCCCGTGAGGATCACGCCGGGGATGAGAGACAAGTTGATGGCGGATTTCGCGCTGCCGGCGCCCAGAGCGATATTCCCAACGGCTTTGGCGGTCCAGGATTTCAGCAGTTCGTCGTCGGGAAAGATCGCGACTTCGTATTGTCCGGGCCGAAGCTGTTTGACAGTGTAGGAACCATCAGCGGCGGTGACGGCCTCGGTGTCGCCGGTTTCGCTTGACTCGGCGGCGACGGCAATTCCGGCGGCGGGTTTGCCGGTCGTGGCATAAGTAACGACGCCGGAAATGGTGCAAGCCGGAAGAAGATGGATGGGATCGGCACGAGTTTTCGCAGCGGTGTCGACAACGACCCGGTCGCGGTAGGAAAGCTCGGCATATCGCTCGTCGGCAACGGCAAATTCAACTTGTGCGCCTTGGGGTAGGCCGGGGATCGTGCAAACGCCGTTGGCATCGGTGGTGGCGGACCACGGGGAGTTGTAGCCGGACGGAATCCAAATATTGGTGGAGAGTCCGGACGTGGTCTGCGGGAAATACGCGCTTTGAAAAGAGACAACGACGCCGGCGACGGGCTTCTTGTCAATGGTGAGGAAAGTGAGCGTGACATCCGAGGGGCGCGAAAGATGAATCCGGGTTGGATGATTGGGGTCAATCATCGCTCCGCCGAGACCGAAGCCGGGGGCCGTAGCGATAAACTGGCCGCCGTTGGGATTGGTCGCAGGGAAATGGAAATTTCCGCTATCGTCGCAGCGCGTGGTGGGCGCATCGCGATGCGCGCCCAGATCGGCCGCCAGAGAGTGGGAATTCTTGAAGACATAGACGGTGGCATCTTTTACGGGCTTGCCGTCGGGACTAACGACCCTGCCGGTCAAATCGGCGGCAAGGGCCGCCGGAGAAAGCAGGGCGAAGACGAGGATGAGCCAGAACGGGGTTTTCACGGCTGCTCAAAGTGTTGGGCGGAGCCAATCGGCCGCAGTTTCACGGCATGAGTATATTCGGAGTTTCGGAGATAGAATAGCGATATGCCGTTTAGCGCGATTCCAGAGGTTCTCGAAGAACTGAAAGCCGGACGAATGGTCGTCCTGACGGACGATGAAGACCGGGAGAACGAGGGGGACCTGGTAATGGCGGCGGAGAGGGTGACGCCGGCGGCGATCAACTTCATGGTGACGCACGCGCGCGGCCTGATCTGTCTGCCGGTGACGTCGGAGCGGTGCGATCGTTTGCAGCTTCATCCGCAATCGGATCGGAACACGGCGAGGCTGGGGACGGCGTTCACGGTGACGATCGACGCTCATCCCCGGTTTGGGGTGACGACCGGGGTTTCGGCGAAGGACCGGGCCAAGACGATCCAGGTGGCGATCGCGGAGGATGCGCAGCCGCAGGACCTGCTGCGGCCGGGGCACGTCAATCCGCTGCGGTCGCGGGATGGAGGCGTGCTGGTGCGCGCCGGGCAGACGGAAGGATCGGTGGACCTGGTGCGGCTGGCGGGGATGAAACCGGCGGCGGTGATCTGCGAAATCATGCGCGAGGACGGCGAGATGGCTCGCCGGCCCGAGTTGATAGCCTTCTGTCAGAAGCACGGGCTGAAGATGTGCTCGATCGCGGAGCTGATCAGCCATCGGTTGAAGCGCGAGCAGTTCGTGCGGCGGATCGAAAGCATCTCCCTGCCGACGAAATGGGGAGTGTTTCAGCTTCATGCGTATCAGAGCGTGATCGATCCGCAGCCGCATTTGGCGCTGTGCAAGGGAGGAGTCGGCGATCTCGACAAGGACGGCAAGCCGATCGTGCACGAGGAGCCGGTGCTGGTGCGCGTGCACAGCGAGTGTTTGACCGGGGACATTTTCGGCAGCGAGCGATGCGACTGCGGCCCGCAGCTTTCGGCGGCGATGCGGATGATCGAGAAGCAAGGCAAAGGCGCGCTGGTGTATCTGCGTCAGGAAGGCCGGGGAATCGGCTTGGCCAACAAGCTGCACGCCTACGCCTTGCAGGAAAAGGGATTGGACACGGTGGAGGCGAACCAGCGATTGGGCTTACCGGTGGACAAGCGCGATTACGGAATCGGAAGCCAGATTCTGCGCGATCTGGGATTGCGCAAGATTCGGATCATGACGAACAATCCGAAGAAGATTTACGGCATCGAGGGGTATGGGCTGACGGTCGTCGAAGAAGTCCCCATCCGCATCCAACCCGGCGAGAACAACCGCCGATACCTCGAAACCAAAAAAACGAAAATGGGACACAAATTGTGAATCCCCTGAACGCTCGATCACTCGTTTAATTCGGTCAATTTCCGCTGGATTTCATCCATGATCGGACGCGGTACGTCGCCGCCGTAACCCACAACATCGCTTGGCGATATCGTCGTCAACCAATTCGTCACAACCGCGCTTCTTTGGCGAAGACCCGTGCTGACCCGCCCGGAGGGGTGCCAGGGAAGCTTCACGCAATGCGGGCCCGGCGGCTCCGGGAACGTTGTGGTGATTGCCGCCGCCACAATCGGCGCTGTGGGATCCAACGAAACATCGGGAGTCAAAACCAACGCCGGTCGCAATTTGGCGTAACCGTTGCGGTCCGACACCCACGCGTAAACGATCCGTCCATAACGTAGCGCCGCCTGACGCTCGCGCATCCCTTAGCCTTTCTTCGGTATGATCGGGCAATCCGTCTGTTCGAACCAGGATTGTGGAGGAGGGTGAACCTTGGCTAGCTTCAAAAGGCGATCGTTGGACGCTGGACGAACTGATTTCCGGGACTTCGCGGATCCAACACGCTTTCGGCGAGGGTGTTTCAAAACGGAGGCCATATCCAGATTATCGGCTTGCATTCCTTTTGGGTCAAACGCGCCCTCCGGCGGGCGTCCAAAGGGAAGTGAATGGAAATAACCCATAATGCTCAGGGTCGTTTCCCATTCGGTTCCGCCCAGTGACTAGGCCAAACCTGCACAGACAGTATCGTCGTATATGGCGATGACTGCGAGCAAGGATTATTTTTGGTTTAATTGACAACTACTTAAATAAAAGAGAATTGCGAGCGCTTTTATCGCCATCGGCCGCTGAGCGAAGTCGATGGGCAGTCGCCCTCATTCCATCTGATATCTCATCTCCACCTGCGGGCCCACCACTCTGACCGTCATATCGTGTGCGATATCCGCGTACATCGGGTCGGCTGTTGCGCTGCCCCAGGCGAGGGCGAATTGTTCGAGCTGGGTCTCGGCGTGCATCTTTTCGCTGACTCCTAAGACTACTTCGTTGGCTTTGAGATCTCGCGCGGCGGTGGCAATGGCAAACAAGGGATTGTTGGTCGGCAAGACGACGGGGTGGACCTCCTTGCCGACCTGCTCGGCGACGGTCACGATCTTGGTGAGCAGATCGCGGTCGCCTTCATCGATGCTGGTTTCCTCGGGCGTGATGCCGGCGGTTCGAGCCGGGAGAACCTTGCAGGTGACGACGACCACGTCGCGCTGATCGGTGTCGATCTCCTGGAGAATGCGCTGCAGGACGGGAAGGCTTCGGGGTCCGCGCGCGGCCACAAGGACGGGCTTGGGATGCTTCAGGCCGAGGGCTTCGATGGAAAGGCCGTCGGCGGAGCGTTCGTTGAATTGTTCCAGATGCTCGTGTTTTCCCCCGTGGCGGCGATGGGAGATGCGCTCGACGATGATGAAAACGGCCAGGAACGTAACGGTAAATCCGACGCCCCAGATGGTCGCGGTTTTCTTGGTGAGGAGATTGATCAATGCGGTGCTGAGCAGGATCAGGAAGACCGTGAAGATTCCGATGGGGAAGTCGATTTCGCCTTTCTTGGTTCGCTTGTGGATGTTGAGCGGCACGCGGTACTGCCGCGGCGAGCGATCCTTCAGGCGGAGGAAGGCCATGGACATGGTCATAAAGACGAACGACCAGATCACGCCGAAGGCGTAGGCCTCGCCGAGGGTATCCACGTCGCCGAAGCTGACGACGATCACGATGACCTGAAGGATGGCGATGAGATTGATCAGGCGGTGAGTGGTTCCGAATCGCTTGTGGGGATGCTGGAACCACGGGGTGAGTACGCCGTCCTCCGCCAGGCGGTTCAGGACGCCGTTGGAGCCGACCATGCTGGTATTGACGGCGCCGGCGAGGATGAAGAACCCGACCGACACCACAAAGCATTCCATGATGATTTTGAGGATCGCGGGTCCGGCGAGGTATTGGACCAGTCCGTTGATGAGATTATCGCGGTATCCGCCGTCATCACGCTGGACGTGATGCTGGGCGTCGAGAAGGACGGTCTGATCGGTTCTGTCGATATGTTCTTCGCCCTTGTCATCGGACCAGCGGGCGAGGCGGTAGCCCCAATCGTGCCGGTGAAAGGCATCGCGCTGGCGGAGATAATCGACTTCGAGGAAATCGACGCCCTGGACTTTGGCGGAATGACCGTTGGCGACGACCATCGTCATGACGCGCTTGCCGTCGGGAATGATGATGATGGCGAAGAAGCTGATAAGGCTGGTGAGGAGCATCGAATAGAGGAAGATGACGAAGCCGGCGCGGAGAAGGTTTTTGAGCTTGGGGGCCTCGATCTCGCGGTTGACCTGGGCAAGCGATTCCTCGCCGCTCATGGCCAGAAGCGTATGTCCGAAGGCGACGAGGATGCCGAGGGCGCCCAGGATGCGGGGAAAATTTTCCAGCCAGCCCTTGGAGGACTCATTGCCGCCGATGCCGGAATCCGTGAAGACCGGATGCAGGGGCGGGGCATGGATCGCCAGGTGGCGGATAAAAATGGTGAAGATGCTCCAGCCGATGATGAGCACGCCCATGACGGTGGTGAGCTGCATGATTCGCAGGGCTTTGTCGCTGGATTCGTGGATTCCGACGATGTTGAGCCGCCAGAAGTAGGCGGTGGTGAAGATGGCCAACAGGACAGTCGCGCCGTTGATGAGGTGTTTGATCTCCTGGCCGGTGGGGTCGATGGGAGGGTGCCCGAAATGGCGGAGGGCGAGATTGAGCATGTCGACGAAGAGTCCGACCATGTATTGCCCGGCCGAAACGGCGCTGATGGGTCCGGTGAGGATGTAATCGAACATGAGGGCACTGACGGAGAGCTTTGCCAGCCCCCCGCCGATGGCGCCCTTGACCACGCGGTAGACGCCGCCGCGGGTGAACATGGTGCAGCTTTCCACGTAGACGGCGCGGACGGCGTAGCTGAAGAGCATGACGCCGAGGATGAACCAAGGTGCGGCCTTGCCGATGGCCTGCTCGGAGATTCCGCCGATGTAATAGGCGGTGCTGGCCAGGTCGCACAAGACGATGGCGGCGGCGCGCCAGAAGCTGATGAAGGCCAGCGCGACGCTGCTGACGACCAGGACGTTGACCGCCCGTCGGGGAAGGACGTCGGGAAGTTGGGCCACGTCAAAGCCGCTGCTGGAAGAGGGCACTGAGGCCATAATGTTGCAAACTCCCGTCCGGCGCGCACAGCGAATTTCAAAATGCGCACCCAGGCAGACCGGCGCGAGTCGGTGCCGTGAGAAGCGAGCGAGCGAACTGAATCAAAGGGGGGAACGCTTCAAGTGGGTTGGCCTGAACGGCCGAACGTGCCCAAGCGTAAATTCCCTTTCAGGCGCCGGCGGAGTTAGCTGACGGGCTGGGCGTTGAAAGTCGCCCTCGGCCAAACAGGCCGATTCGCCCCTGCAAGATGAGTTTGGCCGGGGGAAAAAGGGGATGGCGGACATCCGAACCGCTCGGCGCCGCTGCCTGTTTCCGACCGACCGCCCCATCAAGCTGCGCGGGACACTCGCCCCGCGATGGGTTCCCCGCGCCCCGGGTTGGCTCCCAAGGCTTAGGCGGTTTTACGAAGGGAGGAAGGATAAACCGTCGGCGGGGGTTGTCAAGGATGCGGATTGCAAAGTGCAATGGTTTATAAGAATATTGCTTTGGGCGGGGATTCGGGATGGGGGGCGGGAATTCTACGGATGCCAAAGCTGATCTTTTTCGATGCGCCGCTCCATCGTGCCGCGCGAGACATCGAAATCCTGCGCGAGTTTGCCCAGCAACCGGTCGTACACCACGTCTGACATTTGGCGAACGTCCAATCCCACCTGCCGGATTTGTTCAATGACTGCGTCGAATCGCAGACGTAGCGGCTGCGGCGGCACCAGCAACAATCCCGCAAATGTGTTGGCGTGATACTCCAAGAACGAATACTCCTTTTCCCGAATCCCCATCATCGCCGCTTTCCATTCCGCGGTGCTATGAAAATCGAATTGCCGATAGGTATCGGCGTGAAGCACGAGGTGTGCCAATTCGTGAGCCAGGCTGAAACGAAGCCGGCCTGGTTGATGCTCGTAAACTCGGCGATCAACCCGGATTTCCTTCAGGTCCTTGGTGATAAAGGCGACGGCTTGGAACCGGTCCTCCATGCCGTACTCCGGCACGATGTCGATCCGGAAACCCAAATCGATGATTTCTTCGATCGGCACGGGAAGGATCCCGTGCGGATTGAATTTCAGGCCGCAGTTTTGAGCGGCGTTGACGATCTGTTGATAGCTATAGAACGGTGCTTTGATTGGCATCCCAACCCCACGACCCGTTATTGCGGATGCTTGATGAAATCTATCAATTCATGCAGTTTCTCGGCGGGCACCGGCTCGCCGCGCAACGTGCGGAAGAGCACGGGCAACTTGCTGACGACCTCCTCATCGCTCAGCAAATCCTTCGGAAGCTGCCCCTTCGCGGCGGCGGCCAGATCAAAGAACGTAGACCAATCATCGCTGCCCCCCTTCAAGCCCAATGCCCGCGCGAGTTCGAGCATTTTTTCCTCGCCCGCGGGTGGCGGAAACAACCCGCGTTCAAGTTTGCTGTGATTGCCGGCGTCGAGTTTGTGCATCTCGCAGAATCGCCGCAGCGTATGTCCGCCGCGAATGCGCATGTCCTTGATGAACTCACCAAAGGTCATTGTGACTCCCGTTTGCCATGATCGGCTGACCGTTGTAATTATATTACAACATTCGCCCAAATCAAGTAACCTGTCCGGCTGTTATCTGCGATTTCACGCTCCATTGTGGCAGACCCGGCGCGTGCCCGCCCGACGCCGCTTTGGTAGGATGGGGGCGTGGCAAATACTCCGTCGAAAGAATCGGGCAAGGCGCTGCGCGTGGGAGTCATCGGGTGCGGGAGGATGGGCCGGCTGCACGCGCGGGTCTATTCGCAGATGGCGCAAGTCAAGCTGACAGGCGTATTTGATGCGGTCGCGGAAAAGGCGGCGGCGGTGGCGGACGAGTTTGGCGCGCCGGCGCCAAAGAGTCTGGAAGAACTGCTGGCCAACGTGGATGCCGTCACCATCGCGGCGCCGACCAAGGTTCATTTGAGCATCGCCCAGGAATGCCTAACGCGAAAAATCGCGTGCCTGATTGAGAAGCCGCTGGCCAAGGACGTGGCCGAGGGGCGGCGGATCGTGGAACTGGCAACCCAGAACAAGACGACGGTGCAGGTGGGGCATATCGAGCGGTTCAATCCGGCGATCCGGGCGATGTCGCGCCTGAAGATCGAGCCGAGGTTTCTGGAAGTCACCCGCATCAGCCCGATGACATTCCGCAGCATCGACGTGGGGGTGGTGCTGGACATGATGATCCACGACATCGACATCGTGCTGTGGCTGGCGAATTCGACGGTCTCCCGAGTGGAGGCGATCGGCGTGAGCGTGATCGGGGAAGTGGAGGACATTTGCAACGCGCGGCTGACGTTCGCCAACGGATGCGTGGCGAACCTGACCGCCAGCCGATTGGCGATGCGGACGGACCGGCATTTGCGCGTGTTCAGCCCGGACGCCTACGTGTCGATCGACTACCAGAAGCGGCACGGCATTGTGATCCGGCGCGGGGGGAACATCGACGCGGTGCGCCAAGCCGTGGCCAGGATTCGTAGCGGGGAAATCGAGGACCTTTCGCAATTGAATTACAAGGACCTGGTGCAAATGGAGGAGTTGTCGATCGACGACGTGGAGCCGTTGCGGGCGGAGTTGGACGCGTTCGTGGATGCGGTGAGCGGCGGATCGAAGCCGATCGTGACCGCCCAGGACGGATTGCACGCGGTGGAGGTAGCGGCGCGGATCGTGCAGACCATCGGTCCGCCGACGCTCGCGTGAGGGATTTCACGTTTTGGCATCTACTTTTTCGACCACTGCGGATAGTTTTGCAGGGCCATTTCGACGGCGGTGTCGATCATGCGGGGATCGGGCGGCTGAACGATCCCCGCCATTTCCAGCTTGTGTTGTTCCTCTCTGACGCTCTGCTGGACCTTTAAGTCTCTCAGGTGCCGTTGGATCGCATCCTGCACGGCCCGGTCGGCGAAGGATTTGCTTCCGCCATAATCGCGGCTGAGGACTTTGAAGATGAAAAAGTCGTCGTGGTCCTCGATCACATCGCTGATCTGTCCGGGCGGGGTTTTCCAGACCTGGGCCTCGACCTGGGTAAGAAGCAGGGTGTTGGGCTTGAGGACCATCTGGCCGCCGTTGCCTTCGGCGCCGCTGGAGCCGGGAAGATCGTTTTGGTCGCGCCCGTAGGCGGCGAAATCTTCACCGGCCAGGGCCCGCCTGCGGATGTTGAGCAGCTTGGCCTTGGCGGCGGCCGCATCGCCGTTGAGTCGGTCGGGGTTGGCTTCGATCAGGATGATCGTGGCCTGCGTGGGGGTGGTGAATTCGTCGATGTGGGCGTTGTAATACCGCAGTTCGTCTTGGCCGGTGATGTCGATCTGGGGATAGATTTTTCGAAATAAATAGAGGTCGTAAAGGTAACGGTGATATTGGTCCTGCTCCTGGTCCTGGAAGTCCTCGCCGGATTCCTGGGCGCGAAGCCGAGCCACCTGTTCGGCGCCTCCGACTTCGGCGACCTGGTGCTGGCTCCATAGCCGGGTCAGGCCTCTGGCCAACTGGATGTCCTTGGGATCGAGGGATTGCTCGGCGGCGGCGGCGTACACTTCGTCGTCAGTGAGCGTCTTGATCGTTCGATCGATCTCCACGCGGGCGGCAATCTCGAATTGAGCGATGTCCATCTCCTTGGCGTGCTTGCGGAGGGCGGGAGCCGACAGTCGCAGGACCTTGTCCGCGTAAATCGGATGGCCGTTGACAACCATCACGACGCCGCCGAGGGTGGTGTATTCATCGGTCGCCAGGGAAGGCAGGGTGGTGGGATGGGTGGCTGCCCGGGCCAACGCGCCGGCCGGCAAGGTCGAGGGCATGGAGGTGGACAGAGAGGGAACGTCATGCTCGTTGAACAGAGGTCCGGGTTCACCTGATTCGGGCGGCGGAGCGGGGGCGGACGGCTGGGCGTGGGCATCGGGCAGGTGAAGAATTCCCGGCCGGTCCAACGGGGATATCGGAGATCCGGCTGGATTGCGGCGCGCGTAGAAATCCTGAGCCGCAACGGGCTGGGCCTTGTCTGAAGCGCAGGCAACCAGAATGGCCGGCAACCCCGCGGCCAGAAGGATGCGTAACATGATTCCCGCGAACTTGGGCATCGGTGACATTCTATCTCGCCGAACGCGTGGCGGCGACGCTTGCGCTCTTAATTAGCCCATTCCACTGGTCATCGGAATCGAGTTCGACCGCGCCGTTGGCAAGGGCCCAGTCCCTGAAACCGGGCGGAGCGTTTTTGCAGCCGAGAAGGTTGGCGAGCTTGATCGACTTGATGGATTGCCAATTGACGATGCCGTCCAGATCGGTGTTTCGCAGATCGGCCTGGTCGAGGATGGCACGGCTGAAATCGGCGCCGCGGAGGTCGGCGCTGTTGAGGTCGGCATTGTTGAAATCGGCGTCGTTCAATGAGGCGTTGCGCAGATCGGCGCCGCGGAGATTCGCATAGACGAAGGACGCCCACCGTAAATCCGCGGCCTGAAAGTTCGCGCCGCGCATGTCGGCGGAGTTGAGAGTGGCGCGCTCGAGATTCGCGTTGGGAAGCTTTACGTATTGCAGAAAGGCATCCGTCAGATCGACGCCGACGAGAGCAACGCGGTCGGCGTTGAGATCCTGCAATGCGTCAATCCTTCCCCCGCTGCCGCCCTTGCCCTGGGCGGTATTGATGACCTGCCAGGCCTGGAAATGTCTTTGCTCGCGGCGATCGTGGGCGCCGGCAAAATAAAAGATCACGCCGACGAGGATGCTGAGCGTTCCGCAATATTCCAGGACCTCGAGCAAGGCCCATCGGCCGAGGACCCATGCGGCCCATTCCGCGAGCCATTCGAACCAGAGAAACGGCAGAGCCAG
>JBEKIV010000004.1:0-38166 GCA_050011595.1 Tepidisphaeraceae bacterium
GCCCAAAACGGCGATCCATCAAAGGAGCAAATCGCTTTCGCACAGACGTACTTTGCCGTCCAGACGCGAAAGCAGGAGGTGAGAGAGAGTCGGTTGGCTGAGGCTGAGCGGATTTCAGCTCGACGAAAATTGACGCAATCAGAGAGGGAGTTATCCGGCATAATTTTTGAACGGCTTCATGACAACGACAGCTTTGCGCGAATCCGCTCTAAGGGAGATATGGCGTTGTTCGGAGGGAAAACCACCCAACAAATGAAGAATAGACTGGGTGTTCCCAGCGGACGACCATTAGCTGACTTCCTTCCAACAATTACCATCAAGGCAAAGGATTTTGCCAACGAAATCACAAACTTTAACGTTAAACAAAACGACTTGGCATCAGAATCGGGCATTAAGGGCGAGCACGTAAAAAACAATCGTGATGTACGTAAACTTTTGGCGAGGCGCGGAATTGTCCCGGAGCAACTATCGGCTGCGGAGGATGTAAAGAAGGTGCAACGTCGGTTGGAATCCGAGCAAAAGAGACTGCCCAAAAATATCGCGAGTTTTGAAGACCAATTGGAGGACTAATTCTTCACGACCGACCGGCAATCCGGAAAAACCCGTTCCTATCCGATACAATGCCCGGCTTGCAATCTTGTCGAAAGGACCAATGGCCAGCAACCAAGCCGACGATCCCTACAAGCAAAAATTCCGGCCCGATGCGGATGCCAAGCTCGATGCCCAGATCGACGCGGCATTGGGCGGCGTTTCGATGGAGGATCTCTACGGCTTCAACAAGCCGCCCGCCGCCGCCGAACACGCCGCCGAAAAGGGCGTCCGAAGCGGCCGAATCGTTTCCATCGACAAGGAGAACGTCTTCGTCGATTTCGGAGGCAAGAGCCAGGGCATCGTCCCGCTGCTTCAATTCCAAGAGCCGCCGCAGATCGGGCAGGAACTTCAGTTCAACGTCGAGCGCTACGATTCCGCCGAGGGTTTGCTCATCCTGTCCTGCAAAGGTTCGGCGGCGGCGAACGTCTCCTGGGAGACGCTGGAGGTCGGCCAGATCGTCGAGGGAACCGTCACCGCCGTGAACAAGGGCGGCCTGGAACTTTCCGTCAAATCCATGCGAGCCTTCATGCCCGCCGGCCAGGTCGATGTCTATCACGTCCCCGACTTGTCCCAATTCCTCAACCAGAAGATGACCGCCGAAGTCACGGCGTTCGAGCGGCAAGGCCGGAACATCGTTCTTTCCCGGCGAAATGTTCTGGAGCGTGAACGAGAAGAGCAAAAGAAAAAGCTGATGGAAGAGTTGGCCGTAGGCCAGGTCCGCCGCGGCACCGTCCGCAACGTGATGGATTTCGGCGCGTTCGTCGATCTTGGCGGCGTTGACGGCCTGCTCCACGTCAGCGAAATCAGCTTCCGCCGCGTGCGAAATCCCGGCGAGGTCGTCAAAGTCGGCGACGTCGTGGACGTGAAGATCCTGAAAATCGACCGCGAAACCGGAAAGCTCAGCCTCAGCCTCAAGCAGGCGCGCGGCGTCGATCCCTGGACCGATGCCGGGACGCGATACGCCGTCGGCTCCCCGGTCACCGGCCGCGTCACCAAGATCGAAAGTTTCGGCGCATTCATCGAAGTCGAAGAAGGCATCGAGGGCCTTTTGCCGATCAGCGAGATCAGTCATCGGCGGATCAAGTCGCCGGCGGAGGTGGTCAAGGAAGGCGATACCGTCGGCCTGGTCGTGCTGTCGGTCGATCCTGCACTGAGGCGGATGTCGTTCAGCCTGAAGCAGGCCGCGCCCGCCGAGGACGCCGCCGCCCCCGCGCCGCCGACCGCCAATCCGAAAAAAAAACGGCCCGAACTGCGCGGTGGATTGGATCGTTGAACCTCCATCGCTCCATCGCGTTGTTCGCCTTCTTCGCCATCCTCCCCGGCGGCGCCTGCGTCGCGCAAACCACCCAGCCCCAGGAGCCTCCCAACAGCGCCGCCCGATGGGTCAAAATGTTCGACCGCGACCAGAGCGGTTTCACCCTCTTTCCCCTCGGCCAGGGAGCCAGGATCATTCTCCTCAGCACCACCGACGGCAGCGATTTCAATGACGGGATGCTCCAGCCCGTCCGATCGCTCAAGAAAGCCCTCTCCCTCGTCAGAAACGGATTCCCCGATCGGATTCTCTTCAAGCGCGGCGACGTGTTTGCCGCCGCCAATCTCGACGCCAACGTTGAGGTCGAGGGCCGCAGTTCCTTTGAACCCCTGATTATCGGCGCCTACGGCGACACCCGGCTCCCCCGGCCCGTCCTGCGCTGCCATATCAGCCTCGGAGCCCATGTCCTGCCGAGATTCCTGGTCCTGCAAAGCCTCGATCTTTTCGCCGACACGCGCGATCCCTCGGCCAAAAACTTCAACGCCAAAAAGATGAGCGATCGTCAGACTTTCGGCATCGGGCTGGTCTGTCCTGGCCGATTTTTATGGATTGAAGATTGCCGATGCCGTGATTTCGGCATGGGCCTGAACCTGCAAGGGGCGCGCGACGACCTCTTCGACACTCTGGTCATCCGCCGATGCCAGATCCTCGATTCCTGGGCCTTCGGAATGTCTTCCGGAATCTATCTACAGGATTTTCAGAACGTCCTCATCGAGGAAAACCTCTTCGATCACAACGGGTGGACCGAGCACTTGCCCGGCGCGGGAAAAACCATGTTCAACCACAACATGTATCTCCAGCACGGGGCCATGGGCGAGGATCGCCATATCATCGTCCGCAACAACGTCATCGCCCGCGCCGCCAGCCATGGATGTCAATTGCGTCCCGGCGGGCTGCTGGAAAACAATTTGTTCCTGAAGAATCCCTTGGCCGCTTTTGTGAGCTATTCCCCCTCGGTGGCGCGCAACAACGTCGTGTTGGATGCCGACGCCATCAGCCCCGACATGCCGCGCGGCCAGGGCCTTGAATTCCTCAACTGCTACAGCGTCTTATGCGAGGGCAACATCGTCGCCCACAAGCCCGACAAGACGAATGGCCAGGAGGGCCTGGCCTTCAAGCCCGAAGGCGCCAGCGGCGTCCCCGCACCCACGCGCGGCGAATTCCGCCGCAACGTCGTTTACGACTGGGCCGGACCGGCCTTCTTTGTCGTGTCCCCTCCCGAGGGACTCATTGTCCGCGACAACGACTTCGAGCAGAAACTCGATCCCGTCGTCTTCCTCAAGGACTGGAAGAACCAATACGTCTTCCAGAACAATCATTACACGTCCGCCCTGGCCAAGCCGTTCCGAATCGCCGACCGCTTCATGGACCTGCACGCCTGGATGACGCAAACCGGCGAGACTCCCGATTCATCCGGGATTCAATTCGTCGATCCCTCCCGCGACATCGCCAGCTACGCCAAGTCGATCCGCCTGGCCGACGCCACGCTTCAGGGCTTTCTCGCCGCCGCCCGCGACCAGCGCCGCGGACATTGGGACAACCGGCTGACCGCGGCGGCCGTCAACGATTACATCCGGGCGGGCTTCGCGCGGAAACCCGAAATCCGAAATCCGAATGACGAATCAAATCCGAAATCCCAATGACGAATGAAGGGGCGTTTCGGGTTTCGTCATTCGGGCTTGATTCGTCATTCGGATTTCGGATTTCGGATTTCTCACCATGTATATTTCGCCGAATACGTCACCGTCTTTTCCCCATCCACCGGCACGTCAACCGGGATATAAATCGTCCGGTAGTCCTGCTTCTGCCACGCATCGCTGCACGCGGTGATTTCCCAGTTCACCCAGCGATACAGGTTTTCCTTGACGATCACGTGCACCGGCTCGTTCTTGTGATTCCTCAGCTTGATCTCGAATGATTCGGTGACGACGTGGCCGTTAAAGTTGGCATTGAAATCCGTCTGCCGCCGCTCGCCGACGATGTCGAACGCGCTGCCGAGCTTGACCATCACGTCCTCGTCCTTGGGCGTGTGTTGAATGACGTCCTCGCCGATGAATTCCTTCGACCCATCCGCCTCATCGCGCTTGTAAACCCGGATGCGCCCCGCCGGCAACGGAATCCCCAGGCCGTTCTTCTCGCTGTTGGTCAGCAGCAGATAAACGTCCACCTTCTTGTTGGAATCCGTCCCCAGGTTCTGGTCGAGATTGGGATTGGGCGTCGTCCAATACCGAAGTTGCTCCGGAACGCCGTAATAAACGTACGTTTTTTTCACCGGGACACTCAGCTTCGGCGAGAACAACTCGATTTGCTTGGTGCTGTTGTTGGCCAGCGAAGTGGTGCGGCCAAGGGTGTAGAGGTGATATTCAAAGAACGCCTTTTCCGCGAAACCGGCCGGCGCCGAGGTAACCATCGCCTCGCTCATTGCCAGACGGCTGCCGTACATGTTTTGCGGCGGCTTCACCCGCTGCACGTCGCCGGCCACGAGCTTCAATTTCGAGTCCGGGAACGCCGCTCCGCTCTGATTGACGATCGTCACCCACGCCCCGACGTCGGCCGCATCATCCGCTGAATTCACGGTCACGTTGTAATCCGCCCGCCAGGTCAGGCTGCCGGTCTGATACGTCACCTGCGCCATCTGCGGCCCGGCCTGATTGCTGTCGATTTTCCAAACCAGCGTGGGCTTGGTGATCAATCCCTCATCCGACTTGGCCAGCTCGATGTCTTCAATCTCCGGCCCGCGAGAAAGGACTTGTACCTTGCCGTCTGAATCCTGGAGCACCAGGTTGGATGCATCGAACGAGAGCAAAGTTCCCGCGAGCGTTTCCGCCGGCCCATTGGCCGCCGCGCCGCGCCGCACGACCTGAATTTCCTTGCCGAGATACTTGTCCAGCAGCTTATCCGCGCTGACCAGGTCATATTCATAATTTTGTTCCAGCACGCTGGCGGCCGCCGGCGATGTCAGGGACTGAAACGACACGGTCGTTGGATCGATCTCCGCGGCCACGTCGGTGAACCTCACGATATTTTCACCCTGATTGAGTTGAATCTGGCGATTCTCTCGCACGATGCCGTAGCCCGGCAGCGGATTCTGCTGGGCGTAATAGGAATTGAGCGTTTGCTGCCGCACGTAATCCTGAGGATCGAACGTCGCCGGATCGGCATTGCTGTAAATGGTCAACGAAAACCCGGCCTGCGGCGGCGGGGCGGTATCCGCGCCCATTGCCACCGCCGCCGGCCCGCACATAACCGCCGCCCACATCAATGCTCGTTTTAGAATCATGACGTTTCACTCCAAATGAGAAGAATTCTCCCGCGATTCCTTGGACGCGCCAAACTTCCGGAAGTTCCACAAAAACCTTCCACGCCGTTCAAATTGGCAATTGAAAGAGAAAACGGGAGGCGTCCATTATCCGCCAACAGTTGTAAGTGGACCTCTGCCGTTTTTTCGTCCGTTTTTTCGTCGGGGGATTGTCACCGTCCGAGCAGTTGCATGAACAGTTCAACCGTGAGACCGGCATCGGTGATTATGCGGCGGAGGGTGCCGGAGCGGACCTGTTTGTGGTCGGGGACGACGACGCGGGCAAAAGGCGCATCGCGGCGCAGGATCATGTGACTGCCGCTCTGGCGGCGGAAGATGAATCCGGCTCGTTCCAGGGCAGTTCTCACTTCACGGCCGGAGAGGTCGGTGGGGAGCTTGGCCACGTGCCGATGTTTCCTCGCTTACGCGGCCTCGACTTCGACGAACTCCTTGCCGGCCTCGGTGGGGACGGGATCGCCGGCGTCGCGGCAGTCTTCCACGTAAACTTCGATAGCCTCGCGGATGTTGCTCAAAGCTTCATCGCGGTTGTCACCCTGACTGACGCACCCGGGCAGCGCCGGCACGCTGGCAACGTATCCGCCATCTTCTTCCTGTTCCAAAACGACGGTGTAACGCATGATGGTTCTCCTGTCAGATCATAGCCCACTTTCTTGGGCCGCGATAGCCTGCCGACTGCCCTCCACCCCATCCAAATTGGCAATTGCCGATCGGCGATCATAATATTTCTCCCATGCCCCAGCTCATCATCACCGCCGTCGGGCCGGACCGGCCGGGGATCGTCGGCGAACTGACCGCTCATCTGCATTCCGGCGGAGCCAACATCCTCGATTCGCGCATGGTGAATCTGCGCGGCGAATTCGCCATGCTCATTCTGCTGGAGGCGGCGGATGCGGCGGCGGGGGAACTGCGAGGGAAATTGGCGCAAATTGGCGAAACCATCGGCCTGCGCCTGAGCGTCTCCGAGCTGTGCACCGGCACGCGCGTGCGCGGATTGCCGTTTCGGCTCAAGACCTATTCCATGGATCAGCCGGGCATCGTCGCCAGGATCTCCCAGGTGCTTCGCGAATTCGGCGTGAACATCGAGGAACTCTCCGCCCGGCAGGAATCCGCCCCGTTCGACGGCTCCCCGCTGTTTCTCACCGAAATGCGCCTGACCGTTCCGGCCACCGTCTCGCTCGGCAAACTGCGGTCGGACCTGGAAACCGTCGGCGCTTCGCTCAATTGCGATATTGATCTGGACCCCGCTTGACCGGCAGCAATCCCAAACCGGTGCGATACGAATTGATTCGCCAGGATCGCGCCACCGCCGCGCGCCTCGGCCGCGTCTGGACTCCCCACGGCATTTTCGACACGCCGGCTTTCATGCCCGTCGGCACCCAGGGTTCGATCAAAGGCGTTCTGCCCGATCATGTCAAGGAAACGGGGACGCAGATAGTTTTGGCCAATACTTACCATCTCATGCTGCGCCCGGGCGAACAGGCCGTCGCCGAACTGGGCGGCCTGCATCGGTTCATGGGCTGGGATGGTCCGATCCTCACCGACAGCGGCGGATTTCAGGTTTTTTCCCTGTCGGATTTGAACGAGATCACCGATGCGGGCGTGAAATTCAAGAGCCACGTCGATGGCAGCGAAGTTTTCCTCGATGCCCGCCGCAGCATGCAGGTCCAGAACGATCTGGGCGGCGACATCGTGATGGCATTCGACGAATGTCCCCCGGCCGCCGCCGCCCCGGCGGCGCACCGCCAGGCCGTGGACCGAACCCTGCGTTGGGCCGCCCAATGCCTCGCCGCTCACGCACGCCCCGCCGATCAAGGACTTTTCGGCATCGTGCAGGGCGGCGTCGACCTGAGCCTGCGGCATCAGTGCGCGCGGGAGCTGGCGGCGATGGGGTTCGATGGCTACGCCATCGGCGGGTTGGCGGTAGGCGAGGGATTCGACGCCATGAAGACCGTTTTGCGCCAAATCGCCCCGGCCCTGCCGGCGGAAAAACCCCGGTATCTAATGGGCGTGGGCTATCCCCGCGACATCGTGACGGCCGTGTCGGCGGGAATCGACATGTTCGACTGCGTCCTGCCCACGCGAAACGGACGAAACGCCTACGCTTTCACCGCCCAGGGTCCGCTTCGGCTGCGAAACAGCGGTTATCAGCGTGATTCGTCCCCCATCGAGCAAGGCTGCGACTGTTACGCTTGCGCTCATTTCACCCGCGGCGCCATCCGCCACTTTTTTTTCTCCGGCGAGATGCTTGGCCCCGTGCTGGTTTCCGTGCATAATATGCGATTCTACCAACGGCTGATGGCGGACGTTCGCCGGTCGATCGGTGAGGGAAACTTCGGCTCCTTCGCGCGTGGCGATCCACGCTGCTTGCTTGGACCTTCCGGCGAAGCCGAGGACAATTCCGGCGAAGCCGATGCCGAGGAATGAATTTTCAAAAGGAGAATGGCTTGACCATCCTGCACCTGCTGGCCGATACCGCGACGACCCAGCCCCAAGTCCCGCCCCCGTGGTGGGCCAATGGGAACAACATGTTCCTGCTGCTTATCTTCGCGATGGTGATGTTTTTCATCTTCAGTTCCTCGCGGACCAAGCGCCAGGAACAGAAGAAGCGCGACGACATGCTCAAGAACATGAAACGTGGCGACCGCGTCCTGACGTTGGGCGGCATTCTCGGCACCGTCGTCGACGTGCGCGACACCGAAGTCGTCCTCAAGGTCGACGAAGGCTCCAACACCAAGATCAAGTTCACGCGCGATGCTATTAAGCGAGTCCTTGCTGAAGATGAGGGCTCAACGAAATAGGTCATTTGTCATTGGTCATTGGTCATTTGTAAAGAAGCTGCGATGCCGGAAACTAATGACCAATGACAAATGACAAATGACAAATGACCACTCTGTGGATTCACAATGCCAACTAATTATTCCGGAAGAATCACCCTCATCATCACTGTGCTTCTCGTGGCGCTGCTGGCGATTTTTTGGGGGCCTCCGTCCCGGCTGTTTAACCCGAACCTGACGGCCATCCAGAAAACCGATCTCCGTCCGGGCATAGACATGGTCGGCGGCGTGAGCCTGGTTTACGCGATTCAGGCCCCGGCCAACTCCGATCCCGATCTGTCCGAGCACGTCATGGATGCGTTGAAAAAGCGCGTGGACCCGCTCGGATTGCGGAACCTGGTCTGGCGTCCGCAGGGCGCCAACCGCATCGAGATTGAGATGCCCCTCTCGCCGGAAGCCACCGAGGCGCCCCGGATCAAGCAGGCATACAACGACGCGGTGTTGCTGCTCGACTCCACGAAGATCACTGAAGACGCCGTGCTCAACGCCGTCGAGCATTCCACCGGCGCCCAGCGCCGGCAAAGCCTTGCCCAACTGGCATCGGACAGCAAGACCCGCACCGACCTCTTCGAGGACCTTTGCGATACCTACGATAAAATTCAATCGCTTCGCGCCAATCCGGACAAGCTCTCGCTGCCCGCCCTGGCCGCCAAGCTCCAGCCGCTCACCGTAGTTTACGACCAACTCAAGGATCAGATCGAGCAAACCAATCTTTTGTCCTCGGATTTCGCCGCCATTCTTGACCAGGTCAATTCCGATGATCCCGAGCAGAGGAAAGCCGGCCAGGGGAAGCTGGACGACCTGAAGAAAAAATTCGCCGATTTCCCAAGCCTGCTGAAGGTGATGGACGTTTTCCAGGCCAAATACAAGGATTATCTCTCGGTCAAGAACGCGATCACCGGGGCCGACGATCTGAAGCGTCTGCTCCAGGGTTCGGGGGTTTTGGAATTTCACATTCTGGCGGACAACGTCACGTGCAATCCGGCGGACTTGAAGGCGATGGAGTCGCGGCTGGAGCCTGGGGGCAAAGGCCCGCTGCCGCAGCCGGGCGACACCATCCGCTGGGCGGAAGTCGACCGCCCGGAGGAATTCGACCGGCCCGGTTATCCGGTGGAAACCCACGAATGGAACGGCAAGCATTACATGCCCGTCCTGGTCACGCCGGATGCCTCGATGACCAAATCCAGCGCGGAAAAATGGGGTCTGGAAAGCGCCCACGCCGAGATGACCCAAGAGGGCACGCAGGCGGTCGCCTTCAGCTTCGACACCACCGGCGGCAATCTCTTCGGCGACCTGACCAGCAATTGGTACAACCGCGCCCGCCAGCGCACCGATCTTCCCGATCCCCGCGCCCGGCTGGCGATCGTGCTCGACAACAAGATCATCAGCGCTCCCAGCATCAACTCTCCCATCACCGGCGGCTCCGGCATCATTGAAGGCGGCAGCGCGGGCTTCACCACCAACGACCTCAATTACCTGATTAATACCCTCAACGCCGGCAGCCTCCCGGCGCAGCTTTCCGATGAGCCGATCAGCGAGCAGCAGGTCGGTCCCACGCTCGGCGCCGACAACCTCAATCGTGGCCTGGTGGCTTGCGGATTCGGGCTGATGGTCGTCGCCGTGTTTCTCATCAGCTATTACTACTTCGCCGGACTGGTCGCCTTCATCGCCGTGCTGATGAATCTCGTCCTGATTCTCGGCACCATGTGCGCCCTCAACGCCACCTTCACCCTTCCCAGCATCGCCGGCATCGTGCTCACCATCGGCACCGCCGTCGACGCCAACGTCCTGATCTTCGAACGCCTCCGCGAGGAACAGCACAAAAACCTTCCGCTGCGCATGGCCCTGCGCAACAGCTACGCCCAGGCCCGCAGCGCGATCATCGACTCGAACATGACCAGCGTCATCACCTCCCTGTGCCTCTACGCCTTCGGCACCGAAGAGGTCAAGGGATTCGGCCTGACTCTGATCATCGGCATCGCCGCCAGCCTCTTCACCGCGCTCTACGTCACCAAAACCGTCTTCGGCATCATGATCGACCATTTCGGAATGAGGGAACTGGGCAGCTTGCCGCTGACCTTCCCCAAGTGGGACCGGCTGTTGAAACCCAAGATCGACTGGATGGGGATGGCCTGGATCTTTTACACCTTCAGCATCATCATGCTCATCAGCGGCATGACGTTGTTCATCCTCAAGGTGCGCCAGGGCCGGATGATGGACATTGAATTCGCCACCGGCACGTCGTTGCAATTCCAATTAAAACAGCCGATGGATCAGGACGACGTCCGCAGGCGCATCGACGCCGAAAGCGAAAAAAGACCGCAGGACCTGCCCAGCCCCAGCGTGGTCGCCGTGGGCACGGACCGGCTGCATTACCAGATCATTTGCCTCAACGTGAATCGCGCGGCGGTCCGCACCGCGGTCCTGGAGGCGATGCACGGGCTGCTCCAGATTCAGCTTCCCTCCCAGTTCGACGGTGCATCCGCGGAATATGTTGATGCCGCCGACAAACAGATTTTGCCGATCACCGGCGCCAGGCTGGTGGCGGACGGCTACACGCCGCCGGCGGCGTCGGCGCATCCCGGCGGCGTCGTCATCGTCCTGAAAAACATCTCCCCGCCGCTGTCGGTCAAGGAAATTACCACCCGCATGGACAACCAGCGATTGTCCAGTTCCTCCGCCACCACCGCTTCGTTGCCCTACGTCGTCCAAGCCCCCGGCGACCCCACCAAGCCGACCAGCTTCGCGGTCATCATCGGCTGGAGTTCCTCCGTCTCCTACGAAGCCGACGAGGGCAAATGGGCTGACGAACTCGCCCAGCCACTATGGGGACTGGTCAAGGATGCCGTCAACCATCCGCCGTCTTTCGAGCAGGAAACCAATTTTGATCCCCAGGTCGCCGGCGAGATGCAACGGGATGCCTTCCTGGCCCTGACCTTCTCCGTCATCGCCATCATGATTTACATCTGGGTCCGATTCGGCAATCTGAAGTACGGCACCGCCACCGTCATTGCCCTGTTGCACGATACCGTTTTCACTCTCGCCGCCCTGGGGTTTGCCCATTACATCTCCGATTACTGGCACCATAACTTCCTTGAAATCGAGCCGTTCCGCATCAATCTGACCGTGGTCGCCGGCATTTTGACCATCATGAGTTATTCCATGATCGACACCATCGTGGTGTTCGACCGCATCCGCGAAAACCGCGGCCGATACGGCCATCTCAACCGCGACGTCATCAACGACGCCATCAACCAGACCCTTTCGCGCACCGTGCTGACCTGCGGAACCACGATAATGACCGTCTCATTCATGTATTTCCTGGGCGGAGCGGGCATCCACGGCTTTACTTTCGTCTTGCTCGTTGGCATATTGGTGGGCACGTACTCGTCGGTGGCCATCGCGGCGCCCCTGCTTTTATGGGGACGCGAAAAGCCGGCAACCGGCCTGATGCGGCCGCCCATGGGTTCGCCTATGCCACGGCCGAGTGTTTGACAATTCGATCTATTCCGCTGGGAAAGGAGTCCCGCCATGCGCAAGGATGTGAAATTCGGTTTGACCATCGGCGCCATTCTGGTCGTTACCCTGGTTATTTATGTCATCGTGTTGTCGCGCGGTCCGGCCGTGCCGCAGAGGATCGGCATCGTCTTGCCGGGCCAGTCGGATCAGACCCCCGATTCGAATGCGCCCGCCCCGGATGCACGCGCCGACGTGGCTCCGGCGAACGGTTCAGACGAGCAGGACACCGGCCCTGCCGCCAATGATTTCAACCCGGCAACCCTGCCGCCGGCTGGGGCCCAGGCCGCCGCGCCGGCGACGCAGCCGGCGTCCGGCGCCGCATCCGCCAATGACTGGGAAAACGCCCTGAATCACGGCCTGCCCCCCACCCTCTCAGCGCCGGAGCATACGATCACGCCGTCCATCGACTCGCCTTCGGCGAACGTCGCTCGCGCCGGCATCAGCCCCACCGACAGCACCCCCCTGATCGACCCGCTCCCCACAACCCAGCCGGCCAGGCTATTGATGAGCAACCTCCCGATTCAAGAACCCGCGCCTGCCCAGATCGCCTCCCCGGCAACTCCGACGCCTCCGGCCTCCACCCCGCGCACCCATCGCGTCGCATCCGGTGAATCGCCCTACTCCATCTCCCAACTGGTTTACGGCAGCGGGAAATATTACAAGAAAATCCTGGCCGCCAATCCAGGCATCGACCCACGCCGCCTCAAAATCGGACAGATTCTGGTCATTCCCGAGTTGAGTGATGCGGACAAACCAGCCCCAGCCGCCGGGAATGCCTCGGCCGCCGCGACCGTCGATCCGGGCTCAGCTTATACGGTGGTCTCGGGCGATTCCCTTCAAAGCATCTCGCGCAAGCTCTACGGCAGCACCGCGATGAGCGAGAAGCTGTATGAAATGAACAGATCGCTGATCGGACCCGATGAAAACGTATTGAAGATCGGCTGGGTATTGAAACTCCCCAAGCCCCCGACCGCCGGTGCCAACCAGTAGCCGCGCGCGATCGCGATACCGCTTAGACCGCCGGATAACAAAAGATTGCCGCCGATTTGCCTCCCGTCCCCATTTGGAGCAATCGCCCAGTTTACCAGCGAAATTCCCCTGTTATTCTGGCAATTTTTTTATTGCCACAAACCACCGCTTGCGGCTAATCTGGTCGTACCGCCCTTCAGTTTTCCAGCCTTGGAACATATCAGAAGGCGCGGAGAAGTTATGACGCGCGTGGCTTCCGGATCTTCCTCAGCGGTGTTCTTGCCGCAGGCGGAATAGGTCAGGGCCGCCGGTGTTTCGGATGGCATCGCCTTGCGGATGATCCGCACGGCCGGTGGCATTCGCGGCATCGGAAATCGGCCGATCTGATCGGGAGGAAATGAAATCAGGGACAGGAAAACGGGTGGGCTGCGGAGCCCGCCCTTTTTCATGCGCCGTGATTCCGCGCCGACCACTGTAGAGAGTCGGTCCGGACCCCTCATCGCCGCCCGGGACGGCGATTGGTGCGACGTTCAAGTTTCATCGCTTCGCCCTTGGCGGTGTATCTCGATTTTCATTTGGCCCATCTTTTCGAAGACCTTCCATCGCCGGCGCACGGGCCACCAGTCATAAAGGTATATTTGCAGCGGCCGCCACATGGCCACCCATCCGGCGATGATCAAGCCTTCCCGGGGCACCTGCCAGATCGGTTGCGGGCCGTTTCCGCGGAGCAGGCCCACGATGACCAGGCAGAGGCTTAGAAACACCAGTCCGATCAACAGACTCACTCGCCCGTCCCTCATCAGCCGCCGAAACTCCAGACGGCTCAGGCCCGCACGATACGAAAAGTAATTATGGACGGCTGTTTCAACGAGCGCGTCGGGCGTCCGCAGCGCACCCTCCTGACTCACGTGAATTGCCAGAACAAGCGGATCGTGCAGAGGAAATTCCTGGGCCCAGCTCACGATGAACTCCTCGGCATCGGCATCAAGATCCTTTTCATGAAAAGGAGAAGCATCCATCGTGTTGAACAACTGATTGATGTCCCGCAACTTGATCTCGATGCGATGGGTGGAAAGGCTCTTCGTGGGACCTGATTGTTCGACCATGGTGTGCATCTTAGCTCAAAATCGTCGCGGACTAATCCATCCGCGCCGCAATCCGTCAAGTTTTGGCTCGCTGCGCAAATTCCTGCCTTGGATGATTCACCGACCGCTTCGCTGGAGATCGCCGAGGACGCGGAGAAGGGCCTGTTTGCCAAAGGCGAAGACCGCTGGACATGAATCCCTAGATTTGCTTGGCTTGGTTTCATCGACGAAAATGCGTTCGGGGACAGAGCCAATGCCCGATCCTCTCAACTATCGTCCATCACACAGCTGGAATCATGCTCGGCGTCCTGGCTCTCATCCCCATCCGTATTGGCCGCGTTCGCGGTTCTGGCATCGCGTCCGTGGTCGGCACCCTCCTCGGCCTTCTGGCGCTTTACGTCATCTGGCTCACCTGGGTCCACGAAGTACTGGATACCTGGGGTTTTCGGGTTTCCTACCACGCTCTGATAGTCCATCCAACGGTCACATTCCACCTCATTCGAACCATCAACGACGTGGGCACCTGGAAGTTCCACGGTGAAGTTGCACGTGGGTTTGGTCTATTAATCTTCTGGATCGGCGAAGCCGGCATTATCCTCGCCGGCAGCGTAGTCTTCTCCATCCTTGGTCTTTACAGCGGCGATCCCACCTGCTCCAAATGCGGATCGCGGTGCAAGCGCATCCCCAATCTTCCTCGCTTTGCGGTCGATCGTCAGGACGAATTTCTGTCGGCAATCGAAAACCGCGACTTTTCCTCCCTCACCACGCACACGGCTGCCAAACATCAGGATGATCCCGAACTGTCATTGCGCCTCGTGTCGTGCCCCGGTTGCCGGAAGATGCATGTGCTGACGGTGAACCGCATAGCGTGGCACGTCGACTCCAACCGCCGCCCTACCGTTAAAACCGTAGCCCTCATCGATCAACTTCTCATCACCCCCGACGAGGCCGAGGAACTCAAAGCTGTCTGCGCCAAAATCCGCGAGCAGCGCGAGGCCAAAACGTCTCCGCCGCCCACGACAACTTGAAGAAAACGGCGGTGCATTGTGCGGATAAGCAGCGACTGTCTCTCGGCCGTCCGCGGTCGCAGGCGGACTTTGCCGTTTTGGGGTGAATGAGAGGGGCAGTTGGCGATATAATGCGGGGCATGAAACCCGCATTGCCTGGCATGCTGCGAATGATCGCGATTCTGTTGTGGATCGGTGGAGTGGTGCTGGGGATGCTGGACGCCTATGGGGCGGCGCGGGCGCCGGTGTTGCCGGAGGAGTCGCTGGCCAGCCGGTTGCCGGCCGTGGCCGAGGCGGTGGCGATGGTGCTGGGGCTGGTGGGGCTGGGGGTGGTGACGTATTCAATCGCGGAGATGATCGGGATCGAACCGGGGCCTGAATCGAAGCAGGCGTTGTCCGAACTTCGGCACTCGATGCAGAGGCTGGAATCGGCGGTGCAGCGCCTGTCCGATCAGCAGCGGGAGGCGTTGGCACGCGGTCCGGCGAATTTTGGCGAGGTGTCAGTCGCCGACACCGTGGCCGGGGCATCGCTGGGATCATCGGAATCGATGCACCAGGTCATCGCGCTGTTGCAGGAGATTCGCGAACTGGCGCTGCTCAGCGACAGCCAGAGGAAGGAGCGGCTGGCCAATGCACAGCAGCACCGGGGAGATTTCCTGGCGGCGGAGGCGCAGCGGCTATTGGAACTGAAGGAATGGACCGCGGCCCAGAACGCTTTGAGTTCGTTGGAGAGGGAATACCCCAATAGTCCGAATCTGGAGAAAATGAAATCCCGCCTGAAAGCGGGCAAGCGGGAAGCGGAATCGGGGGCGATCGCGCAGTTGCGGGAGCGGGTGGAAGATTTGATGGCGGTGTGGGCATGGGACCAGGCGTATGCGGAGACCGCCCGGTTCGTGCAGAGTTTTCCCGATCACGCGGAAGGGCACGATCTCCTGCGGCGCGTGATGAGCGAGCGGGACAGTTACGTCGAGAGCACGGCCAACCGGCTGTACGAGGAGATCAAGACGGACATCGACCGACGTATGTGGCGGCGGGCGATGGGCAGTGCGGTGAAGCTGCTGGAATGCGCTCCCGGCCATAAAAGAAGCGTGGCCATTCGCGGGCAACTCAAGACGATCCGCCAGAACGCGGAAATCGAGGAGAGACAGGAACAGGAGCGGCGAATCCAGGAACTGATCCGGGGCAAGCAGTTTTTCGAAGCGATCGACCTTGCGGAGGATTTGCTTCAGCGATTCCCCAACTCGCCGCAGGCGGAGACGCTGAAGAACCTCCTGCCGAAGATGCGGGAGCTGGCGATGGGCAACGAAGCGGAAGCGCGGACGTCTTGAGGAAGTTCGGAAGTTTCACATGGATATCCTCAAATCGCTTTGCTCGGTCCCCACGGCGCCGTTCGCCGAGAGGCGGGTGGCGGAGTTTGTGCGCGCGTTCGTGCGGAAGCGGAAGAATCTTTCCTTGCGCTCGGACCGGTTTGGAAATCTCCTGATCGAATTGAAATCGCATTCGCGCCGGCCGCGATGGGTGTTCACGGCCCACATGGATCATCCGGGGTTTGTGGCGCGGGAGATGCTGGATGATCGGAGGCTGACCGCGGCGTTCCGGGGATGGGTGAAAGTGGAATTCGTGCGCGGGACGCGCGTGCGATTCTTCGACGAGCGCGGGCAAGCAAGCGGCGTGGTGGTGGAGGCGACGGTCGAGGATTACGACCAGCGCGCGGTGCCCCAGGAGGTGATCGTTGGCGTGAATCGGCCGGTTTCGGCGGGTTCGCCGGGGATGTTCGATCAGGGTGTCGGGCGATACAGGCGGGGGAAATTTTTCTGCCGGGCGTGCGACGATCTGGGCGGGGCGGCGGCGTGCCTGGAGATGATCGACCGGCTGAGCCGGCGGCCGCCGAGGTCGCCGGTCGCCGTGCTGCTGACGCGAGCGGAAGAGGAGGGATTCATCGGCTGCATCGCGGCGTGCGAGCATCGCACGCTGCTTGGCAAAAGCGATCGGGTGATCGCCGTCGAATGCAGCAGCGAACAGCCGGCGGCGCCGCAGGGCGGCGGAGTCATCATCCGCGTCGGGGATCGGGCCAGCGTTTTCAACTCGGCGCTGACGTATTTCCTGGGACAACAGGCGGAGGAATTGAAGAAGAAGGACCGGAATTTCCGGTATCAGCGGGCGCTGATGCCCGGCGGGGTATGCGAGGCGACGGTTTACGACGTTTACGGATACACCGCCGCGTCGCTGTGCGTGGCGTTGGGGAACTATCACAACATGGACGTGAAGCGCGGCAAGATCGGGCCGGAGTATATCGACACCGCGGATTGGCGGAACATGGTGAAATTATTCGTGCGTCTGGCGGGACATGGGCACGAGTTTGTGCCGGGGCACGGGGCGCTGCGGGCGAGGGTGCTGAAGAGGTTCAAGAAGCTGGGACATCTGCTGAACGAAAAACAACTTCCAGCTTGATGCGACTGGGGTCTTCGAAATAGACGGCGTAATAATCCGGATGATATTCGGGAAACGCCCGCGGGGAATTGTAAAGCGTCGGCAAGTTGCGCGGGCCAAGGAATTCGCGGGAAAATCGATCCACATCCTCTCGCCGCGGGACGCGGAAGGCCAGGTGGTTCAGGCCGCGGGCCTTTCGGTGATATGGGAGCGCATCGTACGCTTTGTCGGTACGCATGACCCAGATATCGGTTTGGCCATCAGTGGCGCCGAGATAGTCGCGGCCGTCGTCTTTGACGCGGTATTCAAGGAAATTGAAGAGTTCACGATAGAAGTCGATGTCGGAAACGTTCAACTGGATGTGATAGAGGAGGGCTTTCATTGCCTCGCCATAACCTCGGGGTGTTAGAGGCCCTCGAACTCTTCGGGAGTCAGGCCGGCTTGGTTGAGGATACTGCGCAGCGTTCCACGGGGAATATCCGATGAATGCCGGGGCACAATTGCCGCGCGAGTTCCTTCATCGGTGATCTTGATGAATTTTACGTGGCTGCCACGTTGGCTGATTTCCCGAAAGCCCGCAGATTGTAGTTTGCGGCATATCTCCCGATAACGTAATGGCCTAAGCCGCGCCAACTTCCACCTCGATGTTGGCAAGCTTTGGAATGATCGTGGCCGTCGGAGGTTCGAAATAGAGCTCGAGCGCTTCGCGCAAATTGGCAAGCGCGGTTTTTTCGGTTCGCCCGTGGCTGGCGACATCCACTTGCGCACATTGTGCGATGAACCATTTGCCTTCTTTCCAAATCCGAGCGGTAAATGTCTGCTTCATTCCAAACCTCGCGCAAATTATAGCATCAAATCGTGTTTTTGGGCATTCACGCTTCACGGTCCGGTGGAGGGGGATGAAGGCGGGAAACGCGCGTACAAGAACTGATTGCGCCGGGCAACGTCGAGCAGTTCCCGGTCGGTTCTTGCGGCGCGATATTCACTGAAGACCGACGGCGCCGAGGATTCGGGAACGTCCGTGTTTCCTTCATTGCGCGAGGTTGTGAACGCCATCCGGCGCGAATAACCATCGAATTGCAGCGCGGCGATGTCAAGCAACCGGCGAGTGCCCGAAGGGGCGTTGAACGGCCGCGAGAACACGTAGAATCCAACGCTGAGGGCGAGGCTGCCCAAGATCACCGCTCCGAGCAACGACCGGGGTGGGGCATGAGGCGAAGCGTTGTTTGAATCAGCGGGAACGTCGCCTGGAGTTTCTTGTTTTCGCGGGTTTCCCAGCAGAAAGTAGGTGGTTGCCACGGACATCGGGCCGAGGTAGATCTGCAAATAGGTTAGGATTCCCATGTGGCCGACGATGAAAAACGTCACGGCCGGCAGGATCCACAGGGACAGGATTCGCTCCGTTTCGCGCGGCGGGCGCGCGAGCCAGGACGGGCGCAACAGGGCGAACACCGGCAACACGACGATGATGGGAAGTGAAAATACAAGCCACCAGGTCTGTTTGACAAGCTGCATGCCCGACAAGCGAATCACCCGGCCAAGAGACGGCGTAGGCCAACCGGGAACGTGCGGGATGAGTCGTAATCCCGTCTTCACTTCAATCCAAGCCAGCAATTCCGCCACCGGCATGTGGAAGGTCGCTCGGGGGGCGCCGCGAACTCCAACCGCATTGCCCGATAGGTTGTCGTAATCGTACGTCGTCGAGGAGACGACTTGGTCCTGATAGGTGGTGCCTCCGTAACCTTGGGCGGTCATATAGTGATTGTTGGCCCAACTCCAAGCGGCAACGATCGATGCGACAATTGCCCCATGCACCGCGACTTGGCCAAGCCGTCGATACAGGGGATGTAAGTCTGACCGCCAAATCACGTAGAGCCACAAAGGCAAGAGCAATATCGTGGTCGTCGGTCGGAAGGAACCAGCCGCGGCAATGACAATCGACGCGGCAAGAGCGCAAGAGATGCTTTTCCTTTGAATCGCGCGGATCGCCAGGAGGCCGAAAAGAAGCGACATCAGCCCTTCGAAAACGTGGGGACCGCCATAGAGGCTGGCGTGAAGCGTGTTCACGCTGAACCAGTAAAGGGATGCCGCGGCCAACGCGGCGGCCCCGCGCAGGCCTACCGCATGCGCCACGCGATGACACAAAAACGTCGCGACAATTGCCGCACAAACATTCACCAGAATCAGGGTCGTCTTGATGTCGTGGACCAGGTCGTTTACCCATCCCAGTAATAAGCAATACCCCACGTAGCCCGGAGGATGCGCGACGTGCGTGTATAGAGCGCCAATGGAATAATTGACGGGGTCGCCCCAGTCGGGGAACTGCGGCCAGTCGGAAATGCGAATAACCATCCCCACGATGAGGATCGAGACGAGCCCAATCCATTCGGGCAACGTCGTGCGATTCGCCGAAGCATTATTGGGCCGTTCGTGACCAGACGCTACAGCCGTACCTGCGGTTGACATCGTTTCGACTCTCGCAAAACAGATTGAGGGGAGAAAACGGGACAGATCCAATTAGCAGGCGTTGAAGGAAATCGGACCTGGACCGTTTTTTCGTTCCATCTTCATTTCGGGTCTCGCGTGAATTGTACCATTAAATCGTGTTCTTGGACTTTCACGCCGGATCGTAGCCGTGGCCGCCCCAGGGATGACAGCGGGACATGCGGCGGACGGCTTTGAATGAACCGCGCAGGGGGCCGTATTTGGTGATGGCGTCGATGGCGTATTGGCTGCACGACGGGGTGAATCGGCATTGGCCCCCGAGGAATTGGCCTAGGGTGGCGCGATAGAGAATCACGAGGTGGATGAGAAACCAGCGCATGGATTCACGTCATTGTACGCGGAATGGCGGACCAATGATTGTGTCCGCGTTCGATCAGGGCGGCGAGGTTTTTCTGGTATTCGGCCAGGGTCATCGGCTGGTGGGGGCGGACAACGATGACGACATCGTAAGCGGCGGGGAAATCTTGCTCCAGGAGCCGGATGGATTCACGGAGCATGCGCTTGGCGCGATTGCGTTGAACGGCGGAGCCGACTCGGCGCGAGACGCTCAGGCCCCATCGGTAATGGGAAAGATCGTTGGGCCTGGAATAGAGCGCCAGCGGCCCGCGGGATTGCTTGGCGTCGGCGGCGTAGACGGCGGCGAAAGCGCTCTTGCCGCTGAGGCGGTGCGAGCGTGGAAATTCGTGGGTTTCGGCCGGCATAGTGGATGCATTCGAACCGGTCACAGCATATCTCAATATGCCGGCACCCCGCCAACTTGACGCTGTGCGCCCCTCGGGCGGCGGCCGTGGCGGCGTTGGCCTTGATTATGCATGAGGAAAGACGGTTCTGGCCGATATAAGCCTTCGGCCACTATCGGAGATGCCTCATGAGCCCGCCCGAACTACCGCAGTGCTGTTCGCCGGAGGCATTCAAACTGCTCGGGCGGCAGGTGGAGACGCTCAAATCGCCCGATGCGTTGCTGAACGGCGCGGTGGCGATCGCGATGCACCAGATGCCCCAGGCGAGTCCGGAGCGGGTGGATCGGCAGATTCAGCATTACGTCAATGCGGTTCGCAAGCGGGTTCGAAGCCAGCAAACGCAGGCGCTGCTGGCGCATTTGCACGACGTGCTGTTTGATAGAGGCGGGCTGAGCGGGAACACGGAAGATTATTACAACCCGGCGAACAGTTATCTGCCCGCCGTTTTGGCGACGAAGCGAGGTTTGCCGATTACGTTGAGCCTGGTTTACAAGATCGTCGCCGAACGGCTGGGCCTTCGGACCTGGGGCGTGGGTCTTCCGGGACATTTCCTGGTGGCGGTGGAGGAGCGTCCGCAACAGATCCTGTTGGTGGACCCGTTTTCCGGCGGCCGGGTGCTGACGCGCCAGGAGGCCCACGAGCGGCTGAAGGAATTGTTCGGGCCGGAAATGGAATGGTCCGACGACATGCTCAAGCCGGCGTCGCATCGGCACTGGCTGACGCGAATCCTGCAAAATCTTCTGCACATCTTCGGATCGAACAACCAATACGCCGAGGTCGCCGCGGTGTTGGAAATGGAAATGCTGCTCTGGCCAAAGCAGGGCCACCTGCAACGGGACCTGGCGTTGGTGCTGGCGCGGATCGGCATGTCGCGGCCGGCGAGCCTGTGGCTCGACGCTTATCTCCGCGATAACCCCGACGATCCGCAACGCACGGATTTGAAGCAGTTGCTGGACGTTCTGTCGGCTTGAATCCAACCAAGATCGCCTGCCAGAATAAACCACAGAGAGCACAGAGATCACGGAGGACACAGAGATAAAACTGTAAATTCGGTATTCCTCTGTGCTCTCTGTGTCCTCTGTGAACTCTGTGTCAATCTTTTTGTTAGAGGCTTTAAGAATCATTTCTGCATCGTTGACTCGGCCAGCGTCCATTTGCCAGTGAGACGAACATCGCGCGATGAGCTGGCGACTTCGATGGCGTAGTCATCTTTCTCGGCGACCCAACCGGCACGGGCGGGGTCGTAAAACGCAAATGAACTGAAATCCAGGGGAATCGAAACGGCGCCCTTTTCGCCGGCTTTGAGGGAGATTCTGGCGAATCCTTTCAGCTCCTTCGGCGGACGGGGCAGGCTGGGGTGGGATTGGCTGAGGTACACCTGCACGACCTCTGAGCCGGATCGCAAACCCGTGTTGGCGATGTCGCATTCAACGAGCACCTCGTTGCCGTGCAAACCATGCTGATCGACGAGCCTCAAATTGGAGTATTCGAATCGCGTGTAGGACAGTCCGAATCCGAAGGGAAAGAGCGGCTGGATGCTCTTGGCGTCGAACCAGCGGTAACCCACGAGCAGGCCTTCATCATAATGCTCGACGCCGTGTTGGCCGGGGTAGGCGCCTATGGCATGGGCGGGCGAATCGCTCAATTGTCGGGGGAAAGTGCAGGGGAGCTTCCCGGAGGGGTTGACGTCGCCGAAGAGAATTTCGGCCAGTGCGTTGCCCCCTTCCATGCCGGGATACCAGGCCTGCACGATGGCCGGCACGCGATCGACCCACGGCATCTCGACCGCCCCGCCATCGACCAGAACGACGATGGTGCGGGGATTGGCCTGGACGACCTTTTGGATCAATTCATCCTGGTGGAACGGGAGCTTCAGGTCTTTCCGGTCCGTGCCTTCCTCATCGTAAAATCGGTTGTGGGGGAGTCCGGTGACGACGATGGCGAGCTCGGCCTGCGATGCGGCGCGCACGGCGCGGGCGATCATTTGGTCATCCATATTTTTGCGGGCGTAGCCCATGGAGAAGGTGACGTTGACGTTGGGAGCGCGTTGGAGAATGCCCTGAAGCGGCGTGATTTCGTAGAAGGCCTTGATCGCCGCGCTGCCGCCGGCGTGGGCCATGGGGCGTACCGCGTTCTCGCCGATGACCGCGATGGAGGAGATCTTTTTCGAATCCAGCGGAAGAAGCTCGCGATCGTTTTTCAGCAGGACAATGCCCTCTTCGGCGACTTGGCGGGCGGTCGTCTGGTGCTGGGGGGTGTTGATGGACCCGCCTGAGAAGCGATGGTCGAGCAATCCGATGGCCTCCATCACGCGAAGGCGCCGGCGAACCTTGTCGTCCAAAACCGAGACCGGAATCTGGCCGCTCTTGATGAGCTGAAGAAACGGATCGGCCAGATAATACTGGTTGTAGTGCTTGTTGGTTCCCATTTCCAAATCGAGGCCGTTGAGAGCGGCCTGGCGGGTGTCGTGGACGCCGCCCCAGTCTGAGATGACCATGCCGCTGAATCCCCATTCGCCCTTGAGGATTTTGTTGAGCAGGTAATCGTTGTGACAGCAATGTTGGCCGCGGAACTGGTTGTAAGCGCCCATGACGCACAGGACGCCGGCTTGCTGGACGGCGGCGCGGAAGGCGGGAAGATAAATCTCGCGGAGGGTGCGTTCGTCCATCTCGACGTCGATGGTGCCGCGGCGGGTCTCCTGATTGTTGGCGGCGAAATGCTTGGCACAGGCGGCGACGCCCTGGGCCTGTTCGCCGCGGATGTAACCGACGGCCATCCGGCTGGTGAGGAAGGGGTCCTCGCCCATGTATTCGAAATTGCGGCCGCCCAGGGGCGTGCGCTGAATGTTGAGACTGGGTCCGAGCATGACGTTCTTGCCGCGTTCTTTCGCCTCCTGGCCGATGACGGCGCCGTAGGCGTCGGCGATGGCCGGATCAAACGTGGCGGCCAGGCATAGGTCCACCGGCAGCCAGGTGGAAAAATCATCGGTTCGTCCGGCGGGACGCCAACTGTCGGGCTGAATCTCCTCGCGGACGCCGTCTGGGCCGTCGCTCATGGACAGACGGGGAATATCCAGCCGCCCGACGCCCGCGGCGGTGAATCGGGTGTCGCCGCGGACCATGGCGATTTTCTCCTGCATGGTCATCCGCCCTACCAGATGGTCGATGCGCGATTCGCGGCGCTCGGCACAGCCGAGAGGAAGCGAACAGAAAAACAAGACGGCCAGGAGGGGGAGAACGGGTTTCATTGCGGGGATTTTGCCGGGGGGGAATCGGTTTGGCAAAACCGCTTCCAATCAGCGGGAGTATCCAGATCGTCGGCGCCGGCCGGCCAGGAAATGACGGTTACCATCGCGGAATCGGCCAGGAGCAATCGCTTGGCGCCGTCGGCATCGGCCAAGCGGGCCAATTGCTCGAACATCGACTTGTCAAAACAGCATGGCGGGCCAACCGTGCCGGCGTATCGGCACGCGGCCATCGGCTTGCCCGCGGCGGACCAACTGGCAAGCAAATCTCGAAGAACGTCCGGCGAAAGACGGGGTTGGTCGCAGACAGTGACAATCACCGCGGCAATGGAGGGATCGATGGCCAAAACAGCGGATAATCCGCATCGGATGCTCGTTCCGATGCCGGCGGACCATTGGGGATTCAGCGCCGATCGCACCGGCAGATCGGCGATGTCGGCGGCCACGGCGTCGGAGTCGGAGCCGGTGACGATGACGGCCGGCCGGCAGCCGGCATCCAGCGCGGCGCGGGCGGCGCGGCGAACCAACGATTCGCCGCCGACGCGCAGGAGCTGCTTGGTCCGGCCCATGCGTGAGCCGCCGCCGGCGGCCAGGATGATTGCGCCGATGGAAGGCATAGATTAAATCGGTTCCAGTTTTTGCTGGGCTTGGCGGTTCAGGTGAATCGGTCCGGGGCGCAGACAGAGCGATCCGCCGGGGCGGGCGGCGGCGACGGCTTGGATTTCGGCGACGATGGCCAGGGCGATCTGCTCGGGGTTGTCAGCGCCGATGTCGAGGCCGATGGGCGAATGGAGGCGGTGTTCGTGGCCGGTGAAGCCGGCGGCGGACAGCAGACGGGCGGTGCGGCGGCGCGGGCCGAGAACGCCGACGTAGCCGCGGGGATGACGCAAAAGCGCGGCAATCGCCGCGGCGTCGCGGCGGAAATTGTGGGCCATCACCACGGCGGCGGCGTCAAAGGGCACATCGTCGGCGGGACCGTCGGGGGAACAGATCAATTGATCGGCCGTGGGAAAACTCTGGCGAAGTCCGGCGACCGGGCGGGAGCCGATGACCGTCACGTGCCAGCCAAGCGCTTTGGCCAGTTCGACCAGAGGCGCAACGTCGTGGCCGTCGGCGAATACGGCGAGGGCTTGCGATGGGGACATCCACTCAATCAGCACGTCCGCCCATCCGCCGACGGAGAGGTCGCAGCGGTGAATCTCGAAGGACCGGTCATCGGGCGGATCGCGGCGCAGGTGCGCGAGCAGGGCTTCATGCAGAGCCGGGTCCGTGATCCGGCCGAGAGGCTCATCATCGCCAAGACGGAGAAGCTGAGCGCCCCAGACGGCGGAGCCGACGCGGATGACGGTGGCCAGCGAGGCGTGAGTTCGCCGGCGGACGACGGCGAGGAGCGCGGCCAGCGGCCCGGGGTCGATGCCGGTGACGCGTTGGATGAGGATTTCGATTCGTCCCCCGCAGCCGAGCGAGGGGCCGGGATCGACGACGGGGCGGGCGTTTTCTTCGCCGCCGTCTTCGTCGTCGGTTTCATAACAGACGACAACGGGTGGAGCGGGCTGGGGGATGAGCATTCGCGCCCTGCGGGCGACATCGCGTTCGAGGCATCCGCCGCTGACGGTTCCCCAGGTTCGACCGTCCTCGGCGACGAGCATTCTGGCGCCGGGGAGGCGATACGAAGACCCTTCGACCGAGACGACGGTGGCCAGCGCCGCGGGCTGGTCGGCGGCCAGCAACGCTTCGTAACCCTCGACGATTTGCAGCCGATCACGCATAAGATGCCGGATGAACGTTTGCGATCAGGCGATTTTACCGCGATGGAAGGGCGTGGGCCATTAGAAGAACGGCCGGTCCTCCGGCCGATTCTCATTGCCCGGATGTTTGGGCACCTTCAGCGGGGGGCGCTTCGCCGGTGAAGAACGGAGGCAGCCAGCCATCAGATCCGCAGAGGATGTTGGCAACCGTGTATTGCGAAACCTGCTGGGAGGTGAGTTGATGTGCCCAGGATACGCGGGCGGAAGTGTCCGATCCGGGGCCGGTGCTGCCATATTCGGCGTAGCGGGCCGTCTTTTCGTTGGCGGGATTTTTCCAATTGAACCAACCTTCGGGCCGGATGTGCGGCCCCATTTGGCAATCGATGAAGGCGGTGGCGCCGAACGGCCGCCAGGGGCGGCCGAGATAGACCGATGCATTGGGGACCGCGGCGTCGGCGGTGAGCTTGCAATGCAGGAACACGTAGCCGAAGGGGAACTGCGGCCCGGTGGAAGCGGCGGTGAGATAGCCTTTGCCCAGGCTGCGAATCTCGCAGGAGTCGAAGACGGCGGTGGATTTTCCGAAGATGAAATCGACGTGGCCTTCGACGTAGCAATGATGGAAATAATTTCGCCCGGAGCTGTCGGCGAAGATGGTGTCCTGCCAGCCGAGGAATCGGCAATTGTCGAACGCGACGCGGTCGCCGGCGATCTCGATGGCCAGGGCTTGTCCGTGCGGGCCGAAGGTGTTGCGGAAGGTGATATTCTGGGCGTCGAAATCGTCGGCGAGGATGCGAACGCTGGGGGTGGCGAAAGTGCCGATGGGTTTGCCGTCGGGTCCGGGCATGGTGGCGCCGAGGCCGAAGGTGAGGATGGTCGTCGCCGGATCGTCGCCGCGGAAGCGGATCAGCGGCTTGATCCGGGGAACCGTGACCTGCTGGTTGTAGATTCCAGGTGAAATATGAATGTCATAGGTCTGGCGCGGATACGCCGGGATGGCATCCACCGCCTGCTGCACGGTTTTGAACATTCCGCTACCGTCGGCGGCGACGGTTATTTCAGAGGGCAGCGAGGCGGGCGCAGTGGTGGGCCGGGTGGCGGGGTTGGCGGCGAATGCGGCGGGTGGAACGAATAGAAGCAATGAAAACCAGCGGATGGCCATCCGCCCGCTTTGCAGTTCGGAGAACAATCGAATGGACATATAGAGCCACCTCCCAGATTCGAACTGGGGACCCGCAGTTTACAAAACTGCTGCTCTACCAACTGAGCTAAGGTGGCGAAGAAGGTCGGGCACGGAGGCTTCGCCTTCCGTCGCGGCAGACGGCGGACTAATCGGTAATTTCCAGGATCTTGAACTGCATGGTACCGCGCGGGGCCTTGACCTTCACCGTATCGCCGACGCGCGCCTTGATCAGGGCTTCGCCCATGGGGCTGTTGGCGCTGACGTTGGTGATCTCTCCGCCGGCGGCGGGCTGTGCCTCGCCGACGATGCGGACCAATATTTCGCTTTCATCATCCAAGTCCATGAGTTTGACGGTGTGGCCGATGAAGACCACGTCATCGGGAACGGCATCGTTGGAGATGACGGAGACGCTTTTGATTTTCGCTTCAAGCTCGGCCAGTTGCCGCTGGATGTTGCGGTTTTCCTCCTTGGCGAAGTGATATTCGGCGTTCTCGGACAGATCGCCCAGGCTGGCCGCCTTGCGGATGCGGTCCTGGGCGTCGATCTGGGCCTTGTAGAGTTCCTCGCGTTTTTTTTCCAGCGCGACTTTTTCCTGGGCACTGACAAACTGCATGACGCGAGCTCCTATATTGATCGCCGGCCAAAAAATACGAACCACCGCGCTCAGCCGCGCGGTGGTCAAGTCCTGACGCAACAATCATATAGCAACCGCCGGGTTTGGCAACGGATATTCCGCACTTGCCTTTCTTATTCCCGCAAGGGAAATTGACCCGGACGGAGGCAGCTCTTAAACTGCCTCGGATCGAAGCAGCGGGAAAGCGAGAGTAATTCATGGCCTTTTCATGTGTTGTCGTCACGCCGGAACAGCAGGTTCTGGACGAATCGCTGACCCAGGCGATCATCCCCGCGGCCGATGGGCTGCTGGGAATTCTTACCGATCGGGCGCCGTTGTTGGCCAAGCTGGGCAAGGGTCCGCTACGGCTGGACCTGGCATCGGGGCAAAAAAGGCACTTTCGGATCGAGGGGGGAGTGGCGCAGATGCTGGATAATAAGCTGACGATCCTGACGCCGGTGGCGGCGGAGCAGGGGAAGAGTTGAGCACCGGGGCGTCGGAAGTCATTCCTTGATTGCGCCGAAGGCGGCGAAAACGGCGTTCTTGTGCAGCACTTCGATTTTTGCGAATCCCGACTCCCGAAGTAAATCGAGTTGAAACATCAGGCTGCGCGGCGTGTCCTCCTTTTCGATGTACGCGAAAACGGAGTCGCGGTACTCCGGGCCTTTCAGGCTGGCCAGGTATTGGCCGTAGCGCATCCACATGTCGGCTTGCACGGAAGGAAGCGTGTGCTGAACCATGTCGGCAATCCAGATCGATCCACCGAGTGCCAGCGCCCGGTAAAACTTGGCGAAAACGGATCGCCATTCATCGTCCGTTCTCAGATGGTGCAGAACGCACGCGGCGAAGATGATGTCGAATTTGCCCTCCGGCAACTCGGCCTGGCGGATATCGCTCTGGATCAGGTTGACGCTTCCGTGCGCGATCGGGGAAAGGCGCAGATGGGCGCGGTCCAGCATCGGCCGGCTGAGGTCCATCAGCGTGACGTTGAGATCGGGCAAACGCTGAAGCAACTTCAGCGTGTAGTTTCCCGCGCCGCAGCCGACATCCAGCAGCGATCTGGCCGCCGGCGTTGCGCCGGCAGCGGCGGCGGCGATCAAATCCAGCACGAGCGGGGCGTCCATCGTGGCCGTCTGGCCGGTTTCCAGAACTGAGAATCGTTCGACTTCCCGATCGAAGCGGGCGCGGATTTCATCGACGGTGGATTTCACGGCTGAATTATAGCACCCGCCGCGCCAAATCCGCGTGCTTCAGGGTAGCCGAAGACCTCGGGGCGGTGCTGCACGTCTTGAGGCAGGAGCGGTTTCTCGGTGACTTGCAAAAATGCCGGGGCGTTTCTCTGGGCCATTTCCTGATAGGAGAGGAGATAGAAGTGGTTCAGTGCTTTGCGTATGCCGTTCAAAGGATCACCCACGTTGAGCCAGATTCGCAGGGCATTGGCGGAGGCGGCCTGCATCCGGTACAGCGTATCACCGCGGGCGACATCGCGCATGGCTTGGGCCAGCGCCCCCACGCTGCGCGGGGTGACCAATAGCCCGTTTTCCCGATGGCGAACCAATTCGACGGCCGAGCCGATCACCGACGTTGCGATCACCGCCAGCCCGCAGGCAACGGCTTCATTGATCTCCAGCCCCCAGGGTTTATCGTCGCTGGGATCCACCAGGACGTGGCACGCCCGGTAGCACGAGGGCATCTTGTCCGCATCCACGCGGCCGATGAACCGAATCCGCGAGGCAAATTCCACGGGAACTCGCGCCTGCAAATCCCGGCGAAGCTCGCCCTCGCCAACGATGAGCAAATCCCAGTCGCTCAGGCCGGGGGCGACCGCCACAAACGCGTCGATCAGCACGTCCACGCACGCCGAAGGCGCCAGAGGCCCGCAAAACAGGAAGCGTTTGCGCTGCGGCGCCAGCCCGCGTGTTTCGAGAAATTCCTCAACGCCATGGCCGTCGACTTGAGTCAGCGCGGAATAGTCGGGCTCATAGGGGAAAAGAAACTCGGGGAGATCGTGATCGCGGAGCAGACGATAGTACGCCTTACCGCAAGCTCCCATGGGCATCAGGCCGGCGATGGTCCCCAAAATCCAGTGGTAATAGCGTCGCCGGGCCAATCTGGCGAGCCATGATCGGTGGGCGGCGCTGAACACGTTATCGTCACCCGCCAGCAGAACGTAAACGCCCCGCTTGCGCGCCCAGCGAATGAGCAGGAGGTGGGCGAGGTCGC
The DNA here is from genome assembly GCA_050011595.1 of Tepidisphaeraceae bacterium. GTDB lineage: Bacteria > Planctomycetota > Phycisphaerae > Tepidisphaerales > Tepidisphaeraceae > PALSA-1353. Next base: position 29,320 of record JBEKIV010000004.1, read on the forward strand.
CGCAGCCGTTGAGAATGATCAGCCGCACGTCGTTCTCGACCAGGTAGTCGCGGATTTTCCTGAACAGGGGCAACGACCGCCCGCTGACGTGCCGCGTGGAACGCAGATGCAGGGAGGGGAAAAAGACGGGATTGAGATGCGGCTGAATTCCCATCTCCCAGGGCATGCTCGGATTGGAGATGCCGTGGGTGAATATATTGTGGACGGTGCACTCGGTCAGTTCGTGGGCCATGCGATTGAGGAGGGGCGCCCGCTGTGGAGTCGGCTCATCGGAAATGATCGCCACGTTGACCGAAGCTTTGCTGGGAAGGGTTGGTTGAAGGCCGGCATCGCGAGCGGCATGGCGGACCTTGCTGATCTCGTCCCAATGTCGAATAATCTGCCAGGCGGCTTGGAACCGGTTGGCGGCGAGGAACGCCAGCGCCGCCATCACGTCCCGTCGATCCTCCACGGACGCGCCATCAAGAAAAACGTTTGCAAAATCATAAATGGCAAGCCTTGGATAACGGATGATCCGTCGTTGGTGGGATGAAAGATAATGAGCGATTTCGTCGGTTCGAAGAGGGCCGACGTTGGTGCTTCCCTCCCAATCGAGAATCCACAGTTTGCCGCCGACGCGGACGAGGTTGTTGACGCCGGGATCGCCGTGAACGTGTCCGACCGGCAGAAAGTCGCCGATCAGACTTCGAAATTCCCCGATAAATTGGGGCGAAAGCCCGCCGGCGATTTCGTTGAAACCCTGCCACCACGCGGTGGCACAAAGCTCGTTCTCGTCCAGGACGCGCCTCTCCATGTCGGAGAGGTCCTGAAGATAACCGTGAACCATTTCCCAGTTCATCGACGCGGCGCGAGCGCCGTCGGGCAGGGGTTCAAGAACGATATACCGATGTCCCCGGAAAAGACCCTCGCAAAGAAGCGCCGGCGTCCGGAATCGTTCCGGAGGTTTCGCGTTCAATAGCGACACCATTTCCATCTCGTGCAAAAGCTGCGTGTTGTTGATCTCGTCCAGCGCGAGCTTGGCGAAGGCGATCGGCTCGCCACGATGATCCAGCAAATGCACGTACAAACGATTCCGCTTTGCTTGAACGGGGGCGTGAATCACCGGGAAAAGATCGAACCGTTGCAACTTGTCCTTCAGGCGCTCCATCCATGCGGGAAAGTCCAGGGTTTTCATGAGCGGATGCGGAATCCTGGACCGGCGGGACAAAAACGAATCGAGATTGAGGAATATCGCGATTTGAAGCGCCCGACGGAAAACACGACGCTTGAAGCTGTAAAACGGAAACCTGCGGAGAGCGGCCAGACGCATCCGCCGGTCAACCACGGGTAACGCCAGCGCGAACCTTCCCAGAAAGTGGTAGGTGAGATATTCGTCCCCGGCGAGATCGTTTTGTTTCCCGTCCATCCGTCCGCCGCGTCCCGCATTCCCGTCCCGATCTTGTCCGCGTTGTAGAACTCGCGGTCACGATAAAGACAAGTTCTAGATCGTCATCTCCATACAGTATCTTAACATAATCTTAACAAATGTCAGGCGATGCGCTGGGCCGGGGAAAAAATGTCCGCCCGCAAAAAGAGCCGGTGCGCGGACTTGGCGGGAGTGGAAAACGGAAATCGAACGAAGAGGGGGAGATTCTCTGAACGGCTCGCCAAGGCACCCGGCGTTTTGCGATAAACACTTGAGTATCCGGCCCGAACGCGAATTTCAACGCCTACCGTGCTGCCATCCATTGTTCTTTGTTATCACAGCACACGCCACAAAACCGCCACAGAGTTTTCTTCAACGGCAAACCCGAGTGGCATGAAAACGGAATTGGGTACCAGTTGCTTCGAGATCAAAACGTTCTCTGGGAAAGACAAGTGGATTATTGCGCATCATCCGGTAATTTGAGCTTTCAATTTGTTCAGCCTAGTGGGGGAGAATGTCACATCAATCCGATTATGCCCTGACTGCCAAACTTTCAACGTCGGCTCCCGCCAAACAGTTCCAATAGATCGCGCGTTTGCCGAATCAACGTTTGGACATCTGCGGCTGATTCGAGCGAGTGGCTAATAAGGGAGCACTGCTCGGAGACTTGTTCGGATCCCAATACGGCCGCGGTCTGGGCGAGGTGCTTTGCGATGGCGGCAGTGGACTCCAAATCGCGCTCGATCAGTTTGGCGGCCAGCATCTCGGCCTCCATGCTCAGGCGGAGGGTTTTGACCAGTTGCTCGGATTCCTGCTGCGAAGCCGGCGCAGCCGAAGATTCAGATATCACCTTGATGAAATGCTCGACTAACGTCGGGTCGAACTGTGTACCGGCACAACGCCGCAGTTCGGCGATGGCGGCCTCGTGCGAAATGGCGGCACGATAGCAGCGGTGCGTTGTCATCGCGTCGTAGGCATCGGCAATGGCCAGGAGTCGCGCGCAAAGCGGATTGAGCTCGCCAGACGCGAGTTTCTTGCTGTCAGTAATCCATTCGTGCCGGGCGTGGTGGTGTGCGATGATGGAAGAGAGCTGCGGACAATTGAACGCGGTCTGGATGATTTCCACGCCCATGCGATCGTGTTCGCGCATCAACCGCCATTCGTCTTCGGTCAGCGGGCCGGGCTTGAGGAGTATGGCGTCGGGAACGCCAACCTTGCCGATATCGTGCAGAAGCGCTGCGGTCTCGAGGATGATCAACTCGCGCGGGCTGAGCCAGGTGCCGCCGACTTTGACGCACATCTCGGATACACGCCGTGAATGCTCCGCGGTTTGCGGATCGCGGAACGACAGCGCGGCGAACAGTGATCGGACCGCATGGATGGGGATCAGTTCGTCCGATTCGGTCTGCACCTGTTCGTGTTTGGTGGATGACCGGGGTATCGAGGGGTTCAGGTGATCGAAGCGTGTCGTGAGATTCCTGCCGGCCCGTTTGGAATTGTAGAGGGCCTCGTCGGCCTGGTCGATCAGCGCCTGCGATGAACCGCCCCCCATGCTGGTGCAACTGACGCCGAAACTGGCGGTCACCGCGCCCTCCGCGATGCTCGCGGCGGCGATGGCTTGACGCAATTTCTCGGCGAGTTGAAAGGCCCCGTCAAGTTTTGTCGCGGGCATCAGGATGCAGAATTCTTCACCGCCGTAGCGGCATACCACATCCGCGCCGCGCACCGAATTTCTCAGCGTTTCGGCGATGCCGCACAGGACGTCGTCTCCGCGGGCGTGGCCGTAGTTGTCGTTCACGGTTTTGAAATGGTCGATGTCCAGCATGATGGCGGAGAGCGGCTGATTTTGCCGCTTGGACATGGCGAACAGGGTTGCCAACTGTTCGTGGAAGGCGCGGCGGTTAAGGCAGCCGGTCAATGCGTCGCGCGTCGCCAGCCGTTGTAGTTCGTTGTTCTGCATTTGCACGCGCTGCTGGGCTTGGCCCAGTTGCCGGACCATCTCGACCAATTGCTGGTTTTTCTGTTCGATTCCGGTGACATCGTCGAAGGTGAAGACGCAACCGCGGAGGCTCCCTTGTCCGCCCAATATGCTGCTGGCATTTACGACCAGCGAGCGAGAGCCGGATTCCGTCTGAAGTTGGACCATTCTTCCGCGGCATTCGATCTTGCCGGAAAAGTCTTCCCACGGCAGGCTGTTTTGGCCTGCGGCATCATCGTTGGATGGCGCGGCTGGACTTTTCCACGGTAGCCGCGCGAGTTTGACTCCGAGCAATTGCTTTGGCTCGGCGCTTAGGATTTGCGCCAGGGATTGGTTGGCGAGGACAATCTGGCCATCGCCGTCCACGATGGCGGCGCCTTCGGTGAGCGTGTCGAGCATGGCTCGAACGCGCTCGGGAATAACTTGCGAGGGATCCAGCACGCGCAGCGTGCGTTTCATGAACAACATGAATCCGAGCAGACAAGACGCGGTGATAAAGAGGAACAGAAGGAGCATCTCCTTGTGCGGGTTTCCCGGCGCCGAAGTGAAGGTCAACTCCAACCGGCCCCAATCGTTGTCGTGATCGAAGATTTCCACCTTGATGGGCAGGAGGCCATCCGGGGATTTGGCGTTGGTGGCGGTTTGCCATTTGGCCGCATGATCGCGCGTGGCGAAAATGAGACTGCCGCCGGCGCGGCGGAGACCGATGCTGGCGACATCCGGAAGCGACCCGACAATCGAACCGGCAAGGTCCTGTACGTGTGCCGCATCTTGCGCTTCTATCGCCGCGGAGAATTGGATCGCAAGCGACTTGGCAATTTCAAGTTGGCGTTGCGCGCGTTCACCGGCGCGGCTTGGAAGAAGGCCGACGCTGTAGCTGATGCCAAGCGCGGAGAGAACGATCAGAATCAGTCCGATGCTGATGCGCGTCGCGTTGCCGAGCTTGAGATTGGCGGTGAATGAAGACATGCGTTTATCGAGGCCTGTTTCTGCCGAAGAATCGATCTTCCGGGTCTTCGCGTTCTATTTTCTTCGGACGCTTCCGGATCACGCGATAGAGCCGGCGGCTGGGCAGCACGAAGAGCGGATCGACCAGCTTCCAAACCGGGGCGCTGGAGAGCAGCGAAGCCAGCACGCCTCCACCCCGTATCAGCCAGAGAAGATAGGCGCTGGCCGCGGCCGAACCGATCGCGCTCGCCAGGCCGACGCGAAGCCTCAGGCGTACGTCTCCGGCAATGTCCTGATTCCACTCATCGGATTGGCCGTGCTCCAGTTCTTGAATGATCGCCGTTCTGTTGATCGGCGTTATCTCAATCGGACCTGACTGAGCCGGCACGTGGACCGCGAGCTGTTTCACGCTTGGGTTTGTCGCCGCGGGCCCGGCCGAGGCCACTACAGGCGCGGAGTGATTCGGCGCATTGTGAACAGGGTTGGCAGCGGGCCCATTATCGGGCTGCGGGGCTGGTATCGTCGGAGTCACGGACTGGGACGCATCGGGAATCCAATTCGAGAGGTCCGTCGCCTGGATTGGGCCATATTGGGGGGGTTGCTCGACCTGCACCGGTGTCGCGCCAACCGACCCGCCACTGCCTTGCAAAATCGTCGAATTATTGCCGTTCGATCCAGGCGACAGCGGCGCGAAGGAGGGCGCGGGATTTGTCGGAGGGACCAATATGGGCCCAGTTACCTTCGAAACGGCGAGAGCAATCGTGTCGCTGAGTTGGCCAAGAGTGGCCCGCACCACGTCAATTTCGGATTGGTCGGATGCGATAAAGATGCCATCGGCGCCAACCTTGCCGTTGCCGGAATCCACTGACCAGGCCACGGGCAATTGTTGAGCCATCAGGTGGCCGAACTGGTCCGACTGTACGGCGGCTAAGAATAGTTCGCCGCCGGCGAGGACGAATTGTGCGGGACTGGCGACAACGGTGATGCTCGAGAGGGTCTGATTCACCGAGACATGGACGCTGCTGGTGACGGTCCCGCCCTGTCCGTCGCTAATGGTGCAGGTGAAGGAGTAGCTGCCTGCCTCGTTCAAAGTGACGATTGAGTTCTTCGCAGCATTCGTGCCGTTGATGCTGAACAGCGGATCGCTTCCCAAGGGCTGCGCGGTTGCGGCCCAGGTGTAAGTGAGATTGGATTCGCCTCCAACGTCGGCGCCCAAGACGCTGAGGTCTGTTGTGAAGCCGTTAACTGGGTTGGGCGTGGCCGAGGCATTGACGGCAACTGTCGGACGGGCGGGATTCACGGTTAAGCTGTTGGAGGTGGCCGAAGTCAGTGCCCCGTCACTGGCCGTCAATGTGTAGTTGCCGGCGGTATCGAATTTCACGTTGCTGAACGTCGCCACGCCGCCGCTCGCCGCCACCGTCACCGTGCCGGACAACGAGCCGGGACCGCTGGCCACCGCCAGAGTCACGTTGGAACTGTCGCTGGTGACCAGGTTCCCGAACTGGTCTTCGACATCCACGATGATCGACGGACTCTCCGCCACACCGGCGGTGACATTGCTCGGCTGCACGCCGTAGACCACCTTCGATGCCGCCGCGGCGGAGACCGTGAAGCTGTTCGACGTGGCCGAGGTCAGACTTCCGTCACTGGCGGTCAGGGTATAGTTGCCCGTCGTGTCGAGCTTCACGTTGCTGAACGCGGCCACGCCGCCGCTCGCCGCCACCGTCACCGTGCCACTCAGACTTCCGGGGCCGCTGGCAACCGCCAGAGTCACATTGGAGCTGTTCGTGGTCACAATGTTCCCGAACTGGTCTTCGACATCCACAACGATCGACGGGCTATTGGCCACGCCCGCGGTGACATTACTGGGCTGGACGCCGTAGACCACCTTCGAAGCCGCGGCGACGGAGACCGTGAAGCTGTTGGAGGTCGCCGAGGTCAGGCTGCCGTCGCTGGCGGTCAGGGTATAGTTGCCGGCGGTGTCGAGGATGATGTTGCTGAACGTGGCAATGCCGCCGCTCGCCGCCACCGTCACCGTGCCACTCAGACTTCCGGGGCCGCTGGCAACCGCCAAGGTCACATTGGAGCTGTTCGTGGTGACAATGTTCCCAAACTGATCCTCGACATCCACGACGATTGACGGGCCTTCCGCCACGCCCGCGGTGACATTGCTGGGCTGCACGCCGTAGACCACCTTCGAAGCCGCGGCGACGGAGACCGTGAAGCTGTTGGAGGTCGCCGAGGTCAGGCTGCCGTCGCTGGCGGTCAGGGTATAGTTGCCCGCCGTGTCGAGCTTCACGTTGCTGAACGTCGCCATGCCGCTGCTGGCCGCCACCGTCACCGTGCCGGACAAGGAGCCCGGACCACTGGCCACCGAGAGCGCGACATTGGAACTGTCGCTGGTGACGAGGTTCCCGAACTGGTCTTCGACATCCACAACGATCGACGGGCTGTCGGCAACGCCGGCCGTCACGTTGGTCGGCTGTTGAACGAACACAACCCGCGTTGCGGTTGCTGTCCCGACCGTGAATCCGTCCGACGTGCCCGACGTCAAACTTCCGTCCGTCGCGTTCAACGTGTAACTTCCCGTTGCACTTAGCGCGAGATCGCTGAACGTCGCCACACCGTTGACGGCCGCGACGGTGAGCGTGCCGCTCAAAATGCCCGGCCCACTTGCCAGAGAAATCGTGACGCTGGAGCTGTTGCTCGTGATGACATTTCCGAATGTATCCTCCACGCTGACCGTGACCGCCGGCGAAATTGCGTTGCCCGGCTGAACATTGGTCGGCTGCTGCGTGAACGCCACTTTGGATGCCGCGGCGACGGAAACCGTGAAGCTGCTGGAAGTCGCGGTCGTTAAAGCTCCATCACTGGCGGTCAGGGTATAGTTGCCGGCGGTGTCAAGGATGACGTTGCTGAACGTGGCGATCCCGCTGCTGGCTGCCACGGTCACCGTGCCGGACAATGAACCGGGGCCGCTGGCCACCGAGAGCGCGACATTGGAACTGTCGCTGGTGACGATGTTCCCAAACTGATCCTCGACATCCACAACGATCGACGGGCTTTCCGCCACACCGGCGGTGACATTGCTGGGTTGCTGGACGTAGACCACCTGCGAAGCCGCGGCAGGATTCACCCTGAAGCTGCCGGACGTCGCGGTCGTTAGAGCTCCATCACTGGCGGTGAGGGTGTAATTGCCCGCCGTGTCGAGCTTCACGTTGCTGAAGGTGGCCACGCCGCTGCTGGCCGCCACGGTCACCGTGCCACTCAGACTTCCGGGACCGCTGGCAACCGCCAGAGTCACATTAGAGCTGTTCGTGGTGACGATGTTCCCAAACTGGTCCTCGACATCCACGACGATCGACGGATTCTCCGCCACACCGGTGGTGACATTGCTGGGCTGCACGCCGTAGACCACCTTCGATGCCGCAGCGGCGGAGACCGTGAAGCTGTTGGAGGTCGCCGAGGTCAGGCTGCCGTCACTGGCGGTCAGGGTATAGTTGCCGGCAGTGTCGAGGATGATGTTGCTGAACGTGGCAATGCCGCTGCTGGCCGCCACCGTGACGGTGCCACTCAGACTTCCCGGACCACTGGCAACCGCCAAGGTCACATTAGAGCTGTTCGTGGTCACAATGTTCCCAAACTGATCCTCGACATCCACAACGATCGACGGGCTATTGGCCACGCCCGCGGTGACATTGCTGGGCTGGACGCCGTAGACGACTTTGGCGGCGGCGGCGGCGGAGACCGTGAAGCTGTTCGACGTGGCCGAGGTCAGGCTGCCATCACTGGCGGTGAGGGTGTAATTGCCCGCCGTGTCGAGCTTCACGTTGCTGAACGTGGCAATGCCGCTGCTGGCCGCCACCGTGACGGTTCCACTGAGGCTGCCAGGGCCGCTGGCAACCGCCAGAGTCACGTTGGAGCTGTTCGTGGTCACAATGTTCCCAAACTGGTCCTCGACATCCACGACGATTGACGGGCTTTCCGCCACTCCAGTCGTGACGTTGCTCGGCTGCACGCTGTAGACCACCTTTGATGCCGCGGCGGCGGAGACCGTGAAGCTGTTCGACGTAGCCGAGGTCAGACTTCCGTCGCTGGCGGTCAAGGTATAGCTGCCCGCCGTGTCGAGCTTCACGTTGCTGAAGGTCGCCACGCCGCTGCTCGCCGCCATGGTCACCGTGCCGGACAATGAACCGGGGCCGCTGGCCACCGCCAAAGTCACGTTGGAACTGTCGCTGGTGACGATGTTCCCGAACTGATCCTCGACATCCACAACGATCGACGGGCTATTGGCCACACCGGCGGTGACATTGCTCGGCTGCACGCCGTAGACCACCTTCGATGCCGCCGCGGCGGAGACCGTGAAGCTGTTCGATGTAGTCGAGGTCAGACTCCCATCGCTGGCGGTCAGGGTATAGTTGCCGGCAGTGTCGAGGATGATGTTGCTGAACGTGGCAATGCCGCCGCTCGCCGCCACCGTCACCGTGCCACTCAGACTTCCGGGGCCGCTGGCAAC
>JBEKIV010000005.1:0-36172 GCA_050011595.1 Tepidisphaeraceae bacterium
AACGCTCTTTACGGCAAGGGACAGCATGATGAAGCCATTGCCGCCTGGCGCGTGGCCATCGGCCTGGACGGCGGCTTCGCCGAGGCGTACGCCAATCTCGGCAATGCGTTGCGGGAAATAGGACAGCTCAAAGAGGCGGTGGAGGCCTGCCGGCAGGCGGTGCGGTTGGATCCCAACTCGGTGGTGGCCCTGAGCAATCTGGGCGCGGCGCTGCAAGACCCCGGACAACTGGACGAGGCGATCGCCGCCTACGGGCAGGCGCTGCGGATCAATCCCAACTTGGCCGAGACCCACAACAACCTGGGCAATGCGTTGCTGGGCAAGCGGCAACTGGATGAAGCGATCGCCGAGTTCCAACTGGCCCTGCGGCTCAAGCCGGAATCCGCGGACATCCACCGCAACCTGGGAACGGCGTTGTATGACAAGGGCCGTCTGGAGGAGGCGATCGCGGCCCATCGCCAGGCCATCCGGCTCAAGCCCGATTATGCCGAGGCGTATAACAACCTCGGCGCGGCACTGACGGAGAAGGGGGAATTTGACGAAGCCATCACTGTCTGTCGGCAGGCCATTCGGCTCAAGGCGGACTTCGCCGAAGCGCACAACAATCTCGGCAACGCATTGACGGGTAAAAAGCAACTTGACGCGGCGATCGCTTCCTTGCGGGAGGCCATTCGTCTTAAGCCCGATTTCGCCGAGGCGTACAACAATCTCGGCAATGCATTGAGGGGCAAGGAGCAACTTGACGAGGCGATCACGGCCTATCGGCAGGCCGTTGGTCTCAGGCCTGATTTCGCCGAAGCGCACATCAATCTCGGCGTATTGACGGAGATGGGACAGCTTGACGAGGCCATCGCCGCCTATCGCCGAGCCATCGCCATCAACCCGAACTTGCCGGAAGCGCACAAAAATCTTGCTTTAGCGCTGCTGGCGCAAGGGAATTTTCAGCAAGGTTGGGAAGAGTATGAATGGCGATGGAAATGCAAGGATGTTTCGTCCCCCCGGGGAGCTCTCACTGAGCCGCAATGGGATGGCCGCCCGTTGGAAGACCGCATCCTTCTGCTCCACGCCGAGCAGGGCTTGGGGGATGCCCTTCAATTCATCCGTTACGTGCCGCTGGTGGAACAGAGGGGCGGGAAGATCATCGTTGAATGTCAGGCCGAACTCCAACGGCTCTTCCAGACGATCGCCGGGAGATGCCAAATTGTGGCCCGAGGCCAGCCCCTGCCGGCCTTTGATCTGCAATGTCCACTTTTAAGTCTGCCGCGGGTCTTCGGGACGACTTTAGCTAATGTTCCCAAAGATGTGCCCTACCTGCAAGCCAATGCCGAAGATGCCGGAAGGTGGCAACATCGGCTGGCTGAACAATCTCCAATCGTGAAGGTGGGTTTGGCATGGGCGGGGAGACCAACCCACCAAAACGATCGCAACCGCTCGATGAAGCTTGCCTGTTTGGCCCCGCTGGGGCAGTTACGCAGCGCGCGTTTCTTCAGCCTCCAGAAAGGCGAGGCCGCCGCCGAAGCCAGGACTCCGCCGCCCGGCATGGAGTTGGTCGATTGGACGCAAGAACTGAAGGATTTCGCCGACACGGCGGCGTTGATCGCCAATCTGGACCTGGTCATCGCGGTGGATACCGCGGTGGCACATTTGGCGGGAGCGATGGGGAAGCCGACGTGGATTTTGCTGCCGTTTGCGCCGGATTGGAGATGGCTGCTGAATCGCGAGGATAGCCCGTGGTATCCGACGATGCGGCTGTTTCGTCAGCCCGCCAGATGCTCATGGGGTCCGGCCGTTGAAAAGATCGCCGCGGCATTGGAGAAGCGCATCTCGCGGGGCCGTTAGCGGACCGCAGGCAAAGGCAAATCGTCCAGCTCAAACGGGATCGTGAGCATTTTCCGCTCCAGAGTCCTTTCCCATCGCAGCTTGACGGGGGTGTTTTGCGTCGGCTGAAAGGCGAGGATGACGTTCACTACCTGGGGCGATGGCCTGGGAATGCAGTTCTGGAGAAAAATGGTCTGGCCTTTGTCATCGACCAGTTCGGCGGAGTTGGCGAAATCCTGATACTGGGGGTCGTTCATCGTGATGCCTCGGATCATCACGGTCAATTGATAATTCATGTTGATTTTCGAACAACCCATGACGGTGAAGGATGCCGGGCCGTCTTGCGTGGTGGCGTCGCGTGCTCGGGTGATGTCTTCGATTTCAAAGACTTGACTGCGGGTTTGTGCGGAAAGATTGATCTCGCCGCGGAGGCGGGCGATTTTGCTTCCCATGCCGGGGAATTCGCGGAGGCTGGTCTGAAGGGACCACAACGGTTGCCGCGCGCCTCGCTGCATCATGAATCCGGGGAAGAATCGGCGATTGGGCTCGGTCGGCATGAGCGAATGGCCCTTATCGTCGACGCAATCCTTGAGCCAGTCGACCATGCTCGTGCCGATCACGCGCAGCTTGGGCTCGGGGATCACGTTGAGCATCAGCACCATCTCGCCGAAGGTTTGATCTTTCTCGTAAGTAATGGTTTGCATTTCCCGGGTCTGGAGGGGAACGATGAGAAGGCCGCCGCTGGAACGAACGTGCTTATTGGAAAGATCGACCTGCATGCCGGCGCGGCCGTCGGGCGGGGCGAGGGTAAGTCCGAATTGCCCGATGCAGGGCCAAAGCCCGCTGGCGTCCTTGACGGCGCGCATCGCCTGCCAGAAATCGGCATTGTCGAGATCGATGGTGGCGACGCGGCCCGCGGCGAATTTGGCGACGGAGGGATCGTCGATTCCCAGGTTTCCCCCGGCCTGCCGGGCGAAATCGGTCAGAACCTTCATCAACGGCGCATTGGCGTAGTGCATCGTCACCATGGCGTGCAAGGCCATGGCGTCCTGAATCCGCGCCAACAGCACGTCGATCCGAGCCCGCGCTTCCGCCGAGATATTGCTGCGCTGGGCATCGCGCAGCTGCGGCTCGATCGACGGCCCCATGTCGGAGAGCTCTTTCTCCGCCAGTTCCCGAACGCTGAAATTCGGGTCGTCCAACTGGGCAATCAGCAAGGCGATTCTGTCCGAAGGCTGCGTGCCCCCGGGTTGGGTGGTCTGGGTTTGGGCGCTGGCCACCAGCACCGCCGACAGGAGGATGAGAATCCATGTTCGCATCGGTGGGATCTATTGCCCGCCCTCATCCGGGGCGTGCAGCAAATCGAGGTCATGAAACTCAAACGGCACGGTCAGTTGCCTCGCTTCCGTGGTGACCTCCCATTTCAAGCGTTTGGGAGGCCCGACTGCCCCGGCGTTGGCGAGGTAGGTCAGGGTCAGCGCGGTCCGGCCGTCGTTGTTGCCACTCCGGCTGGTGCCGATCAATTGCAAGGGTTGATCCTTGGCATCAAGGACTCGAAGGTTGGAACCGAAGGGATTGGCCACGAATGCCATGATCCCAGAAGCCGGCGGGGCTGAAATGAGCAGATGCAACTGGTACTGTCCATTTTCCAGAGAGCATCGCTCCACGGTGATCGCGCCGCCGGCCGCGGATCGGGTGACGTTTTTCGCCGTGAGAAGATCATCCACTTCAATCGGCTCCGACTTCAACTGGACGCTGAAATCGAACTCGCCCTTGAGGCGGGCGATCTTCCTGCCCATTCCGGGAACGACGCGCAGGTTGGCGCCGAAGGGAACCCACCACTGCCTTGGACCGACAAAGACCCCGCCCCGAGGCAACGGTACCAGGAGCGAATGTCCCTTGTCGTCGATACATTCCCGAAGCCAGGCGGATTGGACCGAACCGACGACGTGAAGCTTGGGCTCGATGACCGCCAGGAACTGGATGTAAAGCATGGACGAGTGGCCGAATTGCATGGACCAGTTCACGGACTGGGGGAGGATGAGGCAGGGACCGGCCACGCAGCCGAGGGAACGATCGCCCATTTGTCCGAAGGAACCCGTGCTGTCCAGAATCAGGCGACCGTCGTTATCGGGCCGGGCATGCAATCCACTGGCGGATTCGATCGCCTCCAGAGCCGTCCAGAAATCCGCATGATTGAGGTTGAGCGATATTTTGCGGGACTGGAGATAATCCTGAATCTCCCGCCGATGAACGCCCAGGTCCGCATCCGCCTGTTTGGCGAAATCCTCCAGGACGTTCCGCAGGGGCGCATCGTGACATTGGAGGGTGATGACCGACGGTCCGAATGCCCTGGCTTCGTCGATGTGGTCGATGGCGGCGCGAATCCGTGCGCGGGCTTCATCGGGCAAGGGGCCGTCGAGGATTCGCCGCAGTTGCGGGACGACTTCATCGCCCATTTTCTCGATCTTCTGCTGGGCGTTTTCCCGGACGGCATATTCATCGCTGGTCAGATCGTTCACCAGGGCCAGGACTTCGGCGGTTGGCCGGGAGGTGGGGAGTTGGGCGGCTTGTGTTGTCGCCGGTTGGGTCGAAGGCACATCCGCCGCGGGGGCGAGCGAGTCGGCGACGGCGGCGCACGCCAGTGCGATGGCCAGAATACCCGCCCAGCCCAATCGCGGCGCCGTCGTCCAACGCAGCTTCATGCGGTCTCCTGCGACGATTCTACCACCCCTTTGACGCCAAGAGCCTTGCCAAGTTTCCGCGCCCGCCAACGGGCCGTATTCCCGCATCCTACGATGAAATGCGTCGCCTTGCGACGCGCTCCAGCACGCTGTCGAACATTTCCGCCGTCAGCTTTCCGGTGAACGTGTTCTGCTGGCTGACGTGATACGAACCGATCAGCCAGCGGTTTTGCGCCAGCCGCAATTCCGCGCCGTGGGCGAAGGGTTGTTTGCCGGCGGGAAAATCGCAACCGTTGCGCTTCGCCAGGGCGAGGATCGCGTCCCAGCCGATTTTCCCCAGCGCCAGCATGACGCGGACGCGCTTCAACATCATCCATTCCCGGTCGAGATATTCGCGGCAGTTGGCGATCTCGCCGGGCAGCGGTTTGTTCCCCGGCGGGGCGCATCGCACCGCCGCGCTGATGTACACGCCGCGAAGCGCCAGTCCATCGTCGCGATGAACCGACTGCGGCTGATTGGCCAGGCCCGCGCGATGAAGCGCCGCAAAAAGAAAATCCCCGCTGCGGTCGCCGGTGAAAACCCGTCCCGTGCGATTCGCGCCATGCGCCGCGGGCGCCAGGCCGACAATCCATATCCCGGCCTCCGGATCGCCGAAGCCGGCCACCGGCTTGGCCCAATAATCCCAATCGGCGAACGCCCGGCGCTTTTGGCGCGCGATCTGGCGGCAGTATTCCCGCAACCGCGGGCAACGCCGGCATTGAACGATCTGCCGGGTCAGCCGCGCCAGTGAATCCCCGCGCGATGAATCGGTCATGCGTTCAGTCCCCGCAGCCCGGCCTCCTGCCGCCGCTGATTCACTTCCATCCAAAGTTGCGCATCGGTTCGCAGGAAGCCGATCAACCGGCCCGTCGAAACGCCCAAAAGCTTCGCCCCGTCCGAAACGCTCCACCCGGCATGTTCCAGCACGTCCAGCGCCTTGCCCATCGCCGCCGGATAATCGGCGGATCGGCCTGGTACTGCCACAACGGCCGGATCGGGCAGGGATGACAGTTTGATCGGCTCCCGCACTCGCAGTGCGATTTTACGTCGCAGTCGATCCAACGCCGCCTGACGGTTGCGGTGTTGTGACCGCGATTCGCCCGCAACGACCGACAGCCCGCTGGGTACATGAGTCAGCCGCACCGACGAACTGGTTTTATTGCGTTTTTGGCCACCCGGCCCGGATCCGCGGAATGTCTCAAGCCTACAATCTGCCAGGAGGTGTTCATCCGAGAGCTTTCGATAACTCGTCATTTCGCCGGGATTGTAGCTTCCGGCACGATTATTGCTCCTACCCCTATGCGGGTGTCAACTGCTGGGTTTTTTACAGCGAGGTTGCACAATGCTTAAGCTCGATGCCGGAAACGTGCTTCTCAAACCATCAAATCGCCGCCAGTTAATGTCTTGGCTCAAACGGGCCATCCGTTTTGGCGAGCGAATGGGCAATCTGGCGATTTCCATCACGATGCACCGGGTAGGCCGGCTGGTGGAAGTCCGCGCCAACGTGGCCGATGGGAACGGGGTGATCGCTTTCCGTTCCCGCCAGACCGACTGGCGAGATGCCGCCAGGCAGCTCGTTCGCATGCTCACCGGCTACCTGCACGATCGTGGCATCCATCAGTTAACCGCCTGACGATTGCCGTTGTGCCTTCGGCGGGGCGGAGTATCATCTGATCTCGCGGCGCTTCGGCGTCGCCGTCGATGACCCAGCCGCCGCCCATCGCAACGCCCTCAATAGCCGGGTATCCTCCGACCCATCGCCAAATCGCCACCTTTGTCCTGATTCTTCTCATCGCCGGCTGCCTTCGCTTCTATCATATCGCCAGACCCAGTCTGTGGATGGACGAACTCTGGTCCATCGAGATGTCCGCCGGCCGAGGCTCGGTGCACGATCATCTCCCCACCGGCGTAATTCAGACCGCTCCATTGAATCTGACGGATATTTCCACCGCCCCGGCCTGGCCGAAAATCTGGACGCATCTCAACGGCTACCCGCATCCTCCGCTTTACCTGCTCGCGCTTCGCTGGTGGATGGATCTGTTTGGAACCGGCCCCCTGGCCATCCGCTCCTTGTCCGCAATCCTATCCATTGCCGCGATCGCCGTGCTCTTCGATCTTTGCCGACTCCTCGGTCCGCCAAGGATCGCGCTTCTCGCTGCCGCCCTGATGACGCTGGCCATCGGCCAGCTCGATTTCGCACAAGAGGCCAGGAATTACCCCATGTTGATTCTCTTGACCCTCGGCGCCGCCGACCTGCTCGTTCGCATCGAATTGTTCGGGGTCAAACCAGCCAGGACGATCGGCCTGGTCTTGCTTTTATCCGCGGCGATGCTGACCCATTATCTGGCCGCCGGCGCGATCGCCGCCCTGGGCGGATACGCGCTGATTCGCCTGCGCGCCGGCGCCCGTCTGGCGGCGATCGGGGCATTCGCCGCCGCCGGTCTTGTGGTCCTGGCCGTCTGGGGATACTGGCTGCGCGGGCAAATCGTTTCCCTCCCCTCCGTTCATCCCGGTTATCTTTCCGAACCCGCCGATCACCACGTCCGATTCACCTTCCTTCGCATCATCGGACTTCCGGGCAAATTCCTCTTCGGCGAATCGCTCGCCGCCAATATGCCCGCCGCCGTTCTCCTCGTCGCCGCATTCCTGGCATACGTTCTGCCGCTGCTGCGAATATTCCGCGATCGGCTATCGCTTCTCTGGCTGCTCTGGATGTTCGGGACCATCGGATCGGCCGCCGTCACCGATCTGGTCCGCGGATCGATCCTCCTGGATTACCTGCGCTACACCATCCTGGCCAGCCCCGCCGTCTACGCCGTCCTTGCCGCCGTCGATTGGCCGAGGCGCTCGATCCTGGCCGACGCCGTCCCGCTTCTGGCGATCGTTCTCCTTGCCGTCCTGGCCGGCCAACGCCTTGCCGGAGGCGTCGAATCCAAGGAAGACTGGCGACAACTCACCGGCGACCTCAACCGCGCCGCCGATCCTGACGATCTCCTCGTCTTCTACGGCGACGATCCGTGGATTTCGCCGGGAACCTGGTACATGGCCTTCAATTACTATTTCCCCCAGTCGCGCCACCCTTGGCTCGTCCTTAGCCGGCCGGCCGACGCCGATCTCCTTCATCAGCTCCGAACGAAAAAATCCGTCTGGCTCATAGGAAAATTCCCCGGGTCCGACGGACCGCTGGTGTTGCCGGGCTGGCATTTGGTTGGACTGGAGGAAACGACCTCCGCCGGCGCGTTTTGCCTCATGGAACCGGATGAATGAGCGATGCTCCCGTGAATCTTCCGCCGATCTCCCGAAGGCATTGGGCGATCCTCTGCGCTGTCCTGGCGGCCGCGGCGCTGCTGCGGTTCTATCAAATCGGCGGCCCCAGCCTGTGGAAAGACGAGATCTGGTCCGTCGAGATGGCCATGGGCCGCGGGTCCGTTCACGATCAACTGCCCCCCAACGTGATTCGCACGGATCAGCCGGACCTGACCGGCCTGGCCGCGGCCGCGCCGTGGTGGAGCATCTGCACGCATCTCGGCGGCGTGACGCATCCGCCATTGTATTTCGTCGTGCTCCGAGGGTGGATGGATTTGTTCGGCACGGGCGCGCTCGCCACGCGATCGCTTTCGGCGATCTTTTCCTTGGCGGCCATTCTTGTCTTTTTCGACGTCTGCCGATTTCTCCATGGACCCAGGATCGCATTGATCGCCGCAATCCTGATGGCCCTGGCCGTCGGGCAGATCGACTTCGCGCAGGATGCGCGCGGCTACACGCTGCTGATTCTCCTCGGATTGTGCGCCGTCGACTTTCTCTTACGGATTGAATTGCAAGGCGTCACCGCCGCGCGCCTGGCGGGGCTGGCGATTTGCTTTGCCGCCGCCGCGCTGACCCATTACCTCGCCGCCGGGGCGCTGCCGGCCCTGGCCGCCTATGCCGCGATTCGCCTCCCCTCCCGTGCGCGCCGGCAAACTCTCGCCGCGCTCGCCGCCGGAGCCATCCTCACTCTCGCCGCCTGGATTCCCTTGTTCATCACGCAAACCCATACGCTCCCCTCGCTCGCCCCGACGTTTCTCCAGGAATACCGCGTCGCCGATCACGCCAAATTGACGCTCTTTCGCATCGTCGGCTTGCCGATCGAATTTCTGCTCGGCGAAAGCGGCGGTGAATCCCTCGCCCGCCGCGCGCCCAATCTCGTCCTGGCGGTTTTCCTCCTGACCGTGGCATTGCCGATTCTGCGCCTTGGCCATCGCCGCGATCTGCTGCTCTGGTCGCTCTGGACAATCGGCATCATCGGCTTCGTGGCCGTCCTCGATCTGGCCCATCAAACCACCCTGGTCGGATATCCGCGCTACACCATCCTGGCCAGCCCGGCGATCTATGCGGTCATCGCCGCGTTCGATTGGCCCCGGCGCAAAGGCCTGCGCGACGTCCTGGCCATCGCCTTCATCGCCGCGACCGCCATCGCCGCCATCGACCGCGTCAAGACGGGCGTCCCTCCGCTGGAGGATTGGCGCAAACTCGCCCACGACCTCGACGCTAACGCCACCCACGACGACCTGCTTGTCTTCACCAACCGCGATCCCTGGGAATCGCCCGGAACGTGGTACATGGGCCTGAAGTATTACACCCCCGCGTCGCATCACCCCTGGCTGATCCTCACCGCGCCGGCCGATCCCGCCATTCTCCGCCAACTCCAATCCCGCCGGCGTCTCTGGCTCATCGGTCCCCACCCCGAAATCCAAGGCCCCGACTTATTGCCCGGCTGGCGCATCCAACTGCTGATCTCCACCACGGCCGGCAACGCTTGCCGAATGGTGCAAAGCGATCGTTAATCGAGTGCATGACCGCCGATCATCGAGAGGGAAAAACCGGCGTCGATGGGTAAAATATCCCGGTCTCTATGGCCAATTCAGAGTCAGATATGCAAGAGCGGACCGTGCGGCATCGGCGCCTGGTCCACTGGCGCGTTGCGACCGTCATTTCCGTGGCAATCTTTCTGACCTGGGCGCTTTGCGGGCATCGCTTCGGACTCAACGACGAGAAGTACTTTCGGTGGCAATGGAGGAGCGATTTGCCGTCGAAGCCGCTCTATTTCTACGCGTTGTTGTCGGCGGTCCCCTTCTTTCTCGGACAATGGCTGTTCCAGCGCCGTCAGGAATCGACGTGGCTGGCGCTAGTGCTGGTGACGGCGTCCATGTTTGGCCTGATGCTGATGTATACGATGCTCCAGCCGTCCTACGGTACGGCGGGAAACCGAATTAGCGACATCGTGATGAATCCGGTGGAAAGCGGCTATTTTCGTGATGCCGAGTGGTTCAGCGATGCCGGTTGGAGTGCGCGTCGAATGCTGGCGGAGTACCCGCGATTGCAATCGCAGTTGACCGGTCACGTGGCGCTGAAGCCGCCCGGGCCGTTGCTTTTCGATTTCGCGCTGATTCGGATGTTCGGAGCGTCGACGGGTTGTGCCGAGATTTCAGGAATATTGATAGGATTGATCGCGGCGCTGGCGGCGCCGGCGACGTATCTCCTCGTCCGGCATTTTACCAAGCAACGCCAAGCCGCGTTCTTCGGGGCAAGCTATCTCGCGTTGTGTCCGAGTATGCTGTTTTTCCCGCAATTCGATCAGTGTTACGTGGTGCTGGCGGTCGGGCTGACCGTGACATGGGCAGCGGCGCTGGAAAGGAATCGGCTTGCCTGCGCCGTGGCGTGCGGGTTGCTCGGCGGCCTGACGAGTTTCTTCACGTACCTGCCGATGGTGCTGGTCTTCTTCCTCGCCGGATATGCCATTTGGGAATGGCGCCGCGACCCGAGCCGGCGCAAAGCGAGAATTCTCCTGTTCGCGGCGGCAGCGGCCGCGGGCTTGATTGCGTTTTACGCTGCGATTTGGATGGCGGCCGGATTCGATCCGCTCAGGACATTCCAAAAGGCAATGGAGATGCAACACCAGGCATTGGCGAATTGGCGCCAAGCCGTCGGCTTTCCCGATCGGCGCTTGCCCGGAACAATCCCATGGGACTTGTACGGCTTTGCGATGGGAAGCGGCTGGATCGGTTTCATCCTCGCGGCATTTTATTTTGCCCGTGCGAAGGAAAACCGCATGCGCGATCTCCGGGTCTTGGCAATCTCGCTGCTGTGCATCGGCCAATTCCTGTTTGTTGCAGTCACCGGTTTGATTCAGTCCGAGACCGCCCGAGTTTGGATCTTCATGCAGCCCATGCTGATGTTGCCGATTGGACTGGAGCTGGCGAGCTGGTCCCCGCGATGGCGCTTGGCCGTTTATGGCGCGCTGTTGCTGCTGACCAGCGCGATGTGCCAAAATCTGGTGTTCGCCCTGTGATTGGCAAGTTCGGCCAAAGCCGCCGGCCTTGAAACGGCCTGTCCGCATCGTATATCCTGCGAAGTGAAGATTTGCCGCCGAAGTAGCTCAACGGCAGAGCACCGCTTTCGTAAAGCGGGGGTTAAGGGTTCAAATCCCTTCTTCGGCTTTGACGTAACTAAATTCTGAACGTGGATTTGCGTTACCTGCCGGTGGTCGGCAGTGCAGCTTGTGAACGGCTGGCAAGTATGTCCGGTAGACACGTTGGCCCAATGCAAGAGGTGCTGCTATCTCCACACCCTTTTGCATCCCCGGTTATTGTATCCACACCGCAAAACAGCAGGACTATCAATGGCCTTCACATTCGAGAAACCTCTGGTCTACCAGAAAGCAATAACATTTACCGACGCGGCTTGCACGATCACGCGTGACCTGCCACGGGGATATTTCTTTCTCGGCGATCGACTCAGCCGCGCCAGTCCGCGCCGATTTGCGGCGCGAGCATGGATCGCATAGTCTTTTTTTTTCCTGTTGAAGGCAGACGCACCGGCCGGTGCGCATCGGCTGGTTTGTGCGGAAGGTAAACGTTTACGCTGGCGGCAAGTAATGACGCTGGATCGCGCCTTTCTGATCGCTGGATTTTCCTTCCTCATGCTGGCGCACACATGTTTCGGCATCGGGCAGGTGGGGTATATTGAGACAGCCCGGGGTCCGGGCAGCTTCGTGATCGCGGAAGCGAAGACCGCGTCCGCTCTTTACGTCGATCCGGATGATTACGCCGGCGTGGTGCGCGCGGTCGGTGATTTGCAGGCCGACATCGAGCGCGTCACGGGCTGCACGGTTGGGATCGTTCACGAGGCGCGGACGCTGCCAAGCCGCGCGATCATCATCGGCACGATCGGCAAGAGCCGGTTGATCGATCGACTGATCCGCGAGGGCAAGATTGATCCGGCTCCGATCGCGGGCAAGTGGGAATCCTTTTTCCTCGAGGTAGTCCCCGCGCCGCTGCCGGGCGTGGACAGCGCCCTGGTGATCGCCGGCAGCGATAAGCGCGGCACGATCTACGGCATCTACGATCTCTCCGAGCAGGTCGGAGTATCCCCCTGGTATTGGTGGGGGGACGTTCCCGTCCGCCATCGGGACGCGATCTACGTCAAGCCCGGCAAATTTGTTCAAGGTCCGCCGGCCGTGAAATACCGGGGAATCTTCCTCAACGATGAAGAGCCCGATCTCACCGGATGGGCGAAAGAAAAATTCGGCGGCTACAATCACCAGTTTTACGAAAAGATTTTTGAGCTGCTGCTTCGATTGAAGGCGAATTATCTGTGGCCGGCGATGTGGCACGCATGCTTCAACGAGGACGATCCGCTGAATCCGAAACTGGCGGATGAATACGGCATCGTGATGGGAACCAGCCACGTCGAGCCGATGCTCCGCGCCGACAAGGAGTGGGACCGGGCCGGTTACACTCCCCGGCAGTGGAATTACGCCACGAATGCCGAAACGCTGCGAGCATTCTGGGACGAGGGCATCAAGCGGAATAAAAACTACGAAAGCATCATCACCGTCGGGATGCGAGGCAAGATCGATACGCCGATGGCATCGGCCGGTGGGATGGCGGCCAACATCGCGTTGCTGGAAGAAATTGTCGCCGATCAGCGCCGGATCATCGCCCGTCGGATCAATCCCGATGTCACGAAAGTGCCGCAGCTCTGGGCGCTGTATAAGGAAGTGCAAGGTTATTACGACGCGGGGATGCGCGTTCCCGACGACATCACGCTGCTTTGGTGCGACGACAACTGGGGCAATATCCGCCGGCTGCCCACCCCGGCGGAGCGGAATCGCAGCGGTGGAGCGGGAGTGTATTATCATTTGGAATACGTCGGCGGGCCGCGGAATTACAAGTGGATCGACACCAATCTGATCCCCAAGGTTTGGGAGCAGATGACTCTTGCGTACAACTACGGCGCGGACCGGATCTGGATTGTGAACGTGGGACATCTGAAACACGTGGAGTTTCCCGCCGAATTCTTCTTGAACCTGGCGTGGAACCCCCGGCGATGGCCAAACGACGGCCTGATGGAATACACCCGGCTATGGGCCGCGCGCCAGTTCGGACCGGCGCATGCGGGCGAAATCGCTGACCTCATCTCGCGATACACGAAATACAACGGCCGGATCAAGCCGGAGCTTCTGTCGCCGGATACGTTTAGTCTGGTGGATTACAACGAAGCGGACAAGGTGCTGGCGGATTATGGGGCCGTCGTCGCCGATGCCGAGAGGATCCAGGATCAGTTGCCGGACGACGCCAGGGATGCATTTTTTGAATTTGTCGTGGATCCGGCCAAGGCGTATTCAATCGTGGCCGAGCTTTACATCACCGTTGGTAGGAATCACCTCTATGCCGCCCAGGGCCGGGCCAGCACGAACGAATGGGCGGATCAGGCCGAGGCCCTATTCGCGGCGGACCAAGAACTTTCGGATTACTACAACCATACGCTGGCGCGCGGCAAGTGGAACCACATGATGGATCAAACCCACATCGGTTACACCAGATGGCAGCAGCCGGAGAAAAACGTGATGCCCAAAGTTGTCCGGATTGATGTTCCCAAACCCGCCAGGCTGGGCGTTGCGATCGAAGGCTCTGCGGCCGCATGGCCCGGCGAGAATGCCAAAGCGATCCTGCCCAACATCGATGCCTTCAATCGGCAGAGCCGGTACATTGACGTTTTCAATCGCGGATCAACGCCGTTCAAATTCACCGCCACAGCCAGTGATCCCTGGATTGTCATCAGCCCAAACAGCGGCTTAGTCGATCGCGATCTGCGGCTGTGGGTCAGCATCGACTGGAGCAAGGCGCCGCCGGGCGGGAGCATTCCCGGCAGCGTCATCGTCGCCGGCCCGGGCGAAGAATCGGTGGCCGTCGCTTTCACGGTCGTCAACCCCAGCGAGATCGCCCGGAACGCCCTCGACGGTTTCGCGGAAACCGACCGCTGCGTGTCGATCGAAGCCGAGCATTACACGGGCAAAGTCGATTCCGAGTCTTCGCATTGGTACCGGATCGAAGACTATGGGCGCACGCTCTCGGCAATGACGATTTCGTCCACCACCGATCCACCGCTGGGCGCGCCTTGTCTGGAATACAACATGTATCTTTTCGACGCCGGCAACGCCGAGGTTTCGGCGCTGATCGCGCCCACGCAGGCTTTCGTGCCCGGCCGCGGATTGCGCTTCGCCATCTCCATGGATGATCAGAAGCCGCAGGTCATCGACTCGCTGGCCGGCAATACGCTGAAGGATTGGGAACGCTCCGTCAAAAACAGCATCCGTGTGGTTCAGGTCCCGGTCACCGTCGCCAGGCCCGGATACCACGTCCTGAAGTTCTGGATGGTCGATCCCGCGGTGGTTCTGGAAAAGCTGATCGTGGATTTCGGAGGAGTGAAACCGAGCTTTCTGGGTCCGCCGGAAAGTTATCGCCGCATCGGAGGGTAATGCAGGCCATGGGCGAAGATGGATCGAAACTTTGGTTGCGCTATGCCTCGCTCGGGCCGCTTGCGGATCGATACCGGGGGCACATCGGCCGGGTCGATGTTCAGAGTCATTCTCCGACCGCCCAGATCATTCGCGATGACTTGAAGGCGGCGCTCCCATTGCTGCTGGGCGACTCAATTTCCGATAGCGACGCAATCCTGCTGGTGGGTACGCCGAAGACTTCCGATGCGGTTCGCGATCTTGGCTGGGATGCCGATCTCGCCGCGGCTGGGCCGGAAGGATTTGTCATTCGATCGGCGCGCCTGGAAAACAACCGCGCGACGGTGATCGCTTCGGAGACGGAAATCGGCGCGCTGTACGGTCAATTTCATTTTCTCCGCCTGATCCAGACCGGCGCGCCGATCTCGCCGCTGTCGGTCTGGCAGCGCCCGAAGGTTCAACTTCGATTGCTCAACCATTGGGACAATCTGGACGGGACCATCGAGCGCGGCTATGCGGGGAAATCGCTGTGGCGTTGGGCCGAACTGCCGGACAAGCTCGATCCGCGTTACATCGTTTACGCACGGGCCAACGCGTCGATCGGAATCAACGGCTCGGTTCTGAACAACGTCAATGCCGATCCGCGAATTTTCTCACCGGAATACCTGCGCAAAGTCGCCGCCCTGGCGGACCTTTGGCGGCCGTACGGCATCCGCGTTTATCTGTCGGTGAACTTTGGCAGCCCGCGACAGCTCGGCGGCCTGACAAGCAACGATCCGTTCGATCCCGCCGTCGTCCGGTGGTGGCGTGAGAAGACCGACGAAATCTATCGGCTGATCCATGACTTCGGCGGGTTTGTCGTGAAAGCCAACTCTGAAGGCCAGCCGGGTCCGCAGGACTACGGCCGCACTCACGCCGACGGCGCCAACTGCCTCGCCGACGCTTTGGTGCCCCACGGGGGAGTCGTCATGTGGCGGGCGTTCGTTTACGACGACAAGGTCGATCCGGACCGCATCAAACGGGCCTACATCGAATTCACCGCTCTGGACGGCAAGTTCAAGCCCAACGTCATCATTCAATCCAAAAACGGTCCGCTCGATTTCATGCCGCGCGAGCCGTTTCATCCGCTGTTCGGCGGGATGAGGCAAACCCCTGTTCTGGCGGAGGTACAGGCCACGCAGGAATATCTCGGCCAATCCAAACACCTCGTCTATCTGGGCACGTTGTGGAAGGAATTCCTGGACGCGGACACGCTGGCGCGCGGGGCCGGCTCGACTGTCGGAAAAGTCGTGGACGGCTCGGTCCATCCGTACCCTTTGACCGGCATGGCCGCCGTCGCCAACACCGGGTCGGACACCAATTGGTGCGGGCACGATTTCTCGCAGGCCAATTGGTATACCTTCGGCCGGCTGGCGTGGGACCACGAAATTCCCGCCGAGCACATCGCAGAAGAGTGGGTGATAATGACGTTCACGAGCGACCCGCGCACGGTCGATCGCATCGTCGACATGATGCTCCTTTCACGCGAAGCGTTCGTCAGCTACTCCATGCCGCTGGGGCTGCACCATCTGATCGGCGGCGACCACTACGCGCCGATGCCGTGGAACGACAAAGCACCCCGGCAGGACTGGACCGCGACCTATTACCACCGCGCCGACGCCAATGGCATCGGCATCGATCGCAGCACGCGCGGCGACAACGCGGTCGGGCAATACTTCCCTCCCGTGCGAAACGAATTCAATGACATCGCCAGTTGCCCGGAACGTCTCTTGCTCTGGTTCCACCGCGTTGCCTGGAGCCACAAGCTCCGCTCGGGGCGAACGCTTTGGCAGGAATTGTGCGGCAAATATTATCGAGGGCACGAGCAAGCGGTGGCTATGCAGGCAACGTGGAACTCATTGGCCGACCAAATCGATCCGGATCGGCACCTCGCGGTTTCGGCGCGCCTGGCGATCCAGGTGGCCGACTCGGCCAAATGGCGTGACCAGTGCCTTCAATATTTCCAGCGATTCAGCGGGATGCCGATCGAGCCGGAACCGCGCTAAAGTCCGTCCGAATCCATGTCGCCGTTGCATTGCACCGCGCTGCCGTCGAACAGGATGGTTTTGTCCTTCTGCAAATTGGCGACGGTCTTGAGGGGGTCGTGGCGGGTGATGATGATTCTGGCGCGGAATCCGGGTGCGATCCGCCCCATCGGCTCGGGAAACTGAAGCATCGACGCGCTGACATACGTCGCGGCGCGCAAGACCGCCATGGGCGAAACGCCCGCCGCTTCCATCTGGCAAAGTTCCCGCAGAAGACCCATCCCGTGCGGAACGCCGCACGAGCCGGCGTCGCTGCCGGCGATCAGTTTCACGCCCATCTCGTGGGCTCGCCGGAGCATGTCCTGGTGCAACTCGATGATTCGTTTCAGGTAGCCCACGACCTTCTGGTCCCAACCCAGCTCGTCCGCCCGATCAATCTGAAGCTGGACGGGAGCGAACGTCGGAACCCAGCCGATGTGGCGATCTCGCATCCGGGCGAGCTGGTCTGCCGTGACGAAAAATCCGTGTTCGATCGTTGTGACGCCGCCCTCGATGCAATTCTCGACGCCTTCGGTCCCGGAGGCATGCGCGAAAGTTTGTCGCCCATGACTGGCCGCGGCCCGGACCAGAGCGGCGACTTCGCCCGGCGGCATCTGCGGCGGCACGGTCACCCGCCCAGCCTTGAAGTTGATGATTCCGCTGACCAGGAGCTTGATCCGGTCGGCTCCCGCCGCGACGCGGGCGGCCACGCATTCGGCGGGGCCGGCGTGGTCTTCGATCGGCTCGGCCATGAAGGAGCCGTACCGTCCGCGGTGGTGAATCGCCGCACCAGGACTGTCGATCCACGGTGTCGTCGCCGGTTTTCCCATGTCCTCTTTCCGCTGGGCCGCAAGCGACAATCCCACGCCGTGTTTGTCGCCGGCATCGCGCACCGCGCCGATCCCGCACCGCAAAATTTTCGGCCAGCGTGCCCGGGCCCGCGCAAGCATCCACGAAGCCGGATTCTTCAGATACGCCTCACGCTGCTCAAAACTCACCGGGGCGCCATCCAGAAATAGATGGGCGTGCGCCTCGATCAGGCATGGAAGCGCCGTGCAATCCGGCAGAACCGCGTCGGGCGACGCTTGTCCTTCAATCCTGATCCCCTTCCCCACCGAGCAAATCCCCAGGGCATCGAAAACGATGTCCGCATCATGCGACGGCGCATCGGCAACCCCGTCGATCAGCCTTCCCACGCGCAGCCAAACCGGCCGGCTTTTCGACTGCTCCGCGAGTCTCGCAAAATCGTTAGACGGTTTCATGCTCGGCACTGAACATCTCGATGATTTTTGCCGCCTGTCGAAACCCCGCGTCTTCCTGAGTCTCGCCGTCGGCGGGCCGGCCACACTCCAGCGCCTCGGCCACCAGGCGAACATACTTGTCCTTCGGATCGAGCAGTCGCAGGTCTTTCTCGGGATTGCCCAAGACAAAATCCAGCCCGGCCGCTACGGCGATCGTCAAATACGCGCTCTCCACGTGTTGGCGGATATTTTTGGGCATTCCGAATGAAAAGTTCGTGAGCCCCACGGAAAGATGCACTCCGCCCATCTCGGGATTGGCGCGAATTCGCCGCATCGCGTCGAGGCCCATGTTGACCAGCCCGTACGTATCAGCGCCGACCGGGGCCAGTCCCGTATCGATGATGATCTGCTCGCAGCTTCGCCGGGCGCGGCTCCGCAGCCGCTCGACAAGCCGCATCGCCGCGCCGTAGACGTCGTCGGCGCCGAGGCACTGCGCCGATCCGTCCTCAACGAATTGTTCCGATGCCATCCCGATAACCATCGTGTCGTACGCCGCGATCAGCTCGAACATCTCGTCCAGGTTGCGGCGTGAGGCCGCGATGGAATTGAAAATCGGCCGCCCACTCTTGGTGCGATCGTAAACCTCCAGACAGCGTCGGTGAAATTCGACGGATGGATTATCAAACGCGATCGGCACGCTGGTGACCTGCTGGATCGCGGGAATGAGTTCGGGAAGGAAATCGTACATTTCCCGCGGGGTGACGCGCATCGACTGGGTTCCGTCGATGTTGAGCGTCAAATAGTCCGCGCCCAGGTCGGCCTGGAGCTTGGCGAGCCGCTGAAAGCCGGCGAGATCGCGATGCTTCCACGCCCGCGCTGCCCGCCCGAACGAGTTGTTCATCAACTCGCCGATCAGCTTAAACGGACGCCTTGACGGCGTTGACGACGGACTGGTTGGCTTGGTCTCGGTTTTGGACATTGGTTCTCTGGGTTTCGTTGACCGGATCGGACGATGCCGCCTGGCTCACCCTGGATGCGGCGTGATCCCGGCCCAGCAAGGAATTCGCCCAACTGGAAGTTCCGCGCAAACTTTCGTCCTGAATGACCGGAGCGTGCCCCAGCAGATGTTGCTCGCGGCCCTCGTATTTGAGCCGGTCGTACGCCCGGCTCCAGATGCATTCGAAATCGTGTACTTCACATTTGCCGTCGCGCGTTCCGCCGCACGGGCCGTTGCGCTGATTCTTGGCACACTGGGATTCCGGGCAGAGGAACGCGATGTCCGGAAGCGAGCAATCGCCGCAGTCCTTGCAGCGAAACATGGCCGATTTGCTCGCATGCTCCAGGATGCGCAGCGAGCGCGGGCCCTGGCGTGGATTGGACGAAGCGGAATAGACCCTTTTGCCGAGCCGGTTCAACCACGTCCCCCGAGTGAAGACGGCATCGTGAATCATCTTGCTGAAACGATATCCCAGCGTGACGTTGTGCGTCGGCCGGCGGTCGCGGAGCGACGCCTCGTATACCGGGTTGAGCCGGGATGGATCGGCAAGGTTCGTCTGCGGATCCCTGGCGAAGAAATAGAACTCGCGCGGGAGCGGATACTGAATCTCCCGGGCGAATTGTTTCCAGTCGGCGGCGGCGAAGGAGGATTCGAGCTTGAGGATCGCCTCGACCTCGTCGATCGAATGAACGCCGCCCAAATAACCGCCGGCAAAACGCAGTCCCCGGAAGATCGCCAACTGTTTGGCCGCCAGTTCCCGGAAAAAGGCTTCCCCGTGGTCGGGGCCGCGCCAGCGCCGCTCGCATTCTTCGAATAGCTGGTCGCTGATTACCACACCCGGAATAGCCTGCTTGCGGAAGAACTGTGCCGCTGCCGCCGTCATCAAAAACACGTTGCCGATCAGCGGTACATGTCCCAGGCCACGCCGATTCATGTAGCAAAGCAGTTCGTGGCTCTTGCACGCATCAAAGCCAATTTGCGCGATGATGAACTTAGCGCCGCTCTGAACTTTCGCTTCGAGTTTTAGAAGCTGGGGGACGACCTCGTTTTCGAGGCGTTTAAAGTTTGTTGCCACGGCCCCGGCAAAAAAGTTGGTGGCCTGCGCGGTGCTTGTCTGGCCGTCCCGGCCCAACTTTGGCCGGCAAAGTCCACGGTTCATCTCATCCAGCATGGTGAGCAGGCCAATGGAGTCGATATCGAAAACCGGCTTGCCCCGGCCGTGATACCCCCCCGCCGGATAGTCCCCGCTGAGGGCGAGAATGTTGACGAATCCTTCGCTGGCCAGTTCCCAGGCAGCGCTTTCTAAACCATTGCGATTAAAGTCCTTGCACGAAAGATGGATCAATACTTCTTTGCCGGCGTACAAGATCGGCTTTCCCAGAGCCATTGGGCTTAGCTGCGGATTTCCCCCCGCATTGTCGGTGATGGAAACCCAGTCGATCCGATCGGAATGGACCAATTCCGAGGCGAATGAGCGGGTGTGAACGGCTTGGCGGTCCTCCATGGTCCCGCGCGTGGTGACCAATTCCACGCCCAGCAGGAATCGTGATGGATCGGCGAACTTTTCTCGAAGGGTATACAATCGTGTGCTTTTTCTTGATCGTCGGCCGGGATTCGATCCGACCGGCGTAAATGATTATAATAACTATTTCAGGTAATCGCTTACTATAGGAAAAATTCGCGTTCGGCCAACGGGCCAGAGGAACCAATATGCTTCCGCAGCAATGGGAAACATTCAAACGAGCCGCCCGGTTGGAGAAATTGGATAAGATTCCGATGGCCATGATCATCGATAGCCCGTGGATTCCCGGATACTTAGGAATAGCCCACATGGATTATTACCTCGATCCGGAGTTGTGGTTTCAATCGAACCTGAAGATCATGCGGGAGTTCCCCGACATCATCTTCGTCCCGTCCTGGTGGATGGAATATGGGATGGCCGCCGAGCCGTCGGTCCTGGGGGCCAAGATCAAGTTCTGGCAGGACAACACCCCCAGCGAATATCACACGCTGTATCGGCTGGAAGACATCGACAATTTTCCAGAATACGAAGTGGAGGCGGATGCGTTCGCGGCGCTGACGCTGCACCGGATCAAGATGATTCGCCAGCGCATCCTCGACCACGGGTACATTCTGCCGCTGGTTACGTCGCGTGGCCCGCTGTGCACGGCCGGGTTTGTCCGCAGCACGACCAATTTGATGGTCGAGTTGGTCGAAAACCCCGAGGGTTGCCACAAGCTCATCGACCTCTGCACGCGGGTGGTGATCGACTGGCTCAAGGCCCAGCACAAGGTGATGGGCGATACCGTCGAAGGCATTTTCATCCTCGACGACATCGTTGGGTTCATCAACGAAGAGCATTATGAGGAATTCGCCCACCCGTATCTGAAGCGCATCTGCGATGCGTTTCCGAAGGATTGGGTCAAGATTTATCACAACGACGCGGAAGTGGATGCGTGCCTGGATCACCTGCCCGATTGCGGCTTCAACGTGCTGAATTGGGGAAAGCAGAAAAATATCCGGGAGGTCAAGCAGCGCGTGGGCGACCGCATGTGCCTGATGGGGAACGTCAATCCGCTGGAGGTGGCGGTTCGCGGGACGCCCCAGGAAGTGAAGGAAGCGACGCTCGACGTGCTGGAAGGCTGCGGCGGAGAAGGGATCATTCTGTCGGTCGGCGGCGGCACCAGCCCCGGAATGCCGCGGCAGAATCTCCTGGCCATGCTTGAGGCGCTGGAGGAATTCAACGGCAAA
The DNA here is from genome assembly GCA_050011595.1 of Tepidisphaeraceae bacterium. Lineage (GTDB taxonomy): Bacteria > Planctomycetota > Phycisphaerae > Tepidisphaerales > Tepidisphaeraceae > PALSA-1353. Next base: position 21,372 of record JBEKIV010000005.1, read on the forward strand.
CGGGCCGCCCCGGCCGGGAGAGCACGATGATCGACTACGCCTTGATGAACCAGTGCCTGTACGAGGGCAAAGCCAAGGAAGTCGAGCAGATGACCAAGGATGCCCTGGCCGAAAACCGGTCGGCGCAGGAAGTGCTGACCGAGGGACTGATCGCCGGCATGAGCGTGGTCGGCGAGGACTTCAAGCATAACATTCTCTACGTGCCGGAAGTGCTGATCGCGGCGCGGGCGATGAAGGCGGGCATGGCGGTGCTCAAGCCGCTGCTCAGCGGCAAAGGAAGCAGCGACCGCATTGGCGTTCTGCTCATGGGAACGGTGCGCGGCGACCTGCACGACATCGGGAAGAATCTCGTGTGCATGATGGCCGAGGGCGCGGGGTTTGAAGTTCATGACATCGGGGTCGATCAGAGCGTCGAGAAATTCATGGCCGCCGCCGATCGGGTGCATCCGACGATCATCGGCATGAGCGCGCTGCTCACCACCACCATGACTTACATGCAAACGGTGATCGACGGCTTCAAGGCAGCGGGCCGGGGAGAGATCAAGATGGCCGTGGGCGGCGCGCCGATCAGCCAGATGTTCGCCGACGAGATCGGCGCGGATGGATATGGTCAGAACGCCTCGGCCGCCGTCGATCTGTTTCTGCGGCTGGCGAGAAAGAACTAAGGATCATGGCCACATATAAAATCCTCTACTGGCAGGAGATTCCCTCGCAGGTGAAGGCCGAGGACGTGCAGGAGGAGGTCAATCTGGAGCTGGCGCCGCGATTCATGGAGCGCATCGACCAGTTGGCCCACCAGCGAGGCCTGCAGGGTGCCGACGATTATCTGGCCCAGTGGCGCTGGAGCGAGGAAGCGGAGCGAGACGGCTCCGCCCAAGAGGTCGCCGAAGCGGTCAAGGCCGAGCTCGAGGCCAAGGCGAAGTGGTAGGATGTGTGCTAGATGGCGGTCATACTGACGATCAATGGACAGACGACCCCAGCCGCCGCGGGGCCGTCTCTCTTTGATTACGCTGAGCGACTGGGCGTTAAGGTCCCGACTTCCTGCCAGAAGCAGGGCAAGTGCAAGGAATGCCTGATGGAGATTGTCCAGGGAATGGACCGTCTTTCGCCGCCGACGCCGCACGAAGAGCATCTCACGGGCAATTTCCGGCTCTCCTGCCGATGTCACGTCGTTGCCGACGCCGGCGAGGTTCGATGCCACACGATGCGCCGGGGTCGGATGCGAATTGACAGCGGCGGTATGGGGCTGCCGCTGGACTGCCAGAAATTGGACCTCGACCCGGCTGTCAGCCGCGATGGAGATCGCGTCCTGATCGACGGCGAGGAAATCGACCGCTGCCGGGGTGCGATCCACGGCATTGCCATGGACCTCGGAACCACCACGATCGTGCTTCGACTCTACGACCTGGAAACCGGCCGATTGATCGCCGATGCCTCGTTCGAGAATCCCCAGCGATTCGGCGGCTCGGACGTGATGTCGCGAATCTTCTACGACACGCATCATCGCGGCCGGCTGCTGATGCGGACGCTCGCCGGGTATCTCACGCACGCCATCGAGGAATTTCCCGTCGATCCGAAAACCGTTTACGAAATGGTGGTTGTCGGCAACTCCACGATGCGCGATCTGTTTTTCCGTCAAGACGTCTATTCGATCGGTCAGAATCCTTATCGGTCGATCACCGAAATTGAACTGTCCGAGGGAAAGCGCACCACCACCAGCCTGACGGACACCGGCCGGCGATGCCTGCTTCCGATCCATCCCAAAGCGCGGGTGTATGGAGTTCCAATCATCAGCGGACACGTCGGGGCCGACGCGGCGGCTTGCATGTTGGCGATTGCTCTGTCCCGGGAAGACCGCCTCGTGGCGATGATGGACATCGGCACCAATACGGAGCTGATCCTGGGCAACAAGGATCGCATCCTGGCCGCATCATGCCCGGCCGGGCCCGCGTTTGAGGGCGGCGCGATCTCCTGCGGAATGCCCGCACTCGACGGCGCCATCGAAGCGGTCACGATCAATGCCGACGGCTCGTTTCGCCTCGGGGTCATCGGCGATACCGCGCCGGAGGGAATCTGCGGCTCGGGGCTGATCGATCTCGTCGGCGAACTGCTCGCCACCGGCCGGATGAACGAAATGGGGCGATTTGAAGACGGCGCGTCCCGCATCGTCATCGACCCGGCCCACGACATCTTTTTCCTTGAAAGCGATGTCAACGAGTTGGCACAAGCCAAGGGCGCGAACGTCGCGGGGCTGCACACGGTCTTCAATAATTACGGCATCGACTTCGATGAGGTGGATGTTTTCTACCTGGCCGGCGGTTTTGGGCGGCATCTGTCGGTCGAGGCCGCGCGGCGCATAGGCCTGATTCCGAACCTCCCCGATGCAAAGTTCGTTCAGGTCGGCAACGCGGCGATCGAAGGCGCGGCCATCGCGCTACTCAACAAATCCCGGCGCGCCCAACTGGAAGAGCTGGTGAAAACGGTGGAACACTGCCGGCTCGAAACACATCCGCGCTTTTTTGATTTTTTTGTCGACGGATGCCAGTTCAAACCCATGGAAGCGGCCAACCCCATTGTGGGATGAGCGCAGATGATCGAACTACTCGACGCATTTCCCGATGTGAATGTTCAGCCGGCCGAATATAAACGGCTGCTGGGGTATCCGCGCGATGTCGTTCCCGAAGGGCGGGCGCGGGAACTGGGGGAATGGGCGCGGCAGTGGTATGCGAAAAACGGCCAGCCCTGGGTTTACGCCCGCCAGGCCGAGGAACTCAAAATTACCAACGGCTCGATCGCCCTTGACGGCGTTTGCTTCACCAGCAGCCGTCTGCACAAAACTCTGCTGGACGCGCACGCGCACGGCGCCATTCTGGTTGCCGTCAGCGCCGGACCGGAAGTTGCCTCCGAATCGCAGCGGCTCTGGCTGAATGAAAAGCCGGACGAATATTTTTTCCTGGAGATTTTCGGCTCAGCAGTCGTGGAACACCTGACGACGATGACGGGCGCCCGGCTCTGCGCGTGGGCTGAAACCCGTGACATGAGCGTTCTCCCCCACTACAGCCCGGGTTATCCGGAGTGGGACATTGCCGAGCAGCCCCGGCTCCTGGAATTGATGAAGCGCGCCGCCACCTGGCCGAAGTGCGGGATGGACGTGTTGGATTCGGGGATGCTGCATCCGAAGAAATCGCTTCTGGCTGTCTTCGGACTGACCAATCGCAACGAGCGCGTTCGCCGAATTACGGAGTTGATTCCGTGCCAGAACTGCTCGTTTACCCCGTGCCAATATCGCCGGGTTCCGTACGGCAAAGCTCGGGAGTATTCCAATTCCGAGGTTTCGCTGGGGCGGCAAGCGCCGCCGGCGGAGCCGGCGCCGGCCTCCGTGGCGCTGGATGAGCAGGCCAAGTACGTCGTCAACTCCAAGGCGCTGCAACGCTGGGCCCAGGAGCGGCTGACCCTGGCCGTGTGCCAGGATGGAACCGTTGATGCTCTGTTCCGCTATGAAGGCACTACCTGTAGCAACCTGGGCCGCGCGATCTTTTTTCACTATCATGTTGTGCTCGGCCCCCGCGATCAGGGATATCCCATTCGCGAGCTGAAATGCGCTGCGGCCCCAGGCGATGAGGGCCATACCTACCAGTGCCGATACATGGCCAATGCCGAGCATCTAATGGTCGCCATCGATCACGAGAAGCCGCTTCTGGGTCATCCGCTGAATGACGTGCTGTCGTGGCAGCGGCCGACGATTGGAGCGGGCTGCTACTGCGAGCCGGCCAGCCGAAAACATAAATGGGGACTGGTTTTTGAAACCATCCATTACGCCTTGGTGCAGCGAGATCAACGGCTCACCGGGCGAACCGCACAAAGCGCGGAGTCATCATGAAAAAGCCTATCCTGGAAGCAATCAAGGATCACCCCTTGCTAGGCGACGGAGCGATGGGCACGCAGCTCATGCTCGCCGGATTGGTTCAGGGCAACTGCGGCGAGGAGTGGAACCTTATCCATCCCGAAAGAGTGCTGGCCATCCAGCGCCGATATGCCGATGCCGGTTCAGATTGCATTCTGACCAACACGTTCGGCGGCTCGCGCATCATGCTCAACCGCCACGGCGTCGCGGATCGGGTAGTGGAGATCAACCAAGCCGCGGTCCGGATCGTGCGCCAGGCCTTCGGCGACCGCGAAGGCTATATCATCGGCGACATCGGCCCGTTCGGCGGTTTGATGGAGCCTTATGGCGATTTTCCCGAGGCGCAGGTGCGCGCCGCGTTCAATGAACAGGCCAAAGCCCTGGTCGACGCCGGCGTTGACGCGATCATTATTGAAACTCAAACCGGCCTGGAGGAGCTGGGCGTGGCGATCGACGCATCCAAAGAGGCCGGCGCGCCGTGCGTCATCGGCTCCATGGCGTACGATGTGACACTGGACGGATCTACATTCCGCACCATGATGGGCATCGACCCCGAACGCGCCGCCGAGTTCATGCAGGAACGCGGGGCTGACATCATTGGGCTGAACTGCGGAACCGGAATGAACATGACGCGGGCGCGCACAGCCGTCGAGCGATACAAGCGGGTCAGCGACCTCCCCGTCATGGTCCAGCCGAACGCCGGCCAGCCCAAGCTGGTCAATATGAAAGTTGTTTATGATGAACCGCCCGAACAGATGGCCAAGGGGGTTGTGCCACTGCTGGAGATCGGAGCGAACATCACCGGCGCCTGCTGCGGGTCCACGCCCGATCACATTCGTCTATTCCGAAAGGCGATCGACCAATACCTGGAACTAAAAAAATGAAAGCCAAACTCTGCGACGTCAATTCGGCGGCGAAAGAAAAACTTCCGCCCCAAGCGGAAGACAAGTCCGGCATTGGCGTTCATTACGTTGACGCTTATCTCAAGCCGATGAACACCAAGCTCCAGGACGGCACGCCCGTCAAGTGCAAACGGCGCGGGCTCAAGATCACGCTCACGGCCGGCGCGAAGAAAGGCGAAGGTCTGATGCGCCGGCTCGATGTCAGCCCCGATCCGGTGGTCATGCTCGACGCAGCGCTCCAGGAAGCGGCCAAGGCCGCGGGCGTTGCGCTGACCGTGGAGAACGGTGCCATATTTATCAGCATCTGACGCTTCTCTCTGATTCCAAATTCATTTGCGAAATTCCGAAAATTCGCCTCTTCCATGCCGTCATACACGCGCATCATGTTGGTCTTGGCGATTTCCGGCCCAACGCGGCCGTTTACAGGCCAAATCAAGCCCGCCAAGGCGTTTTTCGTAAAGCGGGGGTTAAGGGTTCAAATCCCTTCTTCGGCTCGTTTACCCCTTCCTGCCGGATGGGATTTTTTGTTGCCTATTCCCTTCATTTACAAGGGTTAACGACGAACCGCCTGTCCGAAAAGGTTTGTCCATCATTCGGGCCGTAACGGCCAAGCTGTAGGAAATGGGACGTGATAAATAGGCCCACGGCGCCAAGCCGCGGTCGCTACTGCACTCATAAACCGAATTCCCGCCCTATGCGCAATAAAATGCGAACTATCCGGCCGAAATACCCTGGCCGTGTCACTCCGATTTTCATAGGAAGCCGTCGCTGATGAGCCTTTCGGTCGATAGGCACGGGGGGAGCATCGCATGGTCCATTTCTGCTACGTCGTCAACGGAACAGGTGGAGACGTCCACACCGACATGGCTTACCTGTCGGCCCGATTCCTGCGCGTCCAGCACCCCGAAGCCCGCATCACCTGTTTGATGGACCGAGATTCAGCCACCGCAATCTGCGATTGCCGCCATCCGCTGCTCTGTCTTGTCGACTCCATCGTCGAACTCGATGTGCCCGAATCAAATATGACAAGGAAAAACCGGTGGATCAGCACCCAAGTGCGCGACTTGGTCGACGGCGATTTCATCTATCTGGACTCGGATACGATCTGCATTCGAAGACTTGATTTCCTCTCGAACCTGTGCCGGCACGAATCTTTCGACATTGGCCTTACGCGCGATCTCAACATTCGCTTCCGCGAGAAATCCCGAAAACTCGGCCGTTCCGAGCTCTGGCCCCAACTAAAAGCCATGGGATGGAGGATTCCCGCCTGCGGCTATTTCAACAAAGGAGTGGCCCTCTTGCGCGACACGCCCAGAGCAAGGGCAATGTCCACGCGATGGCATGAACTCTGGAAAACCTCCTGCACCACCGGACGATATCTTGATCAACCGGCGTTGAATCAGGCAATCGTCGAATCCGGCGCAAACGTGCGAGTTCTTCCCGGTTCCTGCAATGCCCAGATTCTCGGGTCGGCGCGAGCGGCCTGCCGCCCGAAGGTTATGCACTTTTATTCCAGCGTGCCAAACGTCTTCAAAGACACCGTTCTCGGCGGCTTTCTCGACGAAATCCAACGCACCGGCGCTCTTTCCGACAGCACGGTCCAGAATTTCCTGCATGATCCGTTTCCCTGGACCGGAAAAGAATCATTCATGGCCCATTGCTGGAATGGCAACCGCCGCTCGGCAACGTGGTTTGCCCTCAGCCGACTTCTGCGCGGCAGGCCCTGCTTCAGCCAAATGAAACGCTCCCCAAAGACCGGGTTTAAGATTCCGTGGCCTTCCCAGCAATGGAATCGCAAAAGTCCTGTATGAATTTCTCCCGGCATCGTCTTTCGACGGCTCCTTCTCGTGAGGCACGCACCTGATCGATGGCGTTAGCGCCAATGTTCGCCAACACGATAAATCTGACGAAACTTCATGTCAGGTCTGGGGTCGGGTCGATAATTTCCGGCGGCAACTATGCCGGGAAGGTTTCCCGGCGACACAAAAAAAGGGTCTCTCATGGACGGGATTTCCTGCACGGCTGCCGAGGCTCTGAACGGCGGGGACATTTCGCAAACATTCGACCGCGTGGTGGTCGTGAACCTTGCCCGCCGGCGCGACCGGCTTGAGCGGTTCTGGCAAACGCTGGGAGACTGGCCGTTCAAAACGCCCCGGCGATTTGTGGCCGTTGACGGCCAGGCGGTGGGGACTCCGGCGGGATGGGACAAAGGCCCCGGCGCCTGGGGATGTCTTCTATCCCATCGCGCGGTTCTCGATTCGGCCATCAACGACGGCGTGCGCGCACTGCTGGTGTTGGAGGACGATGCCTATCCCGTCGAAAATTTTTCATCCTTGGCTCGGGAATTCATCGGGAATGTTCCGGACGACTGGGATGGGTTGATGTTCGGGGCCGAGCACTTGCGGCCGCCCGAGACGATCTGTCCCGGCGTGGTGCGTTGCCTGGCCTCCAATCGCAGCCATGCCTACGCCGTTCGCGGCCGGTTGATGGGGGTTCTTTCCCAATTCTGGCGGAATACCACGAACGATCATTGCGACCTGGTGATTTCCTCCCTGATGCGCCATTTCAAGATGTACGCTCCCGATCCGCTGCTCATCGGCCAGGATTCCGGCCACAGCGACGTCACCGGCTGCAAGGAATGGCTGCGATTTCTGGCCCCGGAGCAGAAGGAAAAGATCGGCCGGTCCGATCCGCGGCATTCCATCCAAAGGTTGGTGGTCACCGTCTCGGCGAAGGCTATGGCGCGGCGGCCTCTTGAAACGCCTGGCGGAACTGCGAATTATCCGCGTTATCCAGATCGCCGCGCTGAATCAACAGAATGTAAATCCGCCCCTTGACCGGATCGATCCACGCCTCCGTTCCGTAAGCGCCGCCGTGCCCGAACGTGCCGGGCGAGAGCATCGCGGTGATTCCCCTGGGTTCCCGCACGATGCCGAACCCCAGCCCCCATCCGCTGCCCGGCACAAAACCCGTCTTCAGCCCGTCCGTCTGCACGCTGGTCATTTCGTCGATGCTTTTGGCGCTCAGATAACCCCGGCCATCGAGCATCCCGCCGTTCAGCAACATCTGGCAGAACCGGCAAAATTCTCCGGCCGTGCAGAACAATCCGCCGTTGGCGGCGGGAAAATGATGGCGAATGCCGACCGGGCGATCGATCTGAATCCGCTCCAGCCGGCCCTTCTTCAAAACGTAACTCTGCGCCAGCCGTTGGATTTGCTCTTCGCTGGGATAAAACGTCGCGTCCTTCATACCCATCGGATCGAACAGCCGGCTTTGCAGGAAATCCGCGTACGACTCGCCCGAAACGATCTCGATGATCCGGCCCAGCGTGTTGATGCCGGATTGGCAATAATCCCATTTCTTCCCCGGCTCGAACGACGTCGGCCGATCCAGATAAAACGGAACCAGTTCGCCCAGCGTGCGGGCCTTGAGCAGCACGTCCCGCGGCGCTTCCGCCAAACCGCTGGTATGCGTCAAAAGATGGCGCAGCGTCAGGTTCGCCGGCTTGCCGGAGGGAGCCTTCAGTCCGGCGAATTCCGGAATGTATTTTGACACCGGATCGTCGATCGAAAGCTTCCCCTCATCCTGGAGCATCATGACCGCCGTGGCGGTCATGAGCTTGGTCATCGATGCGATCCAGAAGATCGTGTCGGTGCGCATGGGCAAGCGGCGTTTGAGGTCGCGCTGCCCCACGGCCGAGAGATGGAGGATGCCTTGCCGATCCGCCACCAGCGTCACGGCCCCCGAAATCTCGCCCCGATCGACCCATGCCTGCATGGCCCGATCGATTCCGGACATTTTCGGCCACTGGGCGGTTTCGGGCTGTTCCTTCACCGATGCGCATCCCTGGTTCAACATGGCGATAACCTCAATCAGCAGGAGAAAAGAGGCATTGAATCTCAAGGGCGAAACTATAACGGATGGGAGCGCGGCGGTGAAGAATTTGCTGTCTCAACGCCTTTGGAGTGTCTAAAATCAGAATGGAAGGCGCGATCATGGCGACATTGAATACCCTCGACGAAAAAAGCCGGATGAAATCGCTGGAGGAGATGCTGCATCGACTCGTGGTCCCGGCGGCGGAGGCGCTGATCCGGCATGAGGCCGACGGCGCGGTCCGCTGCTTCGCCTGCGGACACCGCTGCCTCGTCAAACCCGGCCGCGACGGAGTCTGCCGCGTTCGCTTCAACGACGACGGAGTCCTGAAGGTTCCCTTCGGCTACGTCGGCGCGCTGGCCTGCGACCCGATCGAGAAGAAGCCGTTCTTCCATTGCCTGCCCGGCAGCGACGCGCTCACGTTCGGGATGCTGGGGTGCGATTTTCACTGCGGATATTGCCAGAACTGGGTCACGAGCCAGATGCTTCGCGATCCCAAGGCCGTCGCGCCGCCGCGATTGACCAACCCCAAGCAACTGGTGGACCTCGCCATCCAGCACGGCGCGCCGGTGATCGCGTCGAGCTACAACGAGCCGCTCATCACCAGCGAATGGGCGGTCGCGGTCTTCCAGGAAGCCCGCACGCGCGGGCTGAAATGCGCGTACGTTTCCAACGGCAACGGCACGGAGCAGGTCCTGGATTTCCTCCGCCCCCACGTCGATGCCTACAAGGTCGATCTCAAGACGTTCAACCCGCAACACTACCGCCAACTCGGCGGAGTCCTGGAAAACGTGACGGGGACGATCCGCATGCTCAAGGAGCGCGGATTCTGGGTCGAGATCGTCACCCTCGTCATCCCCGGCTTCAGCGACGACGCCGAGGAACTCAAACGCATGGCCGATTTCCTGGTATCCGTCGATCCCCTCATGCCCTGGCACGTCACCGCCTTCCATCCCGATTACAAAATGACCGAGGGCTACCGCCAAACCACCGCCGACGATCTGATGCGAATCGTGGAATATGGCCAACAAGCCGGCATCCGCTACATCTATCCCGGCAACCTGCCGGGGCAGGTGGGCGAAGGGGAAAACACCCGCTGCCATAACTGCAACACGACGTTGATCCGCCGATATGGCTTCCTGGTCCGGGAGAACCGAGTCGGGGCGGATGGCAAATGCCCGAACTGCTCGACGCCGATTCCGGGCGTCTGGGGCAAGCGCGGCGGGCACGGCGACGGGCGCGTGCGGCCGTTGGTTTGAAAATCACGGCTCTCATCTCTGATTGAAATCGCTAATCGCCGTTGAACACATTGAACACTTTTCAGATTTTAGTTAGTGAATACAAGTTTAAGTCTGTCCTCTAACTCGTTTATCGTCGGGTACTTGTAGATTCGGGGTTTCAATGATTGATATTGGCGCGCGAAAAAGTGTTCAATTTTTCTGATAGTTGCCTTTTTATGGATTTCGCTTGACGTCTTGTTTGGTATATGTTAGGTTATTATCCGCGTAATTTCACGGGGAATGAGGTATTAATGTCTGACATCGGGCCGGAAGGAACGGGGCAATTGGCGACCACGGGGGAGGGAAATGGCGGCGACGGGGAATTGCCGGAGAAACAAGAGGCGGCACTGGACCTGCTGCGGATGGGGATAACGGTGGCGGAGACCGCCCGCACGACCGGAGTGTCGCGCGGGACGATCTATCACTGGCTGCGGCACGACCCGGTTTTTCAGGCGGCATACAACCGATGGCACGACGAGATGGAGAAGGGCGCCCAATCCCGCCTGCTAATGATGACGGAGAAGGCGATGGATGCGTTGGAAAAAGCCCTGGAAGCCGGCGACGCCCGGGCAGCATTGCACCTGCTCAAGGGAATGGGAATGTTCCGCCCACGGGAAGTCGGCCCGACTGACCCCGAGCAGGTTCGCCAAACAATGGAAATCGAGCGGGAGAAACAAAAGATCGCGCTGAAGCGGGATCGGGGGAAACTGTTTATGGAGAATTTGGGCGCGGAGGCGGGGCTTTGAAGGGGGTTGCTTTCGCAGAGGGAATGGGCGAAGAAGTGAAAATTTGGGTAATTATATACTTGACTAATCCTGCCCCCATGGTTGGTATCCAGGGATAATCGTGGGTCGGATTTACTTTTTGTGTTTGCGGGGTTTTCGGTGGGACGGTTTCGGAAGGGCAAGGATATGACGCATTGTCGCGTCCATCCGGCGCATCCCCGCGTCACCATCAGAAACGATTATGTCATTAGCGTGTTTTGTGGTTCTTCGTCTCATGGTTTGCCTCTCACTTGGGAATTATTCCGTTGGAGCCAATCGCCCATCTCATTTGCTCTTTTCCATTTTCATCCTTGAGTCGGAAAATATGAATTCCAATTTTCCATCCAGAAATTCCGCAATTATGGAACACCGAATTTCCGATCATCAGGGCGTCTGCGCCGGTTCGGAGAAGGCCGGAAACGCCAGAATCGTGCGCCTTAACGAGTACGCCTTCCGGTGCCCAAAGTTCTGCCCAGCCTTTAAGTGCGGCGGGGCCGTCTCGACGAAGTTCAAGGATTGGCTTGCCCTCAAGCTCAAACACCGACAATTCTGGCTGTTGACGGACCTTTATATCTGCCTTTTTCCCGTCGTCGGTTGGGTGTATCCGGCATCCGTTGACAATTGCCAATCGCGTACCGTCGCTATGGTAAACGGGGAATCTGGTTGTATACCCCGCAGGCTCAAACTTTCCGACCTCAAGCAAAGGGGTCTGTTCAAACTGAATGATGATGGGGACGGCAACGAAGTGATTTGTTGCAATCGTAACGACCGGGTGTTCCTGATAAATGATTTCCACCGTATTGCTCCTAACGCGAGGATCAATTCCCGCCGAGAAATGAGTATATCATGTTAAATTCCGAAAAAAACGTCGAATCCCTTATAGCCGAAAACAAGAAACTCAAAACGGCGCTTTCGCGGCTAATTCCCTGGGCTGGTTCATCTCCAGACGATCCTGACTGGGCTACACCAGAAGCCAAATTGCGAAACCAGCAAATGTGCGATGATGCCATAGCAAACGCCAATAGTTGTTTCCCTGTTGGCTATAACGGATTTACCGATGAGGATTGCGAAACATCGGTATCCCGTGATCGCCTCAATTGAGCTTTTCGTTGTTTGCCTCGCTCTTGTCGTTTTCGGAACGCCCGTCCGTCGGCGCTCCGATCAGTCCTTTGTACGTCAACCGCTTGCCGGTGACGCGCTGCATAGCCATCTTGAACCGATCCCCCTCCTGTACTTCGCGGTTGTTGAAGCGGAAGGCCTCGGCGTCCAGATAAGCGGCCGTGTGGAACGGCTCGATTGAAATGTGCGTGCTCTTGATGCACGGGCGACGCATTTTATCGACAGAAATGGCTCGACGCGCTTGGCGGGTGTATTATCCTGATTCCAATGCTTCACCGGCATTTGAACCATGGCGGTTTGACTCTTGCCGCGATTGATGACGTCATCGCGCGCGGTCGGCGTGCGGATTGGGAGCGGCTGCGGGAGTCGCTGCTGGCGGATGCGTCCCTGTTGGAAAAGATACGGCAGGTTTGTCAGGCACACATTCAAGACCCGCGTGCCCAGCGGCATCATTTCTGGATGAATTATGTCAACGAGCGACTTGCCTGATTGGGAGAAAGTCCTCTCTTCCGCGGCCCGCCTGCAACAAATATTGCCGGATGCGGTGTTGGTCGGCGGCACGGCGTCGGCGCTGCATGCGCAACATCGTCTCTCACAGGACGCTGACCACGTCTTGCCTGATTTGTCCAAACGATTCGACGCCGTGCTGGCGGAGTTGGAATCGGTCGCTGGGTGGAAAACGGCGCGCGTCAACCGGCCGGTGCAAATCCTGGGCAGTCTGGATGGAATCGAAACGGGCATCCGGCAACTGATCCGAGACGAGCCGCTGGAAACAACGGTGATTGATTACCGGGGACAGAAAATCAGGGTGCCGACGGAGGCGGAAATTCTGCGCATCAAGGCCGCGCTCATTCTCAAAAGAAATGCGACGCGGGACTATTTGGATTTTGTGGCGTTGGCGGACCGCATGGGTGAAGCGCGGGCCGCGCGCGCGTTGCAGCGATTGGATGATTTATATCCCCAGCCCAATGGCGAATCGGCTTTGCAGCAATTGCAGATTCAGCTTGCCAATCCTCTGCCCTATGACCTGGATCAGATGAACCTATCCGAATACAAGAACTTAAACGCACGTTGGCACGACTGGAATGAAGTGCGAAAGGCGAGCGCCCACATCGCCAATTTTGTTTTCGACCGTACGGCAGAGCGGGACAGGGAACGCGATCCGCCTTGACGAGATGAGCTTGGTTGATGAATAAAAGAAAGCCCCGGACGTGCATGAGCATTCCCGGTTCCAAAGCGGAAAATGCGGATTTACCGCCCGCTTCGCTTATCCGCGCAATCCGCGCCATCGGCGGTTCAATCCCTTTTTTCCTCACGATGACGCGGAAAATCAGACCTTGGGGAGACGCCCTTCCGATTCGGGATTGGGTTCGACCTGGTTGCTGGCCGCCGGGAGATAGATGTTGAAAGTCGTTCCGCGGCCCACCTGGCTTTCAACCGTGATCCGGCCCTTGTGGTGCTCGACGATGTCTTTGCAAATCGCCAATCCCAGGCCCGTGCCGCGGGACTCGTCCTTGGCGGCCGTCCCCTTGGTGGTGAAAAACGGCTGAAAAATTTTGGGGAGAAGATTCTCCGGAATCCCCGGGCCGGTGTCGATCACCTGGATTCGGATTTCATTTTCTTCCGCCGCGGCGGCCTTGAGGGTTAACGATCCGCCCTTGCCCAGCATGGCCTGCCGGGCGTTGATCAGCAGATTCAGCAGCACCTGTTCCAATTGGACGCTGTCGCCCAGAACCCAGGGATCGCCTGAAATCTGAACCCGAAGGGCGATGCCGTCTTTCTGCGGATCGCGGGCCAGGACGACCAGGGATTCATCCACGAGGGTCTGCACCGCGACCTTGCCGGAGGAGGATTCCCCGCGTGCCAGGGCCAGCATGGCCGTGCAGATTTTGCCGGCCTTCTCCGCGCTGGCGAAGGCCTTGGACAGGGCCTTGCAGATCAGTTCCATATCCGGGGTTGGCCCCTTGGCGCTTTGCAGGGCGAACTGGGAATAGCTGACGATGGGCGTAAGCAGGTTATTGAACTCGTGAGCGATGACGGCGGCGATGGTGCCGATGGTGGCCAGCCGCTGCGATTCGGTGAGTTGCTCGCGCAGCGCGTCCAATTGTTTTTGCGTATCGCCGAGGCGGCTTAGCAGCGCCTGTTCCAGTGCGACCGTGGGGGGGGGCAGATTACTCACGCCGTCCATGTTTCTATCGGCAACGGAGAGGATTACCCTTCGATTCCGGGGGATGGCGCTTATGGGACGTGGGCGTTCAAGGGGGTCCCCACGGGATCGGCGGCGGCAGCAAGCCCCTGTGTAAACCGCTTTCGACCCACCATCCAGGGAATGACCAGCAAAAGCATGATGACCATCGCGGCGAGAAACATGACGGGCACGCGCCACGGCCAGGGGCCAAGGACATCCACGGGGGAGCGATCGCCCTTGTAGGATCGGCCGACGTAGCCATAGTTGAGATGAAAAATCGCGTCGATGGGGAAAATGACGGCCAGGTAGAGGATTGAGAATTTCACGGCGAAGAGCCAATCGCCCCAGTGCGGGCGGAAACCCCGGGCGGAAATGTCATAGATCGCCGGGCCGATGATCGCGGCATGACCGGCCCAGAAAACCCAGAACTGGAAATTCGCCGGTCCGAAATAAAGATCGGGATAGATGAAACTCAACGAGGAAAGCCCCAGGCCCCAGAAATACGTCATCGCCCGCAACGACCGCCAACGAAGTAATAACGCTCCGGGCGCCATGAACATGCCGAGGTTGCAGACGTACAGAGGCAAAGAGGTGCGGTAGTCAAAGCGCGAGGGCCAGAGGGTGGCGGCCTCGACGAAACAGGCGATTGCCAGGGCGAACCATCCGATGGTTTTGTCGAACAGACGGCGGCGCGGCTGGACGTCAGCCACCTCGTCGGACCGCCGCATCGTCACGATGGCCGCCACCAACAGCCCGAATGCAAGCACCACG
>JBEKIV010000006.1:0-34478 GCA_050011595.1 Tepidisphaeraceae bacterium
GGCAAAGTACGTCTGTGCGAAAGCGATTTGCTCCTTTGATGGAGCGCCGTTTTGGGCAATCAGATAGCAGGCATAGCGCGTGAGCTCGATATCGTCAATTTCACGTTTTGCCACGGAACCGAGATCGTCCATCTTGCGCGCATGCGCAAAATGGTCCTTTGGGTCATAACCAGTTGTTTCGCAGGCTGTTATCGCCTTATCAATCACGTCGGAAAAAGTGCGCCAATGCGAATATCCCAAGAGCAGTTGCAGATCACGGGCAAGCCAATACTCTGGGCCTGCCTCCGTGTCCTTCCGAGCCATGTCCTCGAAACTGGAATGCAGTTTGACGACGATTTGTTTGTCCATGGCTATCTCCCGGTTGAGCGATATTCGGCGCTGCGAGCATTCTACTCAAGGCACGGTATAAGTCCGAGATGATGTGCCTTCAATGCCAGTTTTGCTGCCCGCAACGGAATAAGAATGGCTATCGCATGAATATCCAGCCGATGCCGCCGGCGGCGGCGATCAGCCAGGTGGCGTTCACGTTCAACGCCAGGATCGCGCAAAGGGATGCGGCCATGATGGCAACGGAGGTCCAGGTTTGCGGGGGTTGAATGGCCTGCCGGGCCATGAAGATGCAGGTTGCGGCGATGAGTCCGACAACTGCGGCGTTCATGGAATCGAGGGCGGCGCGGGCGGGGGGGCTGTGACGAAGCCGGTCGATGGAGGAACCGATGGCGGCGATCAGAATGAACGCGGGGGCGAAAATGGCGGCGGTTGCGGCCAGGGCGCAGCCCGTTTCCATGGCCAATCCCCCGCCGAACGGGTGGTGTCCCAGGACAAATCCGACGAACGTGGCGGTAGTCAGCAATGGGCCTGGCGTGACCTGGCCAACCGCGACGGCATCCAACATTTGCTGAGTCGTGAGCCAATGCCGCTGATCGACGAAGGAGGTTTGCAGGTAGGCGACCAGGACATATCCGCTGCCGAACAAGGTCGCGCCGATTTTGAGAAACAGAAGGACCATGAGGACGGGACCGCCGACGGTTATCGCCGCCAGGGCGCCAAGTGGGGGCAGGGCGATTGACCGGGCGATCGAGTTCCTCGGCCAAGCCCAGTTTGTCCGCAACAGTCCGGCGAGGGCGGCCAGAGCCAGGATTCCCAGGTCGCCGAAGGCCCAGCGATATTGGTGGTTCAGCCACTGGCCCACGGCGGCGAGAATTGCGACGCTGATGCCGAATGGATTTTTCACCGCGGACCTGGCGAGTTGCCAAGCGGCGGCGGCGATGATCGCGACGACGGCCGCGCCGACGCCGCGGAGAATTCCATCCACTTGCGGAAGTTGGTGGTAATTCACGTAAAGCCAGGCGATGGGTAGTATGATCAAAACCGCGGGAAGAATGAAGCAGACTCCGGCGAGGAGCATTCCCCGCCAACCGCCGCGAAGCCGGCCGAGGGCGATGGCCAGTTCGGTGGAATTGGGTCCGGGGATGAAGTTGACGGCGGCCAGGAGATCGAGGAAATGTTGACGATCCAGCCAGCGGCGGCGATGGACGAGTTCCTGTTCCATCATGGAAACATGGGCCGCGGGGCCGCCGAAGGCGGTGAAGCCAAGCAGGAGGAAATATCGCGCGATTTCGCCCAATGAGCCGGCCGAAGCGCTCGCGTCGTCAGAGAGCGGGGGTGGGGTATGTGCCACGGTTATCCTTGCATCAATGCTAATGGCTCTGTCGGCTCGCGGGGTCAATAATGGAAATCTCGCGCAAGGGTAGACGAAACTTGCGATTTTTTTCTGAAAACGGTTGAATGACCGACTAGATTTCGGGTATCTGTCCGCGGAATTGTAAATTTGATTCTCAGGCAGGCAAACTCTGCGAGGTAATACCAGCGGGAGGGTTTCAGCTGTGGCAAAATCAATTGCGGAATGGATGCGGGAGGGGGAGGAGCTGTATCTATCAGCATTGAAGCAGTATGAGGAACTGGATGCCCAACTGCAAGAATTAGAAAAAATGTTGGTACAGAAGCAGGAAGAGGTAAACCAGATCGCTCAGGTGATTGGTAAGCCGTTGGTGGAGGGCAATCGGCGGCTTACGGCCCAATTGGTTGATGACCATGGTCCGTTATCGGTTCCGAATTCTCCTTCGACGATCGCGCGGGCACTGACGGGGCGTAACCTTGGCCGGTAATCAAACAATGAAATTGCATGCAACGTGTTTCAGCCAGATGGATGAACCCGGAAAAGGAGAAAAAAGTTCGCCATCTTGCTACCATTGGGGGATAATTTAATATGACCAGCGGTCGCCAAAGGCTTGAAGGCTGGAATTATGTGTATAGTTAGCTTGCCATGATTTCGGAGCGGCGCACTTTTTGACTGCTCATGATGATTGGAACGTGCAAATTGTATTTTTTTGATGACGGCAGCGGATGACGGAATGGGGGAACTGCGACAAGCGTCGCCTTTGATTGGGAGTAAAGAAAATGGTAGATCGGCGTGCGATCATGCGGATCCAACTCGATGCGGAAGCCAAGGAGGAGTTGGATGAACTGTGCGAAAAGCGTGGAATGACGCAAATCGCTGTGATGTCGCGACTTGTCGGGTGGTTCGTCAAGCAGGACGAGGTGATTCAAACCGCGGTGATGGCATCGCTGTCAGATCCGTCTCTGCGACGGCTCGCAAAACAATTGCTGAAGCAATTGGCATCGCAAGGGAAGGGCTCAAAATAGCGGGCTCCTGACAGATAGTGAACCTTTTGGCCAATCGGCTAACTCGAAGGACACACTTCTAAGTGATTTAATCTAAGGACGATACGATATGGCAAATCCAACTCCATCCCGTCGCGTGATTATGCGGATCGAACTATACCCTGAGGCAAAAAAAGGGCTGGCCGATCTGTGCGATCGGTTAGGAATGACCCAGATTGCCGCCACGAGCCGTGTAATCGAGTGGTTCACCACTCAATCCGATGTTGTTCAAGCCGCCATCCTCGGGCTCTATCCCCACGATATCCGAGCCGAGGTTGCCGAGATCATCTTAAAGCGCATGGCCACTGACCATAAAAAGGGTTCTAAGCAGCACCTCCATCTTCCTTAAAATACGCCGATCGCTCATGGACGGCTGATATTGTAGGCCGTTTGGGGTTTTAATACTTCGTCCGTAGCCGACTATATACCTGAACCGAAATTTGGGGTCAAGGGCGGGGCACGGTTTTCGACACCGCCAAATCCTGGGTTTCCAGGGCGGTTTCAGGGGCTTGGGGCTCTTGCAATCGGGTTGATAGTTGCTGAATTCCCCGAAGGATATCGGCGGCGGAGCGAAACGGGGGGTTGGCCGGGTTGGCGGGCCGAAGAATCTGGTCGGTCAACCGCGACAGCAGCCGGGCGTCGGCACTCTGCTTGTCGAAGCGAATCAGGTCTTTCAGGTCCGGGTTGGCATGGGGCGAACTGATCTGAACGGCGAGGTAAAAGCAATCGACGGCCTTGTCGACTTTGTGCAGCCCGCCGCTGATCGCCTCGCTGGTGACCTGGCCGGTTCGAGTCATGCGAAACAGCATCCGCTGAATTTCGCTGGTTCGCATCAGCTCCTCAAAAAGACTCGACAGCAGCGGGCTTTGCTTGAGGTTCTCGTCCACGCGCACGGCCGATCCGAAATCGACGAATCCAACCCCGGCGGGCGTGACGACAAAATTGTCCAGGCGCAAATCGAGGTGCATGATCCCCACGTCATCGTGCAGGGCGCGGAGCAAATCGGCGCTTTGCCTGGCGAATTCCAACTGGCTCAGCGGTGCCCCGCCGTTGCGGAGCCAGTTCAAGTGCAATCGCTTGGCGAACCCCCGCTCGTCCTGTTCCATCTCCAGGAGCTTTGGAATCCGCTGCGCGTATTCCGGGGGCAGATCGCGGTTGACGATTTTGAGGATGGCCGCCTCTCGGGTCAGAAACACGGGGAAAATCTTGTCGGTGAATTTCCGGGCGCGTTTCTCGATGATTTCGCCGGCCAAGTCCGGCCACTTGCCGCGAAGCCGCGCCATCACCATTTCCAGGGTTGGCACCTCCTTGACCACGACGTAATCGCCCCAGCCGTCGCTGACAAGGTGAACGTGGAACGTGAATCGGTCGGTGGTCTGGCCCGGTTGGACGAGTTCCACCTTCCGCGCCGCGAAATAATGATTTCTCCGCGGGAAAAAAGGAATCAGGGCGGCGAGCCAACCGCGCGCGATCGGGGAGGGTTTCCGCGTGATCTGGAAACCGCCGCCGCTCAGTTGGGCGCTGATTCGATCCGCTTCCTCGCGGGTCTGGCAAACGTAAATGAGGTGTCCGCCCCATCGCAGGCGATCGAACAAATGCTTGGCGCCCGGGAAGTCGGCCGAGGTGCAGAGGATGGCATCGGCCAGGCCGTCGCCGGCTTGGCCGATGGGAACGGGCCGCAGGGTCTGAAGGTCGCGATCCGCATGGGCGGCGCGGCGGAGGACGCGGGCAAGATCCTCTGTACGAATTGCCGACGTCATGAGCTTCCCCACGTCATGATGATCCCTACGCCACTCCCGCGGCGCCGGTCTCGATGGGTTGGCTGACGTACTGGCGCGGATCGGTCACGTATCCCGTCAGCGCGCTGGCGGCGACGGTGAGCGGGGAGGCCAGGTAGACCGCGCTTTTGGTGCTTCCCATGCGGCCGGGAAAATTGCGGTTGGTGGTGCTGATGCAGACCTCGCTGCGTTGCAGGCGGCCGAAGGTGTCGCCCGGTCCGCCCAGACAAGCCGCGCAACCTGAGGCGCCGACGTTGCAACCGGCATCCAGCAGCACGTCCTGAACGCTCTTTTCGTTGGGGCCTTTCTCGACGCCGCGGAGGTTCAGGCGCTGCATGTCGGCGTGGACCTCGGTGCTGCCGGGAACCACGAAGGTCGGAATCTTCACGCGATTGCCCTTGAGGATATTGGCCGCGAAGATCATGTCGGTGATTTTCCCGCCGGTGCAGCTTCCGATGTAGGCCTGGTCGAGCTTCACGTCGCGGCAGTTATAGGCGGTATCGCGGTTGTCGGGGCTGTGCGGCTTGGCGACGAGCGGATCGAGGGTCGCCAAATCCCAATCGGCCTCGAAGCAATACTTGGCGTCGGAGTCGTCGCGGACGACGTCCCAGGCGGGGATTTTGCTGCGGCGCCGGACGTACCGGAGGGTTTTTTCATCGACGTCGCAGACGCCGTTTTTGCCGCCGGCTTCGATCGCCATGTTGGTCAGCGTCATGCGGTCTTCCAGCGTCAGCGAGGAAATGCCGTCGCCGGCGAAATACATGCTGCGATACGTCGCTCCATCGACGCCGATCTCGCCGATCACCGCCAGAATGAGGTCCTTGGCGGTCAGATAGGCGGGGATTGCGCCGCGGAAAGTGAACTTCATGGTCGGCGGGACTTTGAGCCAGAGTTTCCCGGTCCCCAGGACAAAGGCGGCATCGGTGTTGCCGATCCCCGTGGCCAGTTGTCCGAAGGCGCCCGCGGTGCAGGTATGGCTGTCGGTGCCCAGAAGAATCTCGCCGGGACGCACGTGCCCCTCCTCGGGCAGCGCCTTATGGCAAACGCCTTTGTAGCTGGTTTTGGTGGGATCGCGATAGGGATTGGGCATCGTCGGTTCGTTTTTCACGAACTCCGGATCGTAGAAGTATTTCAATCCCTGCTGCTTCACGAAATCCCGCAGGATTTGCACGTTGCGATGGCATTTCTGGTCGGCGGTGAAGATGTAGTGATCGGGGATGATCACAACGCGGTCGCGGTCCCAAACCCTGGCGTCGCGGCCGAACTGCTCGTGGAAGATGCCAATGGTCGCCGGCCCGCAGATATCGTGGGTCATGAGGATGTCCGCGCTCACCCAGACGTTTTCGCCGGGCTGAACGCTCTTCCGGCCCGCATGTCGGGCCAAAATCTTTTCCGTCATTGTCATTCCCGCCATGAACGCACTCCGGGTTACGAAACAAACGATTATATACCAGCGCGGGCAGACCGCCATGATGGGAGGAAAGATTGGTCATTGGTCATTGGTCATTTGTCATTTGTCATTGGTCATTTGTCATTGGTCATTTGCAAATGCAAGTCTGGGCTTAGCCAATGACAAATGACCAATGACCAATGACAAATGACATTTGCATTTTCTTGGCCGGCGGGCGATTTGCGGATAAATATTTATCCTTTTCCCTTGACAACCGCCCCGCCAATGGATAACTTTTTATCCCATGACCGATCCATCCCAATTGAGCAAACGTCAGCGGCAGATCATGGACGTGATCTATGCGCGCGGGGAGGCGACGATTACACAGGTGTTTGCGGAAATGCCCGATCCTCCCATGCGCGGGGCGTTGCGGACGCTCTTGCGCATCATGGAGGAAAAGGGGCACCTGACGCGCCGGCAGGAGGGGCGGGAGTTCGTGTATCGGCCCACTCAGCCACGCCGCCACGCCGCCCGCTCGGCGATGGGGCGGGTGCTGGATGTCTTTTACAACGGTTCGCTGGAAAAGGCCGTGGCGGCGCATCTGAGCGACCCCGGCCGCGCCAAGAAACTCAGCCTCGCAGAATTGCAGCGGCTTTCCGATCTGATCGAACAGGCCAAGCGGAAAGGGGTGTAACATGCTGACGTCATCACTCTGCGCGCGTCTGTCGGTAATCGGTCCAGTCCTGCTGCCTGTGCTTTTGGATGCGGCCGTCAAGGGTTTGGCAATTCTCTCGCTGACGGCCTTGACCGTTCTGGCCATGCGTCGAGCGTCGGCGGCCGCCCGGCATTTGGTTTGGTTTCTGGGCGCTGCAAGTGTGCTGATTCTGCCGATCCTCTCGGCGGCGCTTCCGGGCTGGCACATATTGCCCCAATGGGCGAACAACGCCACGTCGCCCGCGCCGATAGCGGCTCCTGCCCCGGTCCTTGTGCCGTCCGTGCCGGATAATCAACTTCTCCCCAATGAAGCGGCGCCGCCGGCCAAGCCGCCGATTTTCGCGCAAATGCCCGCTTCTCCGCAGCCTTTACGCCTTACCTGGCAGACGTGGCTTTTGCTCGCGTGGCTGGCGGGAAGCGCGCTGCTCTTGGGATATGTGGCGTTGGGGCTTGCAAGCCTCCGGTGGTTGCAGCGCCGATCCTCTCGCATCACCGCGGGCGGCTGGCCGATTCTTCTTCGGCGGCTTTGCGATCAGCTTGGCTTGGGCCGGCCGGTGGAACTGCTCAGCAGTTCTCGCCGAACCATGCCCATGACCTGGGGAATTTGGCGAACGCGCCTGCTATTGCCGGAAGATTCCGTCACCTGGACCGACGAGCAGCGCCGGACGGTGCTATTGCATGAACTGGCCCACGCCAAGCGATGGGATTGCCTGACGCAGCTTGTGGTGCAGTTGGCCTGCGCTGTCTATTGGTTCAATCCGCTGCTGTGGCTGGCTTGGAAGCGCATGCAGAGCGAGCGCGAGCAGGCGTGCGATGATTTGGTGCTGAGCGCCGGAACCAAGGCGTCGGCATACGCCGAACAACTGCTGCACATCGCTTCGGAAATGCCGGTGGTTCGCTTCAGCGCCGCCGCCATCGCCATGGCCCGGCCGAGCAAACTCGAAGGCCGATTGCTGGCGATCCTCGACGTAACCCGCAACCGCCGCGGGCTCTCCATCCGTGCCTGCGCTGTCACAAGCATTTTGATTGCCGCCCTCGCCGTGCCCCTGGCCATGGTGCGCGCCGCAGCCCCTCCCAAAACTCACATCATCGACCCCAATGAAAATGCCGCAAACGCCGCCGCCCAAACCGACCTGGCGAAGAGCGTGAAACCTAAACAGCTAAAGGCCATTGCCTTCGCCGATGTTCTGGACTACCTGCGCGATATCTGTCCCGCCAACATCGTGGTCAACTGGAACGCCGCCAAATCCGCCGGCGTCAACAAAACCGCCCCCGTCACCATCTCCCTGCAAAACATCAACCTGGCCGCCGCGCTCGAAAATATTCTCCAACAGGTTTCCAACGGCAAACTCGACTACGCGATCTTCCAGGGCGTCATCCTCATCACCACGCCCCAGGAAATCCAAAACCTCCAGCGGAGCCCTCCCCACAAACCGCGCATCATCGGCCAACCCGACACCGCCGAAAACAAAATCCTCAAATCGCGACTGGAAGGAATCCCTGGCGGTGGCGAACGCTGGATCACGTTCTCCTTCGGCGATGTGATCAATTTCCTCCGCGACACCAGTGACGCCAACATCGTCGTGGACTGGGACACGGCCAAAACCGCTGGCATTGATCCAACCGACAAGCTCCCCGAAATGCTTTTGGACAATGTCAAGCTTTCCAACCTGCTGACGATCCTCCTCTCCCAGCAATTGCCCGGAAAACTTGATTACGCCGTCTTCGACGGCGTCATAGTGATCTCCACCCCCGAGCAATTAGAGAGGCTGGCACGAACCGCCATCGCCATCCCAGGCAACGCCAATGCCAAGCTCCAAGCCGCACTCGACCGCACCTTAGACCTCCCCCCCGTCTATACCAAGCTCCAGGACTACATCTTTTTCCTGGGGGACATCACAGGAGCGAAGATCCGAGTTCGATGGGACAAGCTCCAGTCCGTCGGCGTTAACGAGAAAACGCCCGTCACCCTCTCCCTGCGGAATGTCAAATTCTCATCCGTGCTCGAGCTGCTCCTGATCCAGCCTGGCCTTGGCAAGCTCGCCTACATCGCCAACGGGGACACCATCACAATTTCCACCGCCGAAGACCTGAACCCCGCTGGCCTACTCCCGGCCACCGATCCGGCCGCTTCCAACAACACTGGCCGCGTGCGCCATTTCGTCATGCTCGTCATCGCGCCCGACGGCGGTATGACTTTCCAGGGAACCCAGACCAGTTGGGACAAGCTGCCGGCGCTGCTCGAACAGGTGCCGGACCGTAGCCATACCGTGCTTTGCCTGGCATGGACGAGCAATCAGGTCACCGTCGGCCAACTCAACGAAGCACGCGCCAGCCAACTGGCGCAGCAATTTGGCTTTGAATACCTCAGCATCGTCGGCGAGCATCCCCTCGGCGCGACGGGCGGGCCGGACAAGCTGATCGAGGACGTCCAGGGGGCGCCGGCCGGCGGCGGCGCCGAACCTTTGGTGCAGACGGTGAATAAGAACCTATCGGATTTTCCCGGGGGGACGGATTTGTCCACGCCCCAATCGGCTTGGGCGGCGTGGACGCGGGCAGGCGCGGCTATGGATGGAAAGGCCGAAGCGGCGTTGAGCTGGCGCAAGCTCGATCCAGATGACGAGCGGCGCTGGTGGGAACAGGAACGGCAGGAAGATCCGAATGGAATTTACCCAACCGCGCTGGCCAATTCGCACCTGATCGAAGTATGGGTATATCGTAAGGAATTCTCCGACACTATCTCCTATCTGCCCTTCCCAGAGGGAAAGGGACGCGATCCCTACAGCCTGCGGAGCTTTGGCGTTATCGGTGGAACCTGGAAGAACCTCGGCGAAGACCGATGCGGCAGCCTGGACGAAGCGAGGGAAACCGTCCGCGCGAAGCTGCCGTGGGCCTGGTCCGATTTCCAAGAGATCAAATCTTCTTGGGCGCCCCCGCCCACCACCGCTCCCGCGGCTCAGGCAGCGATAAAACAGGAAGCGGGCAAGACGATTGTTTTGTACGTCCATAATGGTGTGATGTGCCTGCGAATGGGCGACAAGGTCGTCCAGGCCAAGAGGATTGAATTCGACCCGGTGGGTGGGCCCAGACTGGTAGCCGAGGCCGATGGCAATGTGGTGAGATTGGTGCGCGATGGCGACGAAAGAAACATCGCCGGTCTTGGCGTCCGCATCGAGATTGCGCCGGATGGCCAGATTGCCGCCGAAGGGGGAATAATCCGGCTTATGCAGAATGCGCTGGAAGGCGCTCCGGATTCCGCCACGGAACCCGCCGTGCAGGCTGGCGGCGCGGCGCCCGAGGGGGCGGTCGGGAAACTGCACCGGTGGGTCGAAGACTTTTTCAAGCACAACTACCGCGACATCACCTCTCGCAAGACCTTGGAGTGGGGCGAGCCGCAAACGACGAACGGGGGCAATCTCTCGATTCGCTACAAGTTCGACGCCGTGATCTGGGACAAGGACATCCTGACCATGAACCAGGTCTTCACTTTCACGTCCGAGGGCAAGTTCGTCTCGGTAAAGGACGTGGAAGGCTTCCCGCTGAAGCACGGCGTCGTCCCGCTGACGACGCGGCCGGCCGTCGCCGGCGACAAGATCGAGGACGCCCTGCACCAGTGGGTCGAGAAGTTCTTCAGCCGAAACTACAGGGACATCACGGCCCGCACGTCGATTGAGTGGGGCAAGCCCCAGAAGCGGCCGGACGGCAATTGGCAGATCCGCTACAAATACCAAGCCACGATCTGGGATAAGGACCGGATTGTTTGCGACAAGTTCTTCGCCTTCACTCCCACCGGCGAGTTCGTTGAAGTGAAGGATGCGCAACCGCCGGCAACCCAGCCTGCCATGTAATCCGAGGCTGTGGCCAAGAAGCCGTTTCAGAAGCCCCTTCGGATCCCCACGGCGGCGCCGTGGGCGTTCCTCTCGCGGAATCGGGCGAGGGGGAAATGCCGAGTTCGGCCTCAATCACTCTTCCATGTTGTAGCCGGCTTCGCCGTGCTGGTTGAGGTCCAGACCTTCGTATTCCTCGGCTTCGGTGACGCGCAGGCCCAGAGTGGCTTTAATAATTGCCAGGATCACGGCCGATACCGTGGCGGCCAGAATCCACGTCAGGACAACGGCCGCGAGTTGATGGGTCACGGGAATCCAGTTGCCTTCGACGAGGCCGAGTTTCCCGGATTTGTCCAATCCAGGTGGACAGTGTACGGCGCAGACGGCGAAGACGCCGGTGAGGATCGCACCCAGGGTTCCGCCCATGCCGTGTACGCCGAAGGCGTCCAGGGTGTCGTCGTAGCCGAACGTCTGCTTGATGGTGGTTGCGGAGAAATAGCAAACCATACCGGCGGCGGCGCCGATGATGAGGGCGTACATGGGCAGGGTATATCCGCTGGCGGGGGTGATGGCGACCAAACCGGCGACCGCGCCGGAAATGGCGCCCAGGACGGTGGGCTTGCCGTTTCTCATCCATTCCATCGCCGGCCAGGCCATGGCGCCCATGGAGGCGGCCAGATGAGTATTGACGAATGCTGTGCTGGCCAGCGGGCCGGCCGCCAGCGCGCTGCCGGCATTGAAGCCGAACCAGCCGACCCAGAGCAGCGCCGCGCCAATAATGGCAATGACGACGCTATGCGGCGGCATGGGTGTTTTGCCGTAGGCGGTGCGTTTGCCGAGCATCAAGGCGCAAATCAGGGCCGAGACGCCGGAGCTGATATGGACGACGGTGCCTCCGGCGAAATCCATGGTGCCGATCGCGCCGCCCATCCAGGCGTTGAACAAGCCGCCCTTGCCCCAGACCATGTGTGCCATCGGGCAATAGACCGCCAGCAGCCAGAAAACGGAAAAGATCAACATGCTGCTGAACTTCATGCGTTCGGCGTAAGCGCCGCAGATGAGGGCGGGCGTGATGACGGCAAACATCATTTGGTAGACCATCCAGGTGGTATGCGGGATGGTGGGCGCATACTCGCTTGGGGCGTTGCCGACCCCGCGCAAAAAAGCGAAGCGCAGCCCGCCGATCCAGGGCGTGCCCGCGTCGAACGCCAGGCTGTATCCGACGATCGCCCAGGCGACGCTGACCAGCGCCATGAGGATGAAGCAGTGCATCATCGTTGACAGGACGTTCTTGCGTTGAACCAACCCGCCGTAAAACAGGGCCAGGCCCGGACCGGTCATCAGGAGGACCAGTGCGGAACTGGTCAGCATCCAGGCGGTGTCGCCGGAGTTAAGGTCTTCGACGCGCCCGATCTGCACAGGGTCAACGCCCTGCGCCGGCGGCGCGCTCCCCGCCGAAGGCGACGGAGTCTGCCCACGGGCAGCCGTTGTCAGTAGTAAAAAGAGCGCGCAGAAACACACTAATGCCCGGTGAAATGCACGTCGCTGATAATTCATCGCCTCGTTTACCTCCAGCCCCAAATCCCGCCAATCTCCACAGGTTACAATTGGAGTGCCCCACAATCAATCCGCCGCCAAAGCGCGACGGATCGGCGAGGGGGCGGGCTTCAATACTTGAACCCCAACCCCAACCCACCCCAGAAGGCGTTGGTTGACGTGATTTGGGCCGAGAGCCGGTCGTCGTAAAAGCCGTAGCCCTTGACGTCGAATTCTCCGAACCTCTTCGACACGTTCAGCAGGACGTTCAAGGAATAGCTGATCGTCAGACCCAACTCGAGATGCTGCCAGCCGGTGCAGTGCTGGGTAGGGGTGTTGACGAAAACAAACTGCTGTTGGAGGCCGGTGATCCAGGCGACGTTCGCCTCGGGCGTGACGACCAGGCCGAGGTCCTCGAACGTGAAATCGTGCTTCATGCCCATTTCGATGTACCATCCCTCGTTCTTGGCATAGGTGAAAGCGCCCAGCACGTACGGCGAGAGGATCGGCTTGTCGGCGTCGAGCAGCAGGTAATCATCCAGCGTGATTTTGATGTCTATTTCCGGCAGGTTGAACGACTCGCGTTCGGGGTAAATGTAGCTGATGTCCGTCAGTTCCAGATCGAAAGGCTTCAGGTCCCAGTCCGCCCCGACGCTGGGCCGGATTTCCTGAAATCGCGACAGCGGGTCCGCGTCGTAAACGTTCGTGAACACCTCCACAAACGGATGCGGATATTGCCCCAAATCAAACTGGAGCTTGGCGTCGAACAGCAGGTTCAGCGAGTTGCCATGGGTGGCCACCGAGTCGTGATCCACGCCGCGGTAGATGTATTTGTTGGCGTAGGCGAAATCCAGGGAGAAATGCGTCCCGCCGTTATTGATTTGCTGATCGCCCCATTCCGTCGGGGGAGCCTGCTGCGAGGCAAACGGGTCCTGCGGACTACCCAGGACCGACGCCAGCACCACGTCCGTTTTTTGCGCTTGCTCCAGCAGGTCCGTTGGCGCGGGGGCACCGTCGGCCGCCTGCGCATACCGCCCAAGCGACAATCCCGCCCCCAGCATCGCCGTCCAGAAAATCCCCAGTCGCATTCCGGCTGCTCCTTACGCTGGCCGAAATGTATCGACGCCAAAGCCAATTGTCACGAACGGCTCACCGCCAATTCCCGCCCGGTAGGCCAACCCCAAAACCAACAGTGCCGCCTACGCTCACGGTAGACCCCTCCGGCGGCGTGTCGACGGTGATCGCGGTCGCTTGAGCGTCCATGCAAAAGCTCCTCAAAAAAGTCAATCTGATAGCAAAGCGAAGCCTCGCGACCGGCGGGAAACACGATCCGAGATGGCTCGGCCGCGCAAGCGCAGGATTGTGATATGCTGGAACTATGTGCGATTGCCCTGACCCAGTGCCCCTGTTACTCCGTCACGGCCTATCCGTGCGCGCCGCCTAGGATAAGATAACGGAGATCGCATATGAAAACACCGAAAAACATCGACGTGCTATTCGTCGCCGGTTTTGGCCCAATCGTTCGCGACCCGGCCGCAAGCCGCAAGTTCTATTCCGATGCATTGGGGCTGCCGTTCAAAGAAGACGCCAACGGATATCTTTACACAGGCGGGCTGGATGGCGTGAAGCATTTTGCCCTGTGGCCGTTGGCGCAGGCGGCTGAGTCCTGCTTTGGCATGGATCAATGGCCTGGCAATCTTCCCGTGCCACAAGCGTGGATCGAGTTTGACGTAGGGAATATCGAAAAAGCCACCGCGGAACTGAAGTCGCAGGGCTACAAACTGCTGGTTGCGACGCGAAAGGAACCCTGGGGCCAGGTCGTCACGCGGTTGCTGGGACCGGAAGGTCTGCTGGTGGGCATAACCCATACCCCCTCGATGCGGAAGTGAACTCTTGCCCCCGCGGGATCGGTGACGCGAACCATTATCCAAATTTCTTTCCTGATTTTGCCCTTCACTCCAACCCCAAATCCAACAGCGCCGATTCGGAAATCCGCGACTTGTCCCAGGGCGGGTCCCACACCAGCTCCACCTCCGCATCCTTCACCTGGGGGATCGACGCGATCTTCCGCTGGACCTCCACCGGCAACGACCCGGCCACCGGACAACCCGGCGCGGTCAGCGTCATCTTCACCTTCACCCGGTTCTCGGCATCGATGGCGATCTCGTAAATCAGGCCCAGATCGTAGACGTTCACCGGAATCTCCGGATCGTAAACCGTTCGCACCACTTCGACGATCGTCGCCTCCAGCGCCCGCTGAGCCGGCGACAGTTCGCCCGCCGTCTTGTGCATCGCGTGTCCGAGCTCCCTCGCCGCGGGCTGGCCAACTTCCTCCTGCTTCAGTTGCTCCACCTTGCCCGAATGCGGCAGAACCGGCAGGCCTTGCCCGGCGGAGGGGTTCAAATTGGGTGAATCGGATTCCATCCGGTTGCTCGGGCGTTCAACCTGCCAAACGTGCCGCCTCGCTGCGAATCCGCTTGATCATTCCTTCCAGACCCGTGCGCCGGAACATGGTGGTGTTCGTGTCCAAGCCCAGGCGATGGATAAACGCCTTGTCATCGAAAGCGAGAATCGCTTTGGCCGACTGTCCGGAGAATACCCGCAAGAGCAACGCGACAAGTCCTCGCACAATGATCGCATTGCTGGAAGCCAGGAAATCAATGGTATCCGGCGTGTTGGGGCGCTTGCGGGCGAAAAGATGGACGATGCTCTGGCACCCATGCACGAGATTGGATTCGGTCTTCAATTCCTCCGGCATGGGCGGGAGCTCCTCGCCCAAATCATTCAACAGTTCATACCGCTGTTCCCAGTTTTGCAAAAAGTCAAACGTCTCGATCAACTCATCGGCCGCCGCCTGCGGGGACGGCGCGGCGGGGGAGGGATATCGCAAGGCTTCAAAATCATGACCCGCGCCAATGCGTTCTTGAGGCCGCGGCTTGGCGGAATCGGCCGCGACGATCCGCCGCAACGACGCCGCCAGCAACTCGATTTCGCCTTTCGTGTTGTACATCGCCAGCGAGGCCCGTGCCGTGGCGGCAATCTTCATCCGGTCCATCACCGGCTGACAACAGTGATGCCCCGTTCTCACCGCGATCCCCTCGGCATCGAGCCGCATCCCCACGTCCAGCGCCGCCATTGGCGGGTCTTCCACGATGAAGGAAATCACTCCCGCTTTTTCACGGGCGGTTCCGATGATGCGAACGCCGGGGATTTGGGACAACAGCCGCGTGCCATTCTCCAGAAGCTCCTGCTCGTGACGCGCGACGTTCGGCAATCCGATCGAATTGACGAAGTCGATGGCCGCGCCAAGTCCGATCGCGCCCGCGATGTGCGGAGTGCCCGCCTCGAACTTGTGCGGCGGAACGGCGTACGTCGTCTTCTGGAACGTCACCGAGCTGATCATGTCGCCGCCGCCCTGGTAGGGGGGCATTTCTTCCAGCAGACTCTCCTTCCCATACAGCACGCCGATCCCGGTCGGGCCATACAGCTTGTGTCCCGAAAACGCGTAGAAATCGGCGTCCAGTTCGCGCACGTCCAGCGGAGCGTGCGCCACCCATTGCGCCCCATCCACGACGACCACCGCCCCGCGCGCGTGAGATTTTTCGACGATCTGCCGAATCGGGTTGACCGTCCCCAGCGAATTGGACAGGTGCACGATCGAAACGATTTTCGTGCGATCGCCCAGCAGCCGGTCGAACTCCTCCATCAGCAATTCGCCGCGGTCGTTCATCGGGATCACGCGGATTCTCGCGCCGACGTCCTCGGCCAGCATCTGCCATGGAACGATGTTGGAATGGTGCTCCATCGCCGAAAGGACGATCTCATCGCCGGCTTTGAGGGATTTTCGGCCATAACTGGCGGCAACCAGGTTGATTCCCTCGGTGGTGCCGCGCGTGAAGATGATCTGACTGGCCTGTTCGGCGTTGATGAAGTGTGCGACCTTCTCCCGCGCCAACTCGTAGGCCGTCGTCGCTTCCCGGCTCAGGGTGTGGACGCCGCGGTGAACGTTGGCATTCTCCGATTCGTAATATCGCCGCAGGGCATCGATGACCATTTGCGGCTTCTGCGTCGTCGCCGCATTGTCGAAATAAACCAGCGGCTTGCCGTGGACTTTTCGCTTCAGAATGGGAAATTGCGCGCGAATTCGCTCGACGTCGAACGCGGCGGGGGATTCGGCCCCTTCGTCCAATAGGGCGACGGGGGATCGGGAAACTGTCTCATCTCGCCTTTTCATCGTGCTGGCCCAGGTCGGTGATGCGCAAATCGCGCGGCAAGCCGTGCTGCGCCGCCAGGAAATCCTCCAGACGGCGGCGCACCGGCTCGACCTTGATCCGCCGCGTGATGTCCGCCGCGAACGCATACGTCAGCAGGTGCCGCGCCGCCTCCAGACCCATCCCGCGCGAACGCAGGTAAAACACCATCTCCTCATCCACCGGACCCGTCGTGCTTCCGTGCGTGCATTTGACGTCATCGGCGTAAATCTCCAGCGCGGGCTGGCTGTTCATTTGCGCCTCGTCGCTCAACAACAGCGATTTGCTCGTCTGCTTCGAATCCGTCTTTTGCGAATCCTGCCGAACCAGGATCTTTCCCTTGAACACGCACGTCGCCTTGCCGTCCAGCACGTGCTTGTACAGCTCGTGGCTGGCGCAATGAGCGGCCGCATGGTCGAGCAGCGTATGGTTGTCGCAATGCTGGTCCTCGCCGACGATCACCAGGCCGTTGATCGTCGCATCCGCCCCCTCGCCGGCGAGGGTGACCGTCAGATCGTTCCTCGTCAGCTTGCCGCCCAGCGTGGCGGCGTGGCTGATGAATTGGCCGCCTCGCCCCAGCCGCGCCCAAAGCGACGTCACCGCATAGGCTTCGCCGCCTCCCCGCTGCAAGCGGCTGTAGTCGATCCGGCAATCGTTTCCCGCGGCGATTTCCGTGACCGCATCGGTCAAATAAACGCCCGCTCCGCCAACGAAGCTTTCCACCAGCGTCAACTGGCTCTGGTCTTCGGCGACCACCAGGACGCGCGGAAACGATTGCACCGGCTGCGCGCCGGACGTGGAAACGAAAATCAGGTGGATCGGCGCCTCGACCGCCACGCTCTTGCCGACGTGCACCACCGCCCCGTCGCGCAGAGAACCGGTATTGAGCGCAACGAACGGATTTTGCGAGAGTTCGGCGACCCGGCCCAGGTGTTGCTCGAGCACCGCGCCGTCGGCGGACAGGACGTGATCGATCGTGCCCGCCATCGCGCCGTGCGGCAGCTTGGCCGTGCGCGACAACGATGCCGCGAAATGTCCGTTAACGAACACCAGTTCCGCCATCGCATCGGCGCCGAAGCTGGCCCGCCGAGCCAGGTCGGCCGCCTCGTCGCTCACCTGCGGCCCGGCCAACGCGAATTTCGTCCGCGCCGCCGCTGAAAGGTTCGTCAGCCGCCACTCCTCCTCATCCGTTCCCGGATATCCAACCGACGCGAAACGATCCGCGCCCTGCCCCCGCAGCGCCTCCAGCCACGGCGGCGCCGCGGCCTCCTGGGTGCGCGAACGATCGGATGTTTTTCCCGTGGCCAGTCGCGTCATTTTCAAACTCCCGCGGCCA
This sequence comes from Tepidisphaeraceae bacterium, assembly GCA_050011595.1. Lineage (GTDB taxonomy): Bacteria > Planctomycetota > Phycisphaerae > Tepidisphaerales > Tepidisphaeraceae > PALSA-1353. The sequence goes on from JBEKIV010000006.1 coordinate 17,556, forward strand.
CCTGGTGCTCCACCCAGTCATATCCCCGCTCTTCCAGTTCCATCGCCAGAGTCTTGTCCCCGGATTTCACGATCCGGCCATCCAGCATCACGTGAACGAAGTCCGGCTCGATGTAGCTGAGCAGGCGCTGATAGTGCGTCACGACCAAGATCGCGCGGTCGGGGCCGCGAAGGCTGTTGGCGCCGTTGGCGACCACCTTCAGCGCGTCGATGTCCAGGCCCGAATCCGTTTCGTCCATCAGCGCCAGCCGCGGATCACACACCGCCATCTGGAAAATCTCGTTGCGCTTTTTCTCGCCCCCGGAGAACCCTTCGTTGACCGCCCGATTCATGAAACTCTGGTCCATCTTCAGCAACGCCATCTTTTCCTTGACCCGCTTGAGAAAGGAAAGGGTGTCGATTTCCGGCTGGCCGTGATGCTTGCGCACCGCGTTGACGGCGGCCTTGAGAAAATAGCTGGTGCTCACGCCGGGAATTTCAACCGGATATTGGAACGCCAGAAAAACTCCCTCGCGGGCGCGCTCCTCGGCCGACAGTTCCAGCAAATCCTTTCCGGCATAGGTGACGGTCCCTCCGGTCACTTCGTAGGTTTCCCGCCCGGCCAGCACCTGCACCAGCGTGCTCTTGCCGGAGCCGTTCTTGCCCATGATGGCGTGAACCTCCCCGGCGTTAATGGCGAGATTCACGCCCTTGAGAATGTCCCGCCCGCCCGGAGCGGCGACACGCACGTGCAAATTCTGGATTTCAAGAAATGCCATTTTTTCTTCGCTTCCCGCGGAGCAAGCTCCGCGGGCTTTGCTGCTATCCGACGCTTCCTTCCAAACTCACGCCCAGCAACTTCTGGGCTTCCACCGCGAACTCCATCGGCAATTCGCGGAAAACCTCCTTGCAGAACCCGCTCACGATCATGCTGATCGAGTCCTCAAGGCTGATCCCCCGGCTCTTGCAATAAAATAATTGATCCTCGCCGATCTTGCTGGTGCTGGCCTCGTGTTCCGCCCGGCTGGTCGTGTTGCGCACCTCGACGTACGGAACGGTGTGCGCCCCGCATCGGTCGCCCAGCAGCAGGCTGTCGCATTGGGTGTAGTTGCGGCTGTGGCTGGCGCCCTTGAGGATCTTCACCAGGCCGCGATAACAATTCTGCCCGTGGCCCGCGCTGATCCCCTTGCTCACGATCGTGCTGCGCGTGTTCTTGCCGATGTGGATCATCTTCGTCCCGGTGTCGGCCTGCTGGCGATGGTTCGTCAGCGCCACGCTGTAAAACTCGCCGATGCTGTCGTCGCCCTGCAGGATGCAGCTTGGATATTTCCAGGTGATCGCCGAGCCGGTCTCCACCTGCGTCCAACTGATCTTGCTGGCGCGGCCGCGGCAAGCGCCGCGCTTGGTCACGAAGTTGTAAATCCCGCCCTTGCCCTCCTTGTCGCCGGGATACCAGTTCTGAACGGTGCTGTACTTGATGCTGGCGTTGTCCATCGCCACCAATTCCACCACCGCCGCGTGAAGCTGGTTCTCGTCGCGCATCGGGGCCGTGCACCCCTCCAGATAACTCACCGAGGCTCCCTCGTCGGCGACGATCAGCGTCCGCTCAAACTGCCCCGTGTTCCTCGCGTTGATCCGGAAATAGGTGCTCAATTCCATGGGGCATTTCACGCCCCTCGGCACGTAGCAGAAGCTGCCGTCCGTGAACACCGCGCTGTTCAACGTCGCGAAAAAGTTGTCGGAATACGGCACCACCGAACCCATGTATTTCCGCACCAGGCCCGGATGCTCCTGCACCGCTTCGCTGAAGGAACAGAAGATGATCCCCTTCTCCGCCAGCGTTTTCTTGAACGTCGTCGCCACCGAAACGCTGTCGAACACCGCATCCACCGCCACCGCCGGCCGCTCCAAGCCCAGCAGCGCCTCCCTCTCGTTCATCGGAACGCCCAGCTTTTCATAGATCTTCAGCAACTCCGGATCGACCTCGTCCATGCTCTTCAATTTCGGCTTGGGGGCGGAATAATAAATCGTCTTCTGGTAGTCGATCGGCGGATGATGCACCATCGCCCACTTCGGCTCGGTCATGGTGAGCCAATGCCGATATGCGCGCAAACGCCATTCGAGCATCCACTGCGGCTCGCGTTTCTTGTGGGAGATGAAGCGGACGATCTCCTCGTTCAACCCGGCCGGGGCTGAATCAGCCTCGATGTCGCTGATGAAGCCCCACCGGTACTCGCGGTTGGCGAGCGTTTCGATTTCGGTTTCGGCAGTTGGCATGACATCACGCTCTTACGCCGTGAAGCTGCTTCCGCAGCCGCAGGTGCTGGTCGCGTTGGGGTTCTTGAACACGAACCCGCGGCCCATCACTTCATCCTTGAAATCGATCTCCGTGCCGTTGAGATACAAATACGACTTCATATCGCAAAGAATCCGAATCCCCTGCGATTCGATTTCCTCGTCCGCCTCGCTCTTTTCCTCTTCGGTCAGGTCGAGCATGTAGCTAAAGCCGCTGCACCCGCCGCCCTTGACGCCCACCCGCAGTTTCGTGCCGGATTCCGGCAACTCCTGTTGCTTGATGATCGTCTTGATCTCCCGAGCGGCGGTCTCCGATAGTGTGATGGGCATACAAATTCCTTTCTATTCAACAACCATTGCGCCCCCGCCGACCGGATCGGCGGGTTACTGCTTTACAAGCATAGCATGGATGATACTCAGTCTCAACGAGTGGAATCTATTGTTGCCCCAGGTTCAGATGCGCGAATTCTTGATAAAGCGGCGGTTTGTTGCAAGTTGTTGCCGTCGTCACGTCCGGCTCTTTTTGTGCCTCTTGGTGCTGAGCCGCCGCAATTCCGCAAAGGCCTGATCGCCATCAATTACATTGCCATCTGTGATGTCTCGCTCTCCTTTATTCAATAGACGGTCCAGTTCGCCAAGGGCAAAATCTTCAAAGGGTTCTTGTTGATCGAGGGAAGACATCGCCGCGCTCACTGGGTCTTTCCGGCGACGGTATTTGCCCGATTCCACGCGGTCTTTAATCAGCTTCTGGATTCTGCCGGTCATGATAAATTCCTTTTGGATTTGGTTTGAGGACCCGATTGCCGTGGCAGAAGATTCGCGTGCGTCTTGCTCAGCCATTCCAGAACGCGATCGCGCAAGTTAATGGCCAGTGTTCGCAGTTCCTCAATTTCCGTGTCGCTGGCAATACCGGTTGCCTCGTAAATGCCGCCGCCGCGCTTGGCTCGGAACATTTGCAATGGGTCAACGATGGTGCCGTCATCGCCGATCGTGAGCCTGAGGGATTCGATAGTGTAATGATGCGCGCCGCCGCCTTTGGGGGCTTCGTATCCGGCCGCCTTGAGCGCCAAAGCCGCGCATTGCAGAGCGGCGTTGTAAGCAATGGCGAAGCGCCAATCACCGTTGACGTTTGGATCGGCACTGGTGGCCAAGTCTCGCTCAACGACGGCGAGCAGGCCGGCGATCTCGTGCCGACTGCTCTTGTGCGGGCGCAAATGTCCGTTCTTCTGCCAATCTTGAAAGCTCAACCGTACCTCCGATAAGAAACACTTTGGGTCCATCCATCACGGCGCCGAGGAAATGATGCCCATCCCGCAGCTTGGCGGCGAACTCGGATGGCCGATACACAATCGGGTTTATCTCCCGGCTGAGCCGTCGTTGGGCCTCTGCCAAAGCCTTGGCAACGACGGCCAGCGAGATATCGCCAATTATCATTACGTCCACGTCGCTTGCCTCCCGCTGCCGCCCTTGGGCGAATGAGCCGAACAGGAATGCGACGCGGATTTGCTCCGCCAACGGCTTCATCGCGGCCCGGAGCGCATCCGCCATGCCAACGGTCTTGACGACAAAGGAGCGCAGTTCTTCGTGTATCGCCGAGGCCGGATTAGCACGATATAGGAGCTGGTGGCCCACTTCCTTGCACTTAAGCACGCCGATTTGCGCCAGCAACTTGAGTTCCCGCTGGACCGGGCCAAGTGTTGCTCCCGTCAACCTGGCGATCTGCCGGACGTGGAATTCCTCGTCCGGCCGTGCGAGCAAAAGCCCTAGCACCGCCCCGCGGGTTTTACCCAGGAGTACAGCCCCCAAATCATCCACGGACGGTGTATTCATATCGGGGACGATTGTATCCGATTTGGATACGGCGACCACTGGTTCTGCGCGCAAAGTCGGAAATCCAATTCCAACCCGCCCGGGTTGACTGTTTTCAGGTTACTGCTTAAGGTTTTATCTACCGACCGCTCTGAATAAGTTTGTGAACAGCACGTCAATTCGCTATAAAGGCGATTCTGAATCGTTCCGCGCTGGTCTATAAACCCAGTAATGCCACTATGAGAGGCTATCCGCCCGCTCAGGGCCTGTACGATCCTCAGCACGAACACGACGCCTGCGGCGTCGGATTCCTTTGCCACATCAAGGGCCACGCCAGCAATCGTATCATCTTGCAGGCACTGGAGATGCTGGAAAACATGTACCACCGCGGGGCCTGCGGATGCGAGCCCGACAGTGGCGACGGAGCGGGCATTATGGTCCGCCTCCCCGACGCTTTTTTGCGCAGAAAATGCACCGAATTGGGCTTCACCCTTCCCCCGCTCAACCAATACGGCGTGGCCAACGTCTTCCTGCCCCAGGACATGGTCCAACGCAACGAATGCCAGCGAATCCTGGAAAAGGTCGTCGCGGATTACGGGATGGTCACCCTCGGCTGGCGGGACGTGCCCGTGGACAACCGCCAGATCGGACCAACCCCGCGCCGCTGCGAGCCGAGAATCCGCCAAATCTTCGTCGGCATGGGCCGCTCGTTTTACAACCGCCGGGATTTCGATCGCCGGCTCTATCTCGTCCGCCAGCGCGCCGAGAACAGCATCGAATTCAGCGACCTCCCCGAATCCGCCAGAAGCACGTTCTACATCTGCGCCCTCAGCGCTTCGCGTATCATCTATAAGGGGATGCTCACGGCGCTTCAGGTCCGCAATTATTTCCCCGACCTCAGCGAGCCGGATTTCGAGTCCGCCCTGGCCGTCATCCATTCGCGCTTCAGCACCAACACTTTCCCGTCCTGGGACCGTGCCCATCCCTACCGATACCTGGCTCACAACGGCGAGATCAACACGCTCCGCGGCAACCGCAACTGGATGCGCGCCCGTTACGGCTCGCTGCAATCGGAAATCTTCGGCGACGAATTGCAGAAGATGTTCCCCATCCTCACTGAATCCGGATCGGACACCGCCACCATCGACAACGCGCTGCAATTCCTCACCATCAACGGCCGAAGCCTCGCCCACAGCATGCTGATGCTCATCCCCGAGGCCTGGCAGAACAATCACAAGATGGATGAGGAACTGAAGGCCTTCTATGAATATCACGCCTGCCTGATGGAGCCGTGGGACGGTCCGGCCAGCATCGTCTTCACCAACGGCGCCCAGGTGGGCGCGGTGCTGGACCGCAACGGCCTGCGCCCCAGCCGATATTACGTCACGCGCGATGACCTGGTGGTGATGGCCAGCGAGGTCGGCGTGCTGCCGATCAAGCCCGAAAACGTCGCCCGCAAATGGCGGCTCCAGCCGGGCAGGATTTTCCTCATCGACTTCCAGCAGGGCCGCATCATCGACGACAGCGAGATCAAGCGCAACCTGGTCGAAAAGCGGCCGTGGAAGGAATGGCTCAACCAGTACATGATTCCGCTGGACGACCTGCCGGCCCCGCGGAACGTTCAGGAGCCGGACCACAAAACTCTCCGCGTCCGCCAGCACGCCTTCGGATACACGGTTGAAGATTTGAAGATGATCATGATGCCCATGGCCAGCGCCGGCCAGGAACCCGTCGGCAGCATGGGCGCGGATACCCCGTTGGCGTGCCTCAGCGACAAGCCGCAGCTTCTCTACAGCTATTTCCGCCAACTCTTCGCCCAAGTGACCAATCCCCCGCTCGACGCCATCCGCGAGGAGTTGGTCACCAGTCTTTACACCTACCTCGGCCGCGAGGGAAATCTCCTCAGCGAGGAACCCAAGAACTGTCACCTGATCAAGCTCAAGCAGCCGATTCTATCCAACACCGACCTGGAAAAATTGCGCGAGGTGGCCCATGGCGACCTGCGCGCCGTCACGCTGCCCATGCTTTTCGCCGGCGCCGACGGCGAAGCCGGCCTGGAAAAGGCCGTCGATGCCTTGTGCGCCGCCGCCGCCAAGGCCGTGCGCGATGGCGTCTCGATTCTGGTGCTGTCGGATCGCGGCGTCGATGCCAGGCACGCGCCGATCCCCAGCCTGCTGGCAACCGCCGCCGTGCATCATCACCTCATCCGCGAAGGAACGCGCACGCAATGCGGCCTGGTGGTCGAGACCGGCGAGGCCCGCGAGTCGCACCATTTCTGCCTGCTCATCGGATACGGGGCCGGGGCGATCAATCCTTATCTGGTGTTTGAAACCCTGGCCGACCTGCACAAAGACGGCCTGCTGCCGGAAGACCTCACTCTCGACCAGGCCCAGAAGAACTTCATCAAGGCCGCCAACAAGGGCATCCTCAAAGTCGCCAGCAAGATGGGAATCAGCACCGTGCAAAGCTACCGCGGCGCGCAGATTTTCGAGGCGATCGGACTGAGCAAGCGGCTGGTGGACAAGTTCTTCACCAACACTGCCAGCCGGATCAACGGCGTCGATCTCGACGTCATCGCGCGCGAATCGCTCCTGCGCCATCGCCACGGCTTTCCCCCCATCCGCGTCAACGGACAGGTGCTGGAAAACGGCGGGAACTACCAATGGCGACGCGACGGGGAATACCACATGTGGAACCCCGACTCCATCGGCAAGATGCAATATGCCATCCGCCTCGGCATCTCCCGGCCCATCGACGGGTTCAAGGCCTTCCAGGAATACAGCAAAATCTGCGACGACGAGGCCCGACACCTTTGCACTCTGCGCGGACTGCTCCACTTCCGCAAATCTAACCGCCCCATCCCCCTCGAAGAGGTCGAACCCGCCAGGGAGATCGTCAAGCGCTTCGTCACCGGCGCGATGAGCTTCGGCTCGATCAGCAAGGAAGCGCACGAGAACCTGGCGATCGCCATGAACCGAATCGGCGGCAAGAGCAACACCGGCGAGGGGGGCGAAGACCCCAACCGCTTCCAGGGCGACCGCGACAAGAACGGCAAGCCCGTCGTCTTGCCCGAACTCAAAGTCGTCAACGACACGCTTCCCGCCTGGCCGGTCCTGCGCCGCTCGGCCATCAAACAGGTGGCCTCGGCGCGCTTCGGCGTCACCGGCGAATACCTCGTCAACGCCGACGAATTGCAGATCAAAATGGCCCAGGGCGCCAAGCCCGGCGAGGGCGGGCAACTCCCCGGCCACAAGGTCGATGAATACGTCGGCAAGATCCGCCACAGCACCCCGGGCGTCGCCCTGATCTCTCCGCCTCCGCATCACGACATCTATTCCATCGAAGACCTCGCCCAGTTGATCCACGACCTGAAGAACGGCAACCGCAACGCGCGCATCAGCGTGAAACTGGTGAGCGAGGTGGGCGTCGGCACCGTCGCCGCCGGCGTCGCCAAGGCCAAGGCCGATCACATTCTCATCAGCGGCGACAGCGGGGGAACCGGCGCTTCCCCGCTCACCAGCATTAAGTACGCCGGCATCCCCTGGGAAATGGGCATCGCCGAAACCCAGCAGACCCTGGTCCTGAACGATCTGCGCGGCCGAGTCGTCCTCCAGATCGACGGCCAACTCAAGACCGGCCGCGACGTCGTCGTCGGCGCCCTCCTCGGCGCCGAGGAATTCGGATTCAGCACCGGACCGCTGATCGCCTCCGGCTGCATCATGATGCGCGTCTGCCATCTGAACACCTGTCCCGTCGGCATCGCCACGCAGGACCCGGAGCTTCGCAAGAAATTCGCCGGCAAGCCCGAACACGTCATCAACTTCATGTTCTTCATCGCCGAGGAAGTCCGCCAATACATGGCCCAGATGGGCTTCCGAAAATTCGAGGACATGGTCGGCCAGGGCCAGATGCTGCAATTCGCCGATCTGAGCGGCCATTGGAAGGCCAAGAGCCTGGATCTGTCCGTGATCCTCCACAAGCCCCAGGTCGGCCCCAACGTCGCCATCCGCAACGTTCAGAAGCAGGACCACGGCCTCGGCGCGGCGCTGGACAACCAACTGCTGAAGCTGGCCGCACCGGCTCTGGATCACGGCAAAACGGTCCGCGCCGAATTGCCGATCATCAACGTCAACCGCACGGTCGGCACGATCCTCTCCAGCGAAATCGCCCGCAAGCACGGCCATGCCGGACTGCCCGACGGCTCCATCCATTTCAAATTCACCGGCTCGGCCGGGCAAAGCTTCGGGTGCTTCCTGGCCCACGGCGTCACGCTGGAACTGGAAGGCGATGCCAACGACTATTGCGCCAAGGGCCTGTCCGGCGGCCGCGTCATCGTCTATCCGCCCAGGAATTCAACCTTCAAGGCGGAAGAAAACATCATCGCCGGAAACGTCATCGGCTATGGCGCGATCGCCGGGGAAATCTATCTCCGGGGCGTCGTCGGCGAGCGGTTCTGCGTCCGCAACAGCGGCGCCGAGGCCGTCGTCGAGGGCGTCGGCGATCACGGCTGCGAATACATGACCGGCGGAAGAGTCGTGGTGATCGGCCCCACGGGCCGGAACTTCGCCGCCGGCATGTCCGGCGGAATCGCCTACGTTTACGACACCTCCGGCCAGTTCAAAGACCTGTGCAACCGCGAAATGGTCGCCTTGGAGCGCCCCGACAAGCCGGAGGACCTGAGCACCATTCGCCGTTTGCTGCAAAACCACCGAAAATTCACCGCCAGCCCCGTCGCCAAGGCCATCCTGGACGATTTCGAGCAGGAGCTGAAGTGGTTCGTGAAGGTGATGCCGACCGATTATCGCCGAGTGCTGGAACACAAGGCGGAAGTGGAAGAGCGGGCAAGACAACTGGCGGAGCGGCAAGCGTAATATGTGAAACCCGAAACCCGAAACCCGAAATCCGAATGACGAATCAAATCCGAAACCCGAATGACGAAATCCGAAGCCCGGACCGATTGGTCATTCGGAATTCGGATTTGATTCGTCATTCGGATTTCGGATTTCGGATTTTCGACAGGACTTCCTGACCATGGGCAAGCCGACCGGCTTCAAAGAGATCAACCGCGAAACGCCGTCCCGGCGGGCGGTCAAGCTGCGCCTCACGGACTGGAACGAGGTCTACAACGATTTCCCCTCCGACAAGCTCCGCAAACAAGGCGCCCGCTGCATGGATTGCGGCGTGCCGTTCTGCAACAGCAACGCCGGCTGCCCGCTCGGCAACGTCATCCCCGAATGGAACGACCTGGTTTTTCGCGACCGCTGGCGCGAAGCGCTGGACATGCTCCTCAAAACCAACAATTTCCCCGAGTTCACCGGCCGCGTCTGTCCCGCGCCTTGCGAGGAAGCCTGCGTCCTGGGCATCAACAACAAGCCCGTCACCATCAAGAACATCGAGCTGAGCATCATCGAGCATGCGTTCGAGAACGGCTGGATCAAACCCCAGCCGCCGGAAAGACGCTCGGGGAAAAAAGTGGCGATCGTCGGCTCCGGCCCGGCGGGGCTGGCGGCGGCGGCACAACTCAACAGGGCCGGGCATTGGGTCACCGTTTTCGAGCGCGCCGACCGCGTCGGCGGATTGCTCACCTACGGAATCCCCAACTTCAAGCTCGAGAAACGCGTCGTCGAACGCCGGGTGAACCTCATGCGGGCTGAGGGAATCCAATTCGTCGTCAACGCCGACGTCGGCCACAACGTCAAGGTCGACGACCTGGGCCGCGATTTCGACGCCATCGTCCTGTGCGGCGGCAGCACCAAGGCCCGCGAACTCGACGTGCCCGGCCGAAATCTCCTCGGCATCCATCTGGCGATGGATTTCCTCCCCCTGCAAAACAAAAAGAATCTGGGCGATCGGATCGGCGACCGGGAAATGATCGATGCCAAAGACAAACACGTGATCATCCTCGGCGGCGGCGACACCGGGGCCGACTGCCTGGGCACCGTGCTTCGCCAGGGCTGCAAATCCGTCAAACAGTTCGAGCTTCTCCCGCGCCCGGTCGACTCGCGCTCGCCCGAAGCCGTCGTCGATGGCACGGTCAAACCCTGGCCCGAATGGCCCATGATCTTCCGCACCAGCAGCGCCCACGAAGAGGCCAACGAATTGGCCGGCAAGGAAATCCGCGATTTCTCCATCAACACCAAGGCCTTCAGCGGCGAGAACGGCGTGGTCAAGAAACTGCACGGCGTCCGCCTGGAATGGTCGAAGGATCACACCGGCCGCTTCACGATGAAGGAAATCCCCGCCAGCGAATTCGAACTCGATTGCGATCTCTGCCTGCTGGCCCTCGGCTTCGTCCATCCCGAACACGACGGCCCCGTTGGCCAACTGGGCCTGAAGCTCGACGCCCGCGGCAACGTGCAATGCGACGACAATTACGCCACCAGCGTTCCCGGCGTCTTCGCCGCCGGCGACATGCGGCGGGGGCAGAGCCTGATCGTCTGGGCCATCAGCGAAGGCCGCCAGGCCGCCCGCGCCGTCGATGCCTTCCTCATGGGCTACAGTGATCTGGGACCGGAAATCAAGCTGTTCTGATGATTATGCCGGCGTCCGGCGTCGGCGCATGGCCAGCAATCCCACGCCGCCAAGAATGGCGAGCGAGCCCGGCTCAGGAACGACCTCCAATTGCCCGCGGATTTCGCCGCTCGGGTAGACCGAGTCGCGGATGTTGATGTATAAATTGCCGGCCAGCGCGTCGTTATAGGCCGTATTCGTAAGGGTTCCCGAGCCGCCGAAGTTGCCGCTGGTGTTGCCGTAGGTATTGAGGGTCAGGGAGAATTGGGTCGGGCCATTCGAGCCCACCGCGGCATCGGCGATGACAACGCTGGTAGCGCCGGCCAGCAGATCGTTATAGTTACCCTCGGTGAGGGTTAGCAACATGGTTACGCTATCGAGCGTAAAGTCCGCTTCCCCATAGCCCGGCGTGTTATGTGGAGGCACTTCCTGGAAAGGATCCAAATTGGCCCCAAAATAATAGGTGTCAGCCGATGCCCGGTTTGCGACAAACAGCCCCGCAAACGCGACAGCTAGCACCTTCATCAATGATGTGTGCCGCATAGCTTTTTCTCCCTCTCGGGTCCGCAGAAATGTTCGGAAGACGCCTAAATTTCAGCAAATCCGCGAAACAACCACTGAACGTAGTCAGCAATTGTCATGCTACCAGCGACATATCGGCTGTCAATTGAAATCCCCAATAAACACGTTATTTCAAGCATATCAACCTGACGCGAGCGCCGCCCGCCGGACAAAGCGTTGTGACGTGAACAAACTCGCCAAGGTCCCGGCCGACATACTTCTTCGCAACCCTCGTTTCCGGCGCAGATTGCGCGTATTCCGCATCGAATGGATGCTTTTCCCGCCCCCTTTGGATACAATTTTAGCTTGATTTGCTCCGTTGTTCGATAAAGGATGGTGGGCAATCCCCGCCTTGTCCGGCCTTAATAATCCCGGCGAGGCAAGAGTCTTTTACTTTGCGGTGCATAAACGGCGTCTCCTGTCCCGACCTGTCGGGATAAGCCACGCCGACCCTGAGCTTGTCGAAGGGCCCGCGGAAGGCAGACTGAAAAATGGCTACCGATCCTCGTTTTTTGGCCGAGTCCGGCCCCGAAGTCTTCACCGGCAATGAACTGCTGCTCAAAGGCGCCCTCGAGACGGCGGGGGGCGTTCATTTGCTTACCGGTTATCCGGGTTCGCCGGTGGCCGGGTTTTTTGACGTGCTGGGGGACGTCGCCGACCTTCTCACTTCCAAGGGGATACGGGCATTCCAGGCCAGCAATGAAGCCATCTCCGTCGCCGCGGTGAACGGAAGCCAGATGGTGGCCGCGCGGGCCATCTCGGCATTCAAGAGCGTCGGCGTTCACGTGGCATCTGACGCGCTTGCCCTGGGCAATCTCGCCGGGGCGCATCCGCAGGGCGGGGCGGTGATCATCATGGGCGACGATCCCTGGTGCGACAGCACGCAGGTCCCGGCCGACAGCCGATTTATTTGCGAGCATCTGCGCATGCCCGTGGTCGAACCCGGCTCGCCGCAGGAATTGAAGGATTGGATCGATCTGTCGTTCAAGCTCAGCCAATCGGCCGGGTTGTACATCGGATACATCGTCACCGTCGCCCACGCCGACGGCGGGGGGTCGGTCACTTGCCGGCCGAACCAGTTCCCGGCCGTCAACACCCAACAAAAAATCGCGCTGGACACCAAGCAGATCGATCTGGGCAGAGTTCTGCTTCCGCCGCGGACCTGGAAAAGGGAATTGCTCTTCCCGGAGCGATTCGCGACCACGATGCGGGCGGCCCGGACCTTGGGCGTGAACAAGATCGTTGGCGCCTGCGACTCCGACGCTTCCAGCCCGTCGCCCCTGGGTTTTATCGTGACCGGCAATGGCGGGCCGTATCTGCGGAACGTCCTGTTCGATCTGGGTCTGGCGGGCATGTTCCCCATCCTGCAAATGGGAATGAGTTACCCCGCGGACGTCGAATTGGTCAGGGAATTCTCCGCCCTTTGCCGCAACATGATCGTCATTGAAGAGCGGCGGAGTTTTCTGGAGAGAAACATCCGGGATAGCTTGTACCACGCGTTGCCGCAGGCCGAGGCCACCGAGCTTTCCGGCCGGCTGTTCGGCAAGACGTTCCCCGGGGCTATCGAGGGGATTCCGGAAAACCGCGGGCTGAATTTCTCCGTGCTCGCGCAGCGGATCATTCCGTTGATCCAATCCACCTCCGAAATCGATCCGCATCGGCGCAACGGCCGATTGACGCGGGAAATGGACCGCCTTCGCCAAGCCAGCAAGCCGCGGCTGGATGTCCTAAACAGCGCAATCGTCGCCCGCACGCCGACGTTCTGCCCCGGCTGCCCGCATCGCGACAGCTCTTCCACCCTCCTGGAACTGCGCCAGAACCTGGCCGATCCCAAGTACATGGCCCAGCACCACAAGAGGGGCCCGGTCGATCTCGTCGCCCACGGCGACACCGGCTGCTACACCATGCTGATGTTCGCCCCCACCGAGCAACTCATGCACAACTACAGCGGCATGGGCCTCGGCGGCGGCACCGGCGCCGGCATCGACCCCTTCATCACCAACAAGCAGATCGTCTTCATGGGCGATGGAACCTTCTTCCATTCCGGACAGATCGCACTCAGCAATTCCATCAAGGCCAATCAGGACATCACCTACATCATCCTGGAAAACAAAACCACCGCCATGACCGGACACCAGGAACACGCCGGCACCGAACTCGACGTGCTCGGCAATCGCTCCTATCTCCAGGACATCGAGCAGATCGTCCGCGGCATGGCCGGCACCAGCCCCCTCACCGTCGTCAAACTCTCGCCGGTGAACCGATCGCTCTACAAATCCGTCCTGGAACGCTCGATCCTCAGCGACGGCGTGAAGGTCGTCATCGCCGACAAGGAATGCGGCATCACTTACCATCGCCGGCTGTTCAAGGAAGAACGCAAGATCGTCAAGAAATTCGGCTACCTTCCGCGAAAGACGCACATGAACGTCACGCCCGAGGTCTGCGAAAACTGCCTGGAATGCACCCAGGCCACGGCCTGCCCGGGATTGACCTCCATCGACACCGATTATGGCAAGAAAATCGACACCGACCTGACCTGGTGCGTCAACGACGGCGCTTGCGAGCGCGTCCGCGCCAGCAACGACGCCGCCGAATCCGTCAAACCCTGCCCCAGCTTCGAGCAGGTGACCGTCATCCGCAAAAAACGCCGGCGATATACCCTGCCCAACCTCGATCTGGCCAAACTCCCCGATGCCGAACGCCTCCACGACATGGCCGAGCCGGGCCGCGCCTGGCGCGTCCACATGAGCGGAGTCGGCGGAATGGGCATCGGCATCGTCGGCGCCATCCTCGTCCGCGCCGGCCACAAAGAGGGTTATCAAGTCGTATTCCAGGACAAGAAGGGTTTGGCCATCCGCAACGGCGGCGTGTTCGCGCAAATCACCTTCGTCAACCCAACGTGCCAAGCAGCCTCCGAACCCTTCCCCATCACCGGCTCAATCCCCTACGGCAAAGCCGACCTGCTCCTGGGCATCGACGTTCTCGAGGCCGCCCGCGCCATCGATCCCCGCGAACAGTTCCGCGTCGCCTCCCCCGAACACACCGCCGCCGTCCTCAACCTCCACAAACAGCCCACCGTCTACACCCTCCTCGGCAGGGATGATTTCGACCCGGAAAAACTCCGCGAGCAGATCTTCCAGCAGTGCAATCCCCAGCACAGCTTTGCCGCCAACCTCTCGGAAATCTGCGAACGCCGCCTCGGCAGCAAACAGTTCGCCAATATCATGATGCTCGGCATGGCCTACCAACTCGGCCTGATCCCGGTCTCGGCGCGCAGCATCGCCTGGGCGATCAAGGACACCATTCGCCGCGAACACCGCCGCAACGTCAAGGCGTTCAACATCGGCCGCAAGCTGGCCCTGGCGCCCCACGCCCTCCCGCGCAAGCCCGAACCGGAAACCTGGAGCCAACTCCTGACCAACAAGCTCCGCATCCTCCGCAAGACCCGGTTCCGAGGGCACGTCCTGGCCGAGCGGCTGGAAATGCTGGGGAATTTCGCGATCAAGCAGATGCGCAATCTCCCGGAAAACGCCAAGTACGATCTGGCCGTGCGCATTTACGATCTGATGCAATACGAAAACGCCGCGCTGGCCCGGCGCTACGTGGAAGCCGTGCGGAAAATCTATCGCCGCGACCGCGCCGACCGCGGATTTGCCGCCACCCAGGCGGCCATCTGGAACCTCGCCAAGGTCATCCTCATCAAGGATGAACCCTACGTTTCGTATCTTCTGACTCGCTACGAGAAAAAACAGCGCGACATCGCCAAATACAACGTGGACGTTCTCAACGGCGACCGTCTGAAATACCGGCACCACACCAACCCCGAATTCAACATCGGCAACTGGCGCATCCGCCTGCGCCTCACCACCACCGACTGGCAACTTCGTTTGGTCCGCCACATGAAATGGTGGCGAAGACTGCCCGGCTGGCATAAGCGCGAAGCCGCGTTCCGCGACTGGTACATCAGCCTGCTCGACCGCGTGAGCCTGAACACCGACGAAGCCTACGAAAAGGCCGAGCGAATTCTCCGCTGCCCGGGATCCGTGACCGGCTACCGCGAAGTGCGGTATCCGAAGATGGACGCCGTGAGGGCGGCGATTGAATCGGAGTTGCACCCAACCACGAAAACCGATGCGGCCGCATCGTCCATGATCCCCGGCGTACCGGCGTCGGTATGAGATCGCGACGACTACTTGCGCCGGGCGCGTGGCTCATAGCCGACCAGCGGGATCCCAACGGCGTCGGCCAACCGAGCCCTGAATTCCTCCCAATCCTCCCCTTCGCCTGAAAGGACTTGCGCCACATCGAACCACTGATCGGTGGAAGGCGATTCCTCATGCAGTCTTGATTTCTTCAATCCCTTCATTGCAATCAGTGTCCAACACTCGCGGAAATCCTGTGACCGTGCCTTTTGATGCGACTTTTCGGCCTCTCCGGCTCGGTTGTGCGCGTTGCTACGGTCTGTGCCTCCCTTTATCTCGATGGCAAGCTTGTTCCGTAGCAATTCGCCCTGCTGAAGCTGGACACGGACATCCGGATCATGGGCCAGCGAAATGACAACCGTGTTGCCCGATGAGTTTCTCAGCACAAGCCTTGTGTTTGTCTTTTTCGATATTGCGTTTCGCGTAAGCCTGCCAATGACCAGAAACACGTCTCTGGTCGCCTGTTGTCCGATGCGAACATTGTTGGCCCCCTGAAACTGGGCACCCAATGTGAGAACGGGTAATTGCTCCACGTCCTGTAGTTTGATCGCGGGTGAGATTTGTCTGACGATCTCACCAAGTGCACGACTCATCTCTCGGCAAAATGCCGGTAATAACTCGCGATGCTTTTCATGCAGGATGCCCGAGGTCTCCATTGATTTGAATCGCGCCATCCCAGTACCGGACGCATAAAAGCTCTTTTGGGGAATTCCCGCAAGCAGCCGATAGTAGCCAATCAAAGTCGGTTTTGTCTCCAATACGATGGGGACGGGGAATACGTGCTCATCCCTAATTCGTGCCGCGGCGAGCAATCGCTGCGCATCTTCTGGCGCGTAGGCACTCAACTGCAATTTAACCTCCGCTGGCTCGACAACAGATAGCGCCTCCGACAGAGCTTCGTGAAGCCAGGTTTTCCGCGCTGCGGCGAGAAGCTGCTGGAATGCGATCTGTCGAGAGATGCTTGGACAGCGAATGGCGGGAACGTTATTGGGTGATTGCGCCATTCAGCCGCCTCTCCGCAATCTGGACATACTCGGGATTCAGTTCGATGCCGACAAATCGACGGCCAAGGTCGTAGGCAACTACGCCAGTGGTTCCCGAGCCAACGAAGGGGTCCAATACCAAATCCCCCGGGCGTGTCGCCAACTCAAGGCACGGTCTTACGAGTGTGGGCGGAAACGTCGCGAAATGCGCGGCGCGAATAGCGACGGTATTGACGTCCCAGACCGTTCTTGCGTTCCGGCCGTTCGGCCCTCGAAAAGCCCTCGCATCGTAGGCGTATTGCTCCGCCTTGCTGAAAAGAAACAGGTATTCATGGCACCGCGTCGGACGGTCTTTTACGCTCTCTGGTTGACAATTGGGTTTGTTCCAGACGATGTCGGCGCGCAGATACCACCCTGCGGCCTGAAGGGCAAATGCCAGCCGCCACGGAACGCCGATCAGGTCCTTCGCCTTCAATCCTGGAGGCGTCGGGGGGCGTTCGTCCATCGCACGAATCGGATTTTTGCGGTCGGGAGCGCGCCAAGTCCGACCGCCGGAGGTATAAGAATCTCCTATGTTGAGCCAAA
>JBEKIV010000007.1:0-34093 GCA_050011595.1 Tepidisphaeraceae bacterium
CCTCGGTTCGGGCGGAAACGCCGCACAAGTGCGGCCGCTAAAAGGAATGCGATTGCCCTGGCCATAGGAGTTCTTGTCGGACGTTGTCTTGACAAGTGGGCATTGGATTTTACGCTGGCATCGTGCAAATCTGACCGGCGGCGGCGCTGCTGGGGGGTCGTCGCCACGGGCGAAGGAGACGACAATGAGAGCCGCTGCTTATGCGATCTGCGGGGTCGCGGGGGTTGTGTTATTACTGGTGACGGAGTTACGCGGCCAGCCTGTGCCGAGCATTGTGGGGCAATGGCTGGTTCGCAACGATCAGATGGAAGTGCGGGCGGAGTTCCGGGCCGATGGCACTTTTACGCGCGTCACGAAAAGTGCCCAAGGAACGGAAACGGTGGCGGGAACGTATCGCCTCGACGACGGGGTGGTGGAACTCCAGCCGCGGGGGGCGACCGACACGATCATATTGAAATACCGCATGCCCGACGCCAACACGCTCGAACTGACGGGCGACGACGGCAGCGGGGTGCAGATGATTCGGCAAGGGGAAGCGAGACTGAAGCCGGCCAGCAAAGCGGGCGGCAGGTCCGTCATTTACCGGGTGTATCACTACATGGACGTGGGCGGGCTGCGCGATCCGCAATCGGGCCAGTGGCTCGAAGGGTTCAGCATCCTCGTGCCCAAAGGCTGGAAATTCACCGGCGGACTCCGTTGGGTCGTCCGCGAGAAACCGGCCAACATGCTGAGCAAGACGGACCTGCTCAATCCGGTCAAGTCGGATTATGCGATCACATCACCCGATGGCAGCATAGTCTTCCGGCAGTACCCGGTGGAATACTGGTGCGCGACCAACGCCTTCCCGCCCGGAGCCAATTACAGCGGCATGATCGTCTGTCCGGCCGTGACGCCCGAGCAGTACATCAGGCAGTTCGTCATCCCGCGGCAGCGCGGCGGCCAATTGGCAGACTTGCGCATCGTCAAGCAGGAGCCGCTCGATCAGCTCGCCGCTCTGTTCGACCAGGAGAGCAGGCGATACGACGCCGCCATGGGCAGCGTCGGGGCGCAAAGCTCACTGACGTTCAAGGCGGGCGCCGTCACGATCGAATACACCGAGAATCTTGTCCCGTATCGTGAACGGTTCATCTGCATCCAGCAGTATATGCAGTCGCCCGGGTTGGTTATGTGGTGGCCGAGAGGCAACTGCAGCATGCGTGCGCCGCGCGATCAATTCGATGCGACGATCCAGACATTCGCGACTGTCGCCACCAGTCTACGGACCAATCCGCGTTGGTCCGTCGCCCTGATTGAACTGAGGCAGCACGTGAGCATGTCGCTGGCGCAGGCCGATGAATATTGTCACAGGATTCAGAACGAGATGGCTCAATCCCACTGGCAGACCGAACACGAGTTGGCCCGCGACGAGGGTTATCTGTCCGGCGACTATTACGACTACAAGGGGACGGATGGCAACCGCTACACCCTTCCAACGGACAAGTACCATTTCATGAACCAGGATGGCGACATTCTTTCCCAGGACGATTCGGCGCCGCCATCATCGGAGTGGACGTCGATCGAGCCGTATAACCAATAGAATGCCCCAGGGAGCAAGCAACCCGGGCTTTGAATGGTGAAAGGGCAACCGCCCCGTCGTGTCATCCCCTTGTCTGCGTGTCTCCCTGTCCGCATTCCGCGCATTGGGCATCCTCGCACGGCTCGACGTGGGCCGTCGCATTCGCTTCGCCCAATGCGAGCTCGATCTCGTGCTCGATGGCGCTGGCGACGCGATGGCCCTGCTCGATGTTCCACCATTTGGGGACCATGACGTGGAAATCCACCCAGCAATTGCGTCCGGAGTGGCGGAAGCGAAGTTTGTGGTAGCTGCAAATCCTCGGCTCCTTTCCGGCCCGGCCCAGGTGAGAATCCAGGATTTCCTGCAATAGCCGGCGTTCGTTGGGGTCCTGCTCGTCCATCAGACCGGCCGCCGAACGCTTGAGCAATCGCAAGCCGAGGATGGCGATGTATACGGCCACGGCCAGGGCGCCGGCGGTATCGACCCATCGCCAGCCCGTCAGGCGGACGATGGCGATGGCGGCCAGGACGGCCACGCTGTCCAGGGCATCGACCATCAGGTGAATCCCGCCGGCCTCCAACGTCAGGGCCTTGTTCCTGCGGCCGCGAAACCAAAGCGACAAACCCAAAGCTCCATTGACCAGCAGGGCCACGCTCATGAGCGCCAGGCCGACGTCCAGCCGCTGGATGAGCAGTTGTTCGTGGCTCAGCCAGGAGAGGGCGATCTTGCCGACGATCACGGCGGAGGCGAGCAGGACCATCGACCCCTCGAAGCCCGCGGAGAAGAACTCGATTTTGCCGTGTCCGTAGGGGTGTTCGGCATCGGCCGGGCGGTGGGCCAGGCGAATGGAATATACGGCGAACCCGGCGGTCATGACGTTGGTCACGTTTTCCAAGGCATCGGAAAAGATGGCCTGCGACCCGGTCAGGAAATAAGCCGCGAACTTGATGACCAGCAGGAGCGAGCCGACCACCAGCGACACCCAAGCCCAGTGCAGCTCCGATCGCCGCAGATACGCCTTTTGTCCAACGGTGCCGTCGGTGATTGCCATGCGGCCTCTGGTCTTGTCTGGGGGGTGTTATGCAATCCGGATCATGGAAAGTCCATCGGAGGTTTAATAATCTCGGTCTTTTCAATTCTGATGCGCATCCCTTGCTTTGTCCTTGCGCAATCTAAATAATTCCGAGGTACGATCTAACCGACGACCGAATGGAGTACGCGGAGGTTCAATGAACAGACCTGGCATGGAAGGCCGAAGAGCTTCATCCTTGTCGTGGTTCCGAACGTGGGTTTCCGAGCAGCTTGGCGGCATCCGCCACGAGCGACGGGTCGCCGCCGCCGTTTGCTCCCTGTTCAAAGTCACGCTGCCGCTGCACGATCTGGACCGTGGCGACCTTCGCGTGCTGAAGCTGGCGGCGTATCTGCATGACGTGGGGCGATCGGTGAACAACAAGAATCATCCGGCCATCGGCGCCCGCATCATCCGCCGGAATTTCGATCTTCCGCTTAAAAAGCGTCAACGCCGCGCCCTGGCCTATCTTGCCCTGCGCCATCGCGGGCAGGTTCCCGAAGCGGAAAATGATCCGGTGCTTCGGCGGGTGGACGATCCGGCGAGGGTGAGAATGCTGCTGGGGTTCCTGCGGGCCGCCGACGCCCTGGATAGCCGATGCCTCCCGTCGCCGCGATTGAGTTTTTCCCGCCGCGGTCAGCGGATTCGGGTGGTTTGCCATCTGCGTGAGGACTCGGCCAAGGCCCGGCGCATCTTTTCCCGCCGGAAGAAATTCCGGCTCCTGGAAGAGGTGCTGGATTGCCGCATCGAGGTCGCCGTCGTCGCCCGCCGCCGCCTCCGCGCAGTGGCTTAGAAGCTCTACCATAATGCACCACAGAGGACACAGCGCTGGCTGCGCTGATAACCCCAAATTGGGTCCGTGACACATTCAGCGACACCGCAAGATAGAAGATTTTTATCGGTTATGGTTTTCGTGCCGATCGGCATCGCTGACTCGAATATCAATGTGCGTCGGCGCTGTTAAGGCCGCTGGCTGGCCTGCTGATGTTCGCGGCGGCCGTCTGTAACCGGAAAGAAAATCGAGTTGCCGCCTGCGGCGGCGAATGTTGAGGAGTTTCGGCCACACGCCCACCACAACCCGCCCAAAGCAGCCCCGCTTGTCCGACCTCCCGTGGAAGTTGCCGAAGCCCGCTTTCTGCGCATCCGCGAGGGAGATCGGACAAGGCGGGTTGCGAAGGACGGTTGAGGTCGGCCTGTGGCCGAAACTCGGCTGCAATGGCCGCGGCACGCGGCGAACCCTCTTTTCCCCTTTTTTGCGGACGGCGGTTGCGAACTTGAGCGGGCAAGCCGGCGGCTCGCGCATCGGCGACGCCCTGTCACATACGAGTCAGCGATGCCGGACGGCACAAAAAACGCAACCGATCATCCTTTTCTTAATGGTTCCGCCCTCTCGCCGTTTTAGCCACGCGCCCCCAATATTTGCGCCTTGATTATGGGAATTTACTCCCGCATCAAGCGAAATATTTGTATGCATTTGCCGTTGGCGTCCTCCGTCCCTTGGCGCAGCATCCAGCCGCGTTGGCGAATCCAAGGCCCAAACGTCTCGCCGGATTGCCGTCCCGGCTCGCCGAGCAGCACGGACCCGCCCGGGGCCAGATGCGCATTCCAGAATTCGTTGAGGAACTCCCATTGCTGCCGTTCGTACAGGATGTCCGCACCGAGGATCAGGTCGAATCGTTCGCCGAGGCGGTCGGTCCGCCAATTCAATCTCCGGACGCGCACGCGCCGGCCGAAGCTCAGGCAATTGAGGCGGGCAAAGAGCAGAGCCGGCGATTCCAGGTCGGCCAGAGTGACCCTCGCCCCCAGCGCCGCGGCGGCGGCGCCGCCCAGGCCCATCCCGCATCCCAAATCCAGGACACGCGTGGAATGCGTCAGATTCATTTTCCCCAGAGCCGCCGCGAGGCCCCGAGCGCTTTCCCATAATTCCGCCCAATACGGCAAATGCGGCGGCGTGGAAGGCTCCGCATCCTCCACGGCAACTGGGCCGGTTTTTTCCCGTCGGTCCTCCTCGGCAACAACATCGTCCAGCACCCGATTCGGTTCGGCCACGCGCGTGAAGCGGATCGACGCCCCGCCGACGCGGATTTCCTCCGTCACCGTCTTGAATTTCCGCTGAATCCGAGCCAGCAGCCGCCGATGCGAGCGATCATTAGGCAAATGCGATGTGGCCGATGGCCTTTTCACGTTTACCGTTGCGGCGTGGTCCGCTGGATTTCGCCGATCGATGCGTTGGTGAGCAGATTGCACCACAGGAACTGAACCAACAAAAGTCCAAGGATGACCATCCCCGCCGTCGCCAAAAATGTGATGATCGATCCGATAACGGCCGCCGCCACGCGCACACGCAGGCGCACGATGGCCACGATCAGCAGCAGCACGAACATCCACGCCGCGGCCAATGCGGGGCCAAACGCCAGCCACGGCACGGTTCCACCGGGGATCAACGCCAGCAGGCTGGGACCCATCAGGTAAACCGTGCAGTTATAGACCAGCACGGGCGGCGCCTTGGCGGTCATGTCGAACGCCGTCAGCCGATAGAACATCCAGGCGACCACCGTCGGCAACAGCGCCGCCGCCACGCCCGCCAATACCGCTTCCAGGATCGTGTTGATGACGTATTGCCGGCCATCGACCTCCAGCGACCGATCATGGACATAGAAAACGTAATAGGCAAAGGCCGACTGAATCCCGACGGCCAGAAACCAAACTCCCCCGCAGACGACGGCGAAGCGTTTGGCATCGTCGGCCGTTTCCGGGCGGCGCATTTTGGTCAAAGTCTGCACCGGCTTGAACATCATTCCCCAGGCGGTCTGGAAAAACGCCGCCATGAACCCGACGGAACCGCGATCCTCCCAGGGAATCCCCGAGCCGGAAACCATCAGGTCCACCACCTCCACCGGCTTGGGCTGGTGCGCGGCAAGCCGCAATTCGTTCGGCGAGGTATATTTTTCCACGAGTGACTCCGCCTATTCTCCGGCCGCCATCAATATACCACCGATGAGCATGGCAGGGCATGGCAGTGGGTCAGTTTCCGCGATTGCAGAGCATACGGCGAGCAAGCTGGCCGGCTACACGAATTCCGGGCTTTACATCATCTGGGGTTGTGTCTATCGTTTTGTAAAATCAGAATTATGCGACGTTTGACTGTCATGTTTTTGTTGCTTTTGGCGGGTGGATGCGGGGACTCCAAGCTCGAAACGGGTTATGAGCCCAAGCGTCTGGATATGCCGCTTTCCGAGCGCGAAACGCTCTATTCCGACCCCTACAGCCAGCAGGCCATGCAGGCCCAACAGGAGCAAAAAGACTCCGGAGGAGGCTCGGAAGTGCATCGCCCCGGCGCCCCATAAGATTAACTTTGGACTGGAAACGACTTATCCCGGCGGCATAGCATATTCCATGAATGGACGGGCACCTTGACCGCGATTGATCCTGGCCACTTCGTCCAGTTGGTTGAGCCGTTGCTGGTCCGGCAGGACCTGCCGGGGTTGCTGCTGTTGCTGAAGACGAATTGGACGCCGGAGCAAATCCGCGATCTGCTGCGATCTCCGCATACCGATGCCAGGAAGGTGGCCCTGCTTGCGTTGGCGCTGGTGGGTCCATGTTGTTGCACGCAGGAGCTTTCATACCACCTCAAAGACCCCGATCCGGTGATTAACGAACTGGCCGAACACGCGCTTTGGGCGATCTGGTTTCGGAGCGGCAAGACGCCGGAGGCCAACCAGCTTGTGTGCCGCGGGGCCGAATCGCTCAACAGGCGGAATATCACGCGAGCGATCGAACTTTTCAGCCAGGCGATCCACACCGACCCCGATTTCGCCGAGGCGTATAACCAGCGGGCCATCGCTTATTACCTGTCGGAGGATTACCAACTCAGCATCGCCGATTGCCGCAGGGCTATTCGTCGCATGCCGTGCCATTTCGGCGCGTGGGCGGGAATGGGCCATTGTCATGCCCATCTGGAACAAATCCCGCCCGCGATCGAATGTTACGAAAAGGCCCTGGCCATCAACCCGCACCTGCATTGCGTTGAGGAAACGGTTTGGGAACTGAAAAAGCGGCCGAGCCAGTCGTGAAACCCCTTGCTCCCTTGACCGGCAAATTCATCTTCGCCGTGCGGCGGCGAATTCTGCTGATTCGTATCGCCGAATCCGTGGCGGTTGCAACGGCCATCGCCTCGGCGGCAGGCTTGGCACTGGTGCCGCTGGCGTGGTGGCGAGGCCAATCGGCGTTGCCGATAGTCTGGGCTCTTTTTCTGCTGGGAATCCTGTGCGGACTGATCTGGGGAATCTCCCGCCGCCCCACAATTCTCCAAGCCGCGGTCGAAGCGGACCGGCAACTCAACCTGGACGATTTGCTCGGAACCATCGTGCAAATGGCGGGCAGCGGCGGAGGAGGCAAAGCCTTCCGCGCGGAATCCGCCTGGCGAGAATCCGTGGCCGCCTTCGCCGAGAACCAATGCCGAACGCTAAAACTAAATCCCTCGGCCGTCATCGTCAGTCGGCTGGGTCTGCGCGCCTGGGCCGGAGTCGGAATCCTCGGCGCACTGCTTGTCACCTTCGCCGCATTGACCGCCCGACCCGGCGACGTGACCGCCGCTTCATCCTCAGCCCTGGCTTACGTTCCGGCCGATTCGTCCCAGGCCCCCGACGCGGCCGCGACAAATATTACTGGAGAAC
Organism: Tepidisphaeraceae bacterium; assembly: GCA_050011595.1. Taxonomy (GTDB): domain Bacteria; phylum Planctomycetota; class Phycisphaerae; order Tepidisphaerales; family Tepidisphaeraceae; genus PALSA-1353. The sequence goes on from JBEKIV010000007.1 coordinate 7,301, forward strand.
CCGCATTAACCGCCGCTCGCCCCCCAGGCCCCGGCGGCGCCGACGATGATTCCAATCGCGGCTTCCCGCAAAACCGTTCCGATGATTCCACCGGCGGCGCGATTCCCCGGCAAAATCCGCAATCGCATTCTTTATCCGGAACAAGTTCATCGCCAGGAAATGGCGTCGCCGTGACCCCTACACCAAGGCCTTCCCCTGAATGGCCGCAAGCTCACAATGCCAGCGGCGATATTTCCCACGCCGGCGGCGTTGCCGCCGGGTCCGGCCGATCCGACCGCGGAGCCAGCGCCGCGGGCGACACGAATTCAACCGTTGCCGCATCGGCATCCGCCACCGCACACCCCGCCCCCTGGACGACGCCCGGCTGGCCCGCCGACGCCGCGGCGGCCGAGAACTCCATCAACTCCGGCCGCGTCCCTGATGCGGATGCGGATCTTGTGCGGGATTATTTTCAGAGGGATTGAAATTGTAGTTGTCGGGGCGATCCGCGCTACTTCGCCATTTCCTTGGCCCGCGCCCGCACGTCGTCCAGGTTGCCGACGTACAGGAAAGCCTGCTCCGGTAGATCGTCGGCCTTGCCGTTGCAGATGTCGTCGAAACTCTTGAGATTGTCGGCAATCTTGGTGTAAATGCCCTTCTTGCCGGTGAACTGCTCGGCCACGAAGAACGGCTGGCTGAAGAAACGTTCGATCTTGCGCGCGCGGCTGACGATCAGCTTGTCCTCTTCGCTCAGTTCGTCGACGCCCAGGATGGCGATGATGTCCTGCAAATCGCGGTAGCGCTGGAGCATGTTCTGCACCTTGCGGGCGATACGATAGTGATCCTCGCCGACGATCTGGGGGTCCAGCGCCCGGCTGGCCGAGGCCAGCGGGTCCACGGCCGGATAAATTCCTTTCGAGGCGATGGAACGCTCGAGGTAGATGAAGGCGTCGAGGTGGGCGAAGGCGTTGGCCGGGGCGGGGTCGGTCGGGTCGTCGGCGGGGACGTAGACGGCCTGCACGGAGGTGATGGCGCCGTGTTTGGTGCTGGTGATCCGCTCCTGCAATTCGCCCATTTCGGTCGCCAGGGTCGGCTGATATCCGACGGCGCTGGGCATGCGGCCCAGCAGGGCCGACACTTCCGAACCGGCCTGCGTGAAGCGGAAGATGTTATCGATGAACAGAAGGGTGTCGGCGCCGGTTTCATCGCGGAAATATTCGGCCATGGTGAGCGCGCTCAGGGCGACGCGCAAGCGAGCGCCCGGCGGCTCGTTCATCTGGCCGAAGACCATCACGGTCTGATCGATGACGTGCTTGCCGGTGGTGCCGATCTGGGCCTCCTGCATTTCCAGCCAGAGATCGGTCCCCTCGCGCGTGCGTTCGCCGACGCCGGCGAAGACGGAATATCCGCCGTGCTGCTGGGCGATTCGGGCGATCAATTCCTGGATGACCACCGTTTTGCCCAGCCCGGCCCCGCCGAACAGGCCCGATTTTCCGCCGCGCAAAAATGGGGTCAGCAGATCGATCACCTTGATGCCGGTCTCGAAGACCTCGGCCTTGGGAGTGAGATCGACGAATGGGGGCGGATCGCGATGGATGGGCCGGCGCTCGGGTATGTTCACCGGCCCGCGATTGTCGATGGGCTCTCCGAGGAGATTGAAGACCCGCCCCAGGGTTTCCTTGCCCACGGGAACGGTGAGAGACGAGCCGGTGTCCACGCAAGCGGTCCCGCGTCGAAGGCCGTCCGTGCTCCCCAGCGCCACCGCGCGCACTCTCCCGCCGCCGAGGTGCTGCTGGACTTCGCCCACGAGGCGGGTCGGGGTTTGCCCCTGATCCGACTTGTCGATGTTCAGCGCGTTGTAAATCTGAGGAAGCTGGTGTTCGGGGAACTCGGCGTCGAAAGTCGAGCCGATCACCTGGGTGACTTTTCCGGTAGCTGGCATGCACCATCCCTTGTAGGAGCCGGGGGATTGTACAATTCCTTCACAATGTGGCAAGCTATTGACGCGGCCGTGGACAGAATGCAAATTATTCGCATAAGCCATGGAAGGTGTTGCCCATGTCCCTCATTCTGGTCGTTGACGACACCGCGTTGGAGCGCGAGACCGTCGCCCGACTCCTCGAAGTCGAAGGCTTCCAAACCATCGGCGCCTCCAGCGGCAAGGAGGCCTACGCCACGCTCTATTCCCGGAAACCCGACCTGGTCCTTCTCGATTTGATGATGCCGGAAATGGACGGCATCCAACTGCTCCGCATGATTCGCCGCCATCCGCAATGGGAACAAATCCCCATCATCGTCCTGACCGGCCCGCGCGACAGCAACAAACTCGTCGCCCGCGCCCGTGAACTGGGCGTCGAAGCGATCGTCTCCAAAGCCACGTTCGGATTCGAAGACCTGATGATCCGAATCCGCAAAGCGCTGGCAAATCGAACGCTCGGGCCGAATTGACGGCGCATTATTCGGCGCGAGCGGCGGATGGCGCTCTGACGCGCACCACGATCGCCGCCGGAATCTCCGGGCGTTTGGCCCACGAAAAGGGATTTTTCGCGCCGCCGCCCGCCGGATAGGCCGGCTCCTCCAGGCCATCCATCACCCACCCCGCCGAAAAACACGACCCCAGCACCGCCGACAGCGGGCGATGGAAAAAATAGTGCGCCTCCGGCTGATTGATGATCCCCACGCTCTTGGCCGCCTGGGGCGTCAAATATTTCCGGACCTCCACGGCGAACACCTGCTGGGCCTGGTCGCCCCGCACCTCCAGATCGGCCGTGAATTTCATGTCGTTGGAACTGAAACAGGGATGGGGCAAGGAAAAGACGAACCGCCCCGCGCGCTTCAGCAACTTCGGCAGGGATTGGAGCAGGGGCACGATGTCGATGATGTCCATCATGGCCATGCTGCAAACCGCCGCGTCGAACCGCCCGTCCCCCAGCGACATCAGCTCGGCCGCGTCGGCCACGTCGATCCGCCGATATTCGATGTCGCCATCCTGGGCGCTCGTTCGCTTGCGCGCGCACTGAAGAAAGTTCTCCGCAAAGTCGCAGGCGACCACCCGTACGCCCCGGCGGCCCAGCACGCGCGAGTAATTCCCGTTCCCGCATGCCAGGTCGAGAATCGTTTCCCCCGCTCGAGGATCGAGCAGTCGATCCGTCGCCGGCATGATGAGTAGTTTTTGAAACTCGTTGCCTTCGCCGATCTGCTGGTCCCACCAGGAGGCGATATTCTCCCAAATGGAGCGAGTCTGGTGAACGGTTGGTTTTGCCGGCATGGCGGAATCATACCGGACGATTGGCGGGCTGGGAGGCAACGTGGGCATCGAGGAACAAAGTTTCGGCAAGCACCCGTTTCGCCCGCGAATTAGCCGCTCCCACCGCAATGGGAACAGCGGGAGCGGGCAAAGTGACGCCTTTCCTGCGCTTTCCCTTGATGGTTGGAGGAGCTTTGGACCTGGAATTCTCCGTACCTGAGAGGGGGTCATCGGGCCTCGCAGCAGTGAGGCGGGCGTGGATTTGCTTGGCGTAATTTTTTGAGAGTTCGAAGCCGATAAAATGGCGACCCAACTTCTTCGCGACCACCAGCGAAGTACCACTTCCGCCGAAGGGGTCCAAAACGGTGTCGCCGGGATTGGAGCAACCCGCGATAATCCGGCCAAGCAGTTGCTCGGGCATTTGGCAACCGTGCCACCCGGCCCGCTCTTTGAACGTGCCACAGACGCGAGGGAAGTGCCACACGCTTTCTTCAGGCGTAAAACTGTCGGGGACATCCTGCGGGCGCAAAACCCAGGTGTCATCGGGCAATCGGCCGCGGGAATCCGCGCGCGCGTCGGCGTAAACCAATTGCCGCGCGGAGGGAACGCGGAGGGCGGCAGTGTTAAACGTGAAAGTCTTCGCATCCTTGACGAAGTGGAACAAATGGGTGTGGCTGCGGCTGAATTTGTACTTGCAGTTGACGCCGAAGGTGTAATACCAGATGACCCAACTGCGGCAGAAAAGTCCCAATTCCCGCTGGAAGATCAGTTTGAGTTCGGCGGCGAAATCGTCGCCGATGGCAAGCCAGAAAGTGCCGGTCGGCTTGAGCGTGGCCACCAGTTCCTTGCCCCAATTCCTGGTCCAGGCCAGATATTCGTCGGCGGCGCGGCGGTCTTCGTAGACGTCGTATTTGTAGCCGATGTTGATGGGGGGATCGGCAAAGGCCTGATCGATGCTGCCCTTGGGAATGCGCGACATTCCGGCGATGCAGTCTTCGTTATAGAGTCTGTCCAGTTCCATTCGGGTCCTTCCCATGCCGGCATGATTAGAACGCCCGCGAGGATTTCGTCAACGGGCGGGGCGAAGACGCCCTGAAAAACTTTACCGCGAAGGCGCGAAGGACGCGAAGTTACGCGAAGGTCAAAATCAAATCTTGCTTTCTTCTTCGCGTAACTTCGCGTCCTTCGCGCCTTCGCGGTGAATCCGTATCCAAGGCGTGCGAATTCACTTCTTCAGGAAATTCGCCAGCAGCCGTTCGCCCTGCTCGGTCAGGAAACTTTCCGGATGAAACTGCACGCCTTCCAACGGCCAGGTTTTGTGGCGAACGCCCATGATCTCGTCGTGATCGGTCCAACTGCTGACCTCATATTCCGGCGGGAGAGTGCCGTTGCGAATGATGAGGCTGTGGTAGCGCGTGGCCGTGAATGGGTTGGGCATCCCCGCATAAATGGTTTTGCCGTCGTGATGGATTTGGTCGGTCTTTCCGTGCATGAGCCGGGCGGCCCGCTCGACAATCGCGCCGCTGACGAAGCCGATGCACTGATGACCCAGACAAACCCCCAGCACCGGCAACTTCGGTCCGAAATGACGAATGATGTCGTTGCTGATCCCGCCCTCCCTGGGCGTACACGGACCCGGGGAAATCACGACGTGCGTCGGCGAAAGGGCCTCGATTTCGTCCAGCGTCACCTTGTCGTTGCGGAAAACGCGGGTTTCCCGGCTTGGGTCCACCTCCCCCAGCTTCTGAACCAGGTTGTAGGTGAAGGAATCGTAGTTGTCGATCAGAACAATCATTGACCAATAGAGTAGGACGACGGGAAGAAAAAGCAAAATTCGTCATTGGTCACTTGTCATTTGTCATTTGTCATTGGGCTCGCCGATTCTGAGGGATCGTGCAAATGACCAATGACAAATGACTAATGCCCAATGACAAAAGCCCCACGGGCGCTTACTATCCACGCCTGATTATGAGCGGAGAAATCCCCAAAACCTATGACCCGGCGTCCATCGAAGCGCAGGCCAATCGGGTCTGGATCGAGGAGCGGTGCTTCGCGGCCGACCCGGCCTCGCCCGGCGAGCCGTATTGCATCGTCATCCCCCCGCCTAACGTCACGGGGGCGCTGCATCTGGGCCATGCGATCAATAATACGCTTCAGGATATTCTCATCCGCGTACATCGGATGCGGGGATTCAATGCGGTCTGGATTCCCGGGATCGACCATGCGGGCATCGCCACGCAAGCGGTGGTCGAAAAACAACTCAAGGAAAAGGAGAACAAAACCCGCCACGACCTTGGCCGCGAAGCGCTCGTGCAGCGAATCTGGGATTGGAAAAAACAGTTCGGCGACCGAATCCTGGAACAGCTCAAGAGAATGGGCTGCTCCTGCGATTGGGACCGCTCGCGGTTCACGCTGGATGAGCAGTGCGCCCGCGCGGTGCGCGAAACGTTCTTCAAATTGTTCAAAGACGGACTCATCTACCGCGGCAAACGGCTCGTGAATTGGGACGTGCATCTGCAAACTTCCATCTCGGATGACGAAATTTATCACGAAACCGTAAAGACGAGTATGTGGCACATCCGTTACCCAATCGAGGGGACGGATAAGTCGATGGTGGTGGCCACGACGCGGCCGGAGACGATGCTGGGTGACACGGCCGTGGCCGTGCATTCGCAGGATTCGCGATGGAATTGGGCCATCGGGAAAAGCGTCGAATTGCCCCTGACCGGCCGGAAAATCCCGATCATCACGGATGATATCCTGGTCGATCCGAAATTCGGAAGCGGCGTGGTAAAAGTCACGCCCGCCCACGATCACAACGATCGAGCAGCTTGGGAACGTCACTTGGGCAGAACTGACGAGATTAAGAAAATTAATATTTTGAATCCAGACGGAACGCTTAATGACCAAGCGGGCTCCTACAAGGGGATGAAACGCGAAGCTGCGAGAACAAAAATTGTCGCAGATTTAGATAAACTCAATTTGTTAGAAAAAGTTGAGCCTTATGAATCACAAATAGGTCACTCAGATCGCTCGAAGACCCCGGTTGAACCCTATGAGTCCGATCAATGGTTTGTGACAATGGCTCCGCTGGCCGATCCGGCGCTCCAAGTCGTACGCGATGGCATCATCAAATTCTTTCCTGAACGCCATGCACAACAGTATTTGAGTTGGCTCGGTGAAAAACGTGATTGGCCGATTTCCCGGCAGCTTTGGTGGGGACATCGGATTCCGGTGTGGCTAGGAGATTCGAGTAGATTGACGGATGGTGGCGAACTCTGGACGCCGAATTATGACGTCAGATCAGTGCCAGTCCGGCTTACACTCAGCGGTGTTACGTGTGCGGTCGGCTTTGCAAAGGTCGATGAGAGACCTCAAATGTTTGTGTGTGTGCCGCCAGATGGTCGTCAAGCGGAACTGTTATTAGAAGCAAGTGGCTTCGCTCAAGACCCCGACGTTCTCGACACCTGGTTCTCCTCCGGCCTTTGGCCGCACAGCACGCTGGGGTGGCCGGAGGATACGCCGGAGTTGCGGAAATGGTATCCGGGGAGCGTGCTGGTGACTTCGCGGGAAATCATCACGCTGTGGGTGGCGCGGATGGTCATGTTGGGGATGTATAACATGGGGAAAGAAACACCCCCGCAGAGCGGGGGGCTAATGGAGGGGAATCGACCGCAATTGTCATCCATTAGCCCCCCGCTCTGCGGGGGTTCGCTGGGCATCCCCTTCTACCACGTCTACATTCACACCACCATCCTCGACGGGCATGGCGAGCGGATGAGCAAATCCAAGGGGAACGGCGTCGATCCGGTGGACGTCATCGAAACGCACGGAGCGGATGCCCTGCGGTTCACGCTCACACACATGGCGACCGAAACGCAGGACGTGCGATTGCCGGTTAAGAAGAATGCGCAGGGGAAGAATACTTCCGACAAATTCGACATCGGGCGGAATTTCTGCAACAAGATTTGGAACGTCGGGAATTTCTTCGCGATCGCCAATCTGGCCAACGTCGCGGCGGAGCCGGTGAATGAGAGCAAATGGTCGCTGGCCGACCGGTGGATCGTGTCGCGGTTCAACCGAACGGTCAAAGAGGCGGATGCGGCCCTGGCGGCGTATCGGTTCGATCAATATGCCAAACTATGTTACGACTTTTTCTGGAACGATTTTTGTGATTGGTACGTCGAGGCGTCCAAGCCGGCGATGAAAGACCCAGCGCGGGCGGGGCAGACGGCGAATGTGCTGGCGGCCGTGCTGGACGGGGCGTTGCGGCTGTTGCACCCGATGGTTCCGTTCATCACCGAAACAATGTGGTGGCGGCTGAACGAAGTCCGGCCCCAGCGCGGATTGCCGGGAAAGATCGAGTGTCCCTCTAGCAAACGGCTGATTCTCGCCGGCTGGCCGGCGGAGGGAAAACTCGATGATGAGGCCGAGTCCGTGTTCCCGGCAATCCAGGAAATCATTTCCGCCATCCGCAAGCTGCGCAACGATTACAAGGTGGATGTGAAAAAGAGCGTCGATGTGTCGATCCTTGTGCCGGGCGATTCTTTCAGCAACCTCGAATCAAATCGCGGGATCGTCGAGCTTTTGGCGACGTGCCGGCTGAAGGACGTTTCGCCCAACTTGCCGCCCGTCCCCGGCGCGGTACGGGCGACGGCTTCTGGTTGTGATATATTCGTCGAAGGCTTGCAGGATCAGAACACCGAATTGCAGCGGACCGGCAAACGAAAAGACGAGTTAACTCGCCAGATTCAAACGCTCAAAGGCCGGCTGGCAAACGAGGCGTATATTTCCAAGGCCCCGGCGCATCTGGTGCAGCAAACGAAGGATCAGTTGGCGGAAGCACAGAGAGAACTTGGCAAACTCGAGGGTAATTAATCATTATCCATTTTCCATTATCCACTATCCATTAGAAAGGAACTGCTGCGATGTCCGAGAAAAGCGTGTCCACCGAATCATTCGCAAGCGAAACCAAGAGCGAATACGGCGGGAAAAAGCTGCGGATGGCGATCATTGGGTGCGGGGGGATCAGCGAAACGCATATCCGCGTGCTCCAGGGGTTTCCCGACGTGGAATTGGTCGCCGGCGTGGATATCAAGCCCGAACGACTGAAAGTAATGGAGGAAAAATACGGCTTCAAAAAACTGTACGCCGACTGGAAGAAGATGCTCAAGGAAATCAAGCCGGATGCGGTGAACATTTGCACGCCCAACGGCGTGCACGCGGCGCCGGCGATCGACGCGGCGAACGCGGGATGCCACGTGATCGTCGAAAAGCCAATGGCGATGAATCCGGACGAATGCCGGAAGATGGTGGAGGCCAGCAAAGAGAACAAGAGGAAGCTGGCGGTGGGATTCCAATATCGGTATCACCCGAACACGGATTTTCTGTTGCGCGCTCGGGAGGACGGGCGATTCGGAAATGTGATGTTCGTCAAATGCCAGGCGCTGCGGCGTCGGGGGATTCCCAACTGGGGCGTTTTCGGTCAGAAGCAACTCCAGGGCGGCGGGCCAATGATCGACATCGGCGTTCATGTCATTGAGATGGCGCATTACCTCGTCGGCTCGCCCAACCCGGTGGCGGCCACCGGGAACACCTGGACGTACCTGGGCGACAAGAAATCCGACGTGGTTTGCCAATGGCCCTACTGGGATTACAAGACGTACACGGTGGAGGACCTGGCGATCGGCCAGATTCGGTTCGAGAACGGCGCGATCCTTCAGATCGAGTCGATGTTCGCGGGGCACATCAAGGAGGACGTTTGGAATTTCACGGTGGTCGGGGACAAGGGCGGATGCCAGTGGGACCCGCCGATGATCTTCACGGACCGGGCCGGGACGATGGTCAACGAATCTCCCGCGTTCGTGGGGAGCAAGACGGATTTCACGTACCTGTTTTCGCTGAAGCTGCGGAACTTCGTGGATGGCTGCCTGAAGGATTCGCCGCTGAAGGCACCGGGGGAAGCGGGATTGGCCGTGCAGAAAATCCTAGACGGCGTGTACCGGGCGGCCAAGGCGGGGAGGGAAGTGGCGATCAAATGAACCGGCGCCGCCGCGCGGAAACTCGAATTTCGAATTTCGGATTTCCAAGCGTGCCCATCTCCGCCAAAAGTTCCCGCACCTTTCTCATCGCCATCTCGGCGTTCGCCCTCTGCTCGATAGCGGCGGCGGTGACATCGCGGGGGTTCATCGAGTCCGACGGGGCCACGCATTACCTGTTCGCGCGGCACGCGTTTGAGCAGCCGAATTGTTTTGTGGATATCTGGGGCCGGCCGCTGTGCACGGCGCTGTTCGCCGTGCCGGCGAGGGTGGGCGGATTGATCGCGGTGCGAATGACCAGCCTGCTGGCGGCGATCGGATGCGCGCTGGTGGCGGCGGAAATCGCCCGGGGGCAGGGATATCCGCGGCCGGTGCTGGCGCTGATTTTCACCCTGGGCCAACCGTTGCTGTTTCTGCACTCTTTTTCGGAATTGACGGAATTGCCGTTCGCGCTGGTTCTGGGCTTGGCATTCATCGGCTATCAACGGCGGCAATGGTGGGCGATGGCGATTCTGGCCGGGATCGCCCCGCTCGGCCGGCCGGAGGGATTCGTCTTTCTCTTGCTGGCGGCCGTCGCGCTGGCGGCGCATCGGAAATGGCTGCCGCTGCTGATTCTCCCGGCGGGAGTCATCGCATGGAGCCTCGCGGGGCACGAACTGGCCGGTCCGGCCGACCGGCCGTGGTGGCGCTGGCTGATGGATCATTGGCCGTACGAACAGGGGAGCGAATACCCGCGCGGGCCGATCGTTTATTTCCTGGCAACCCTTCCGGTGGTGGTGGGACCGTTCGCGTTTGCGGCGATGTGGATCGGAACGTGGCTGAGCCTGCGTTCGGCGAGTCCGGCGGCGGGATTGAAGGAACATCGCAGGCGGGTTGATTTGCTGATCGCCGGGTTGCCGCTGGCAGTGCTGATCGGCCACAGCCTGCTGCACTGGCTGGGGAAATTTTCCAGCAGCGGGTCGCCGCGATATCTGCTGATCGTGGCGCCGCTGTGGGGATGCCTGAGCGCGCGCGGATGGGAATGGGTATTTTCGCGATTTCACTGGCCCGGTGCGGTATCGTGGGCCGCGCTGGCCGTCGTGACGCCGGGGCTGGTGAACTGGTGTTATCCATTTTTGCCGGTGAAACAGTCCGCCAACTGGAACCAGGCGGAGAAGGTTGTCCAATGGTATGAGCACAGCCGGCTGAGGAGCCGCTATCCTCGGATCATGTCGAACCATCCGGGGATATTCTTTTACCTGAACGCCAGCCCATGGGACCGAGGGCGGGTGGAGCCATGGACGCCGGAGGCGATCGACCATCCGCCGGCCGGGGTTCTTTTGCTTTGGGACCGGGATTTCTGCACACAGAATTCCGACCCGAAATTGGTGGCGCGGCTGGAGCGGGTGCAGGAAGCGGGCTGGATCGACGACCCAGGCTCCACGAGGCTGTCGGATGCGAACAACCCTGATCTGCCGGCGAATCAACTGCGATTTGATAAGTCGGATGCGTGGAAAATTTTGCGAAGTCCGTTGGATGAGCGAGGCCAAACCGCGGTCCGGCCCTCACCCTGAGCTTCTCCCGGAGTACCGAAGATTTTTCATCTAGAGCGGGTTGCAGGTGGATGTACACTTTGACGAAGAAAGACCCACGGCAGCGCCGTGGGCGTTCCGGGCAGAATTGGCGCGGGTGGATTTTGACCGGTGTACACCGACTTGCAACGTGCTCTATGCCGCAAGTCGTTCATTTCCAGAACGTAATTGAACCGCAGAGATCGCGGAGAAGATGTTTTGCCATAGATGAAAATCAGATGCACCCAGTTTACTTCTGAGCCGCCGAAGCGACGGAGGCCCTGAAGGGCGGCTCGAATTGGGCGGCGGCGGCGGTGCGGTTGAGAAGGCGGGTGGTCGCCGGCCAGACGGTGCCGAGCCATAGCACGGCAACCATCGATACGCTCACGGCAACCAGCACGGGCAGGGGATGATGGATCGGCGTTTGCTGCCGGGGCTGCTGCTGGAATTTCGGTCCCGGCGTCTCGGAACCGAGGAACAAGGCGCCGACGATCCGAAGGTAATACCCGGCGCTGATGGCGGCGTTGACGACCAGGATGACCACCAGCCAAGTCAGGTTCGCTTTCCATGCCGGCAGGATCAGGAGCAGTTTTCCGAAGAACCCGATGGTCAGCGGCAGGCCGATCAGGCTGAAACAACTGACGGCCATCGCCAGGCCAAGCAGGGTGTGCTCGCGTCCCAGGCCGGCGAGATCGTCGAAGGTTTCGGCGCTGGTGGCGGGCTGATTGGACCGGCTGGGAAGGAGGATCAGCACGCCGAAGGCGGCGACGTTCATCAATCCGTAGGCCGTGAGATAAAACAGCACGCCCTGCAAGGCGGACATCTGGATGTCGTAATTGCGGGTGCTGAGCAATGCGGTGACGCCGACGAGCATGTATCCGCTGTGGGCGATGGAGCTGTATGCCAGGACGCGTTTGACGTTGATCTGGACGAGTCCGAGCACGTTGCCGACGGTCATGGTCAGCGCCGCCAGGACCCACAAAAGTTTGACGATCTGGGGCGCGGCGTGCCAGGTTCCGCCGGTCACGGCGAAGAGGACTTTGAGCAGCGCGACGAAGCCGGTGATTTTGGGGACGAAACTGAGGAAAGCGGTGACGGGCGTGGCCGCGCCCTGATAGACGTCGCCGGCGTAAAAGTGAAGCGGGACGACCGCCATTTTGAAGGCGAATCCGGCAATGAGCAGGACCACGGCGAGGATTTGCCAGGGGGAAAGGCCGAGGATCGGCGCGGCGCGTTCGGCGATCAGGTCGAGGCGGGTGGTGCCGGTGGTTCCATAGAGATAGCTGAAGCCGAAGAGCATCAGTGCCGCGGCCATGGCGCCCAGGAAGAAGTATTTAACGCCGGCTTCCTGCGCCACGGCCAGCGGCCGGGAGATGACGACCATGACGTAGGTTGGAATGCTGGCCAATTCGATGCCGAGGAAGAGCAGAATAATGTCATTAGCGCCGGCGACGATGAAGATGCCGGCGATGGACAGGAGCATCAGGGCGAAGAACTCGGCGGCTTCCTGTCCGAAATGGTGAGCCGGCCCGCCGGCGCCTTCGGGGTCGCTGGGCCAGGCGAGCAAGACCAGCAGGACGCCGATCCCGGAGGCAAGGAGCTTGACGTATCTGGCAAATTCGAAAACCCGGACGGTATTCCAGCGCAGATCGAATCGGGGCGCGTTGCCGGCAACCATCGAAAGCTGGGAGAACCCGGCGATGAGAAGTGCGAGGATCGCCAGCACCGGCGCCGCGCGGCGCGTCGCGGATTTCATCGACACGCCCATGAGCAGAAGCACGCAGGCGGCCGTGCAAAGCACGAGTTCCGGAAACATGGCTCCAAGCAGTTCGCTCATGGCTTCATCACCAGAGTTTCTTCCGATTTCAGGAGGGCCACGCGGGGATCAACGTGAATCAGGCGTGCATTGGCCGTATCGATGGGCTGGCGCATCCTATCGAAGGGATCGTTCATGGAACGCAGCACGCCCGCGGGATAAACGCCCAGGTAAATCACCACCAGAGCCAGGGGAACTAAAATCGCGATTTCGCGCCCGTTGATATCCGGAGGCAAATGTGATTCGCCGTGCTCGCCGTGAACTTCGGGGGTTTTCAGGGGTCCGAAGATGACGCGGGCGACCATGTGCAGCATGTAAACCGCGCCCAGGATAATTCCCAGCGCGGCGAAGGCTCCGAAACCAACGCCCAGGTAGGGCGAGGTGAACGCGCCGAGGATGGTGAGGAATTCACTGACGAATCCGTTGAGGCCGGGAAGGCCGATGCTGGCGAGGGTGAAAAAGACGAAGAAGAAGGCCATGATGGGCATTCGCCGCGCCAGGCCGGAAAGCTGATTGATGTCGCGGGTGTGATACCGGTCGTAGATCATGCCGACGACGAGGAACATCGCTCCGGTGCTCAGGCCGTGATTGATCATGTAGAGGACGGAGCCTTCCAGGCCCCAGGTGTTGAGGGCGATCATGCCCAGGACGCAGAATCCGAGGTGCGAGACGGAGCTGTAGGCGACGAGCTTTTTGATGTCCTGCTGCACCCAAGCGACCAGTGCGCCGTAGATGACGCCGATGACGCAGACACAGCCGAGGAAATGGATCAGGCGTGGGAAAGCAATGGAATCGGCGGTGAGCAACCCGATGGGCACGGCCAGGCGGATCAGGCCATAGGTGCCGAGTTTGAGCAAAACGCCGGCGAGGATGACGCTGCCGGCGGTGGGCGCTTCGGTGTGGGCCAGGGGCAGCCAGGTGTGCAGGGGAAACAGCGGCACCTTGACGGCGAACCCGGCGAGAAATGCCAGCAAGACCCAGAATCGCTGCTGGTCGGTGAGGGAAGTTCGGGCGTATTGGACGACGGAAGCGATGTCGAAGGTCCCGGCGTGGTATCCGAGATAAATGGCGGCGGCGAGGGTAAAGACCGAGCCGGCGAAGGTGAAGAGGAAGAACTTTCCGGCGGCCTCGCGGCGTTGCGGGCCGCCCCAGATTCCGATGATGAAGAACATCGGAACCAGCGTCAGCTCGAAGAACACGTAGAACACCAGCAGGTCCCGCGCCACGAACACCCCCAGCATCGCCGCCAGCAGAAGCAGCATCCACGAGTAATATTCCCGCGGCCGGTCCTGGATGCTTTCAAAGCTGGCGGCGATCGACAGCGGCATCAGCAACGCCGTCAGCAGCACCAGCCAGAGCGAGATCGAATCAATCCCCAATGAAAAGGATGCGTGGAATGGCAAGGCCAGGTTGGCGTTATCGAAGCAAAATTGAAATCCCGAATAATCGAACTGGAATTGGCAGGCGATGACGATGGAAACCAGCAGCGTGGCCAGGCTGATGAGCAAGGCCCACGACCGCGCCGCGGCAATGGGCAACAGAGCGCCGATGATGGCGCCGGCGGCGGGAACCAGGAGGAGAATGATCAGCAAAGGATTCATTTAGTGCATGAAAACAAAAAGCAGAATCGCGGCCAGGCCCAGAAGCATCGCCGCGCCGTAGCCCTGGAGGTAGCCTCGCTGGGTCGTGAATTTCAGCAGATACCCGACCAACTGGCAGATCCATCCCACCATGTTGACCAGCATGTCCACGATCCAACGGTCAAAGTTGTAGCAAAACTCGCCCAGCAGCCGGAGCGGCGTAACGATGAAGCCCTGATAAATCTCGTCCACCCAGTATTTGGCTTCCAGAACGCGCGTCAGGGGTGCGAACTGCTCGGCGAGTTCATCGCCGCGGGCGCGATCTTTTAGATGCAGCAGGAACGCCAGGCCGATGCCCGCGAGGGAAATCAACCCGCTGAGGATCATCAGCAAGCTGAAGCCTTCGGATTGGGCGGATTGACCCATGTACCTTGCGAGTTCTTCGTGGGGCGCGGGCAGGGCTTTTGCCATGTCGTAGGCGGCGCTCAGAGACGGACTTTGACCGAGGAATGCGCCGAGATGCGGACCGGGGAAATTGAAGTAGCCGGCAAAAAGAGCGCCGATCGCCAACAGCACGAGCGGGACAATCATGAGCGGCGGCTCGGGATTGTGATGCTCGTGATCCTGTGTATGCGAGTCGTGGGCATCGGTTGGCGGGGGCGGCACAGTGACCAGCGGGCCTTCGAAAACCTGGAAATAAAGGCGGAACGTGTAGTATGCGGTCAAAAAGGCCGTGAATAGCATCAGGGCGCCCAAAGCCCAATTGCGGGAGAAGGCGGCGGCGACAATTTCGTCCTTGGAGAAAAACCCGCTGAAAAAGGGGCATCCCGCCAAGGCAAGGCAGCCCACGAGCATGAGCCAGCGAGTCTTGGGCAGGACGGCTTTGAGGCCGGACATTTTCCGCATGTCCAACTCGCCATACATGGCGTGCATGACGACGCCGGAACTGAGGAATAGAAGCGCCTTGAAAAATGCGTGGGTGACGAGGTGGAACATCCCGGCGACGGGGGCGAAGCAACCGACGGCGACGAACATGTAACCAAGCTGGCTGATGGTGCTGTAGGCGAAAACCCTTTTTAGGTCGAATTGCCGCAGGGCGATGGTGGCGGCCAGGAGCGCGGTGAACGCCCCGATGCACGCCACGGTCGTCATCGCCGCCCCATTGGAGACAAACAACGTTCCGCAGCGCGCGATCATATAGACGCCGGCGGTGACCATGGTGGCGGCGTGGATCAACGCCGAGACGGGGGTGGGGCCTTCCATGGCATCGGGCAACCAGACGTACAGGGGAAACTGCGCCGACTTTCCGAAGGCGCCGAGCATCAGGAGGAACGGAATCCATTGCATCGCCGCCGGAACCCAGGCCGCGTTCACGCCGGGCATTTGCCAAAGCTGATCGAGGGGCAACGTCGCCAGTTCCAGCACGCCGGTATGCGTGCCGACGCCGGCGCCAAAGTAGCTGACCGTGCCGAAGGTCAGGAAAATCAGCATGATGCCCAGGCCGAAGCCGAAATCCCCGATGCGGTTGACCAGGAAGGCCTTCTTGGCCGCCGCGACGGCCGAGGGCCTTTCGTAGTAGTAGCCGATCAGCAGATACGAACAAAGCCCCACGCCCTCCCAGCCCAGGTAGAGCATGATGAAATTGTTGCCCATCACCAGGCAGGTCATAGAGAAGATGAACAGGCCAAGATAGGCGAAGAAGCGGAAGTATCCCGCTTCGCCCTTCATATATCCGGCGGAAAAGACGGTGATCAAAAACCCGACGCCCGTCACCACGCAGAGCATGACGGCGGCGAGGGAATCAAGAAAACATCCGGCGGTCGCCTTGAAGGACCCGGCTTCGATCCAGGTATACCAATCGACGGCAACGGCGAGCGGCTTGCCGTGGCGCCAAAGCCCAAGCATCCCGAACAGAAGCGACAGCGACATGAGCGCGCTAACCGCGACGCCGAGCCAGATCGGCCAATGAGACTGCCCGCGCAGGGTTTTGGCGCCGAAAAGCCCGGCGATCGCCGCGCCGATGAGCGGCAGCAGCGGGATCAGATAAGAATATTTGACGGCAAAAAGCGCGTCCATTTACTTACCACTTCAAATCGCGCCAAGCCTCGGCGTCCAGGGTGTTCTTCTGCCTGAAAAGCAAAACCACCAGGCCCAGGGCCAACGACGCCTCGGAGGCGGCGATCACCAGAACGAAAATCACAAACGCCTGACCGGCCAGATTGCCGTTGTAGCGGCTGAAAGCGATCAGGTTGCGCCGGGTGACGAAACCCACCAGGCCGATCACAAACATGATCGCCCCAACCGCCAGATAATGTTGCAACGCCAGGAATTGCATCCTCAATGCTCCGGAAACGATTTTTGGCTGGGATTGGTCGTGCCATACACGGGAATGCTGTGGGGATCGTCGTTGACGGGCGTGGCGGTGGCCGAGATCGTCTCGGAGGCCGGCTCAAAGCGGTCGTCAATCCCGGAAACCCTGCGACGGGCGATCACGATGGCGCCCACCATGCTGACGGTCAAAATCAGACCGGCCAATTCCAGGTTCACCATCTGGTTTTGAAAGAGATACTGCCCGATCGATTGCGTCGAGCCGTGAACCTGTTCCTCGGGCATCACGGGGACGCCAGCCGGTTGGGGACTGGGCGGCGGAATCAGCTCCGCCTTGTCGAAAATCACGAACAACAGCACGCCCATCATCGCAAATCCCACGCAGGCGGCGTGGAAAGGCTCGCGGCTGACGGTGTCGCACTCGGCCAACCCCGCCAGCGGGGATCGGTCGTCCGGATTCTGCGCCGACGCCGCCAGCATGATGACGAAAACGTAGGTGATCAGAATCGCCCCGGCGTAAATCAGCACCAGAGCCGCGGCCATGAACTCGGCATACAGCAGAATAAACAGCCCCGCGCTGGCAAGAACCGTCATGACAAAATAGAGGGCCGAGTAAACCGGCCGGGGATGTGTCACCACCCGCACCGCGCCAGACAGGGCGATCACGGAGAAAATCCAAAAGTAGGGTCCGATGTCGGATTTGGCGGGTCCGGCGGTGAATCGCAAAACGATCAGCCCCAGCACCAGCCCGGCCACCGCCAGGAGCACGCCGCCCAGCTTGGGAGATTGCCGGGGACCGGGCAGGAGCAGCACCGTCGCCACGCCCCCGGCCGCGCAAAGCAGAAGGATGACCATCGGCTCGATGAGGTAGTTCGTGGAACCGGTGTCAGCGGCCGCCTGCAAAGTAGAAAGAGCGCCGAGCATTGGAAACAAGGCCGCAGAGTCTAAGAACGGCCCAATTCGTTTGCAAGGGAGGCCATGATGGAATTGTCGGCGGCCCGGCGGCGGGTCAGATCGGAACTTTTGACTTGTTGGCGTATTGCAATTACGGTCATGTCGACTGGGGAGCGCAGAATGTCTCGGACTCCTTCAGAAATCCGCGTTGAATCGTCTCTATTCGCCGCGGACAGCGGCCTTGCGGCAACGCAGATGGGCGCACTTCGACCTCGCTCGGCCGAGGCCCGCCCCCCGTCAAAACCTATAACGGCTTGGGCAGCGGAGTAGTTAACTTCTTTCGTGTCCTTCGGGAGGAACCCTGCGAGCCAATGCAATGGACTGACCGACATCAGCTTTATGAGGCGTTCTGCACCGCACGCTAAGTTCGCCTACCGCTATGAAGAAAAGGCGAGTACCAACTGGGCTTCAATGAGGCTGCTATCATCGCCATGGACTTCGACCTTTGACGAAACTGTGCGCCAAGTAACGCTCAGCTTGCTGGTTTCGTCACCCTACGTCGGGATGGGGCCTGCGACCCGCCTCACACAAACGATCTGTTCACTCAATCGAGACAAGGCGATTAGCGTGCAATTACTTGTCGACCTATCCCGCGACAATCTGGTCTCCGGCGCCACTGATCCAGAAGCCTTGGTGCATATCGCGGAAAAGATACCGCGGACAACGATTTGTTTTCTTCCAAGTGTGCATGCGAAGGTCTATGTGGCCGACGATGCGGTTGCGGTGGTTACGTCGGGAAATTTGACAGCCTCCGGCCTCGAACGGAACTATGAATACGGCGTGGTGATCGACAACCGGAAAGTCGTCAGACAGGTGCGACGCGACATAATGGATTACGCCGCCCTCGGCGTTAGCGTTAGCCTGGCGGAGATGCGGGAGCTGGCTGCGATAAGCGCAAAGTTAAGAGACGTTTATCGGCTATCTCTACGGAGCGTTCGCCGCAAAATCGCGGCTGAATTCGCTCGCGAGTCCAAAACAACAGACGAAATGTTAGTGCAACTGCGCGTAGCCGGAAGAACGCCATCGGCGGTTTTCACGCAAACATTGGTTTATTTACTTCGTCGAGGACCCATGGCCACGAAAGAGCTACATCCGTTGATACAGCAGATTCATCCGGATCTTTGTGATGATTCAGTTGATCGCGTGATTGCCGGCCATCACTTCGGCAAAAAATGGAAACATGGCGTGCGAAGTGCGCAACAGCGTCTTAAGGAGGAGGGACGCGTCGTTTACGCCAACGGCCTTTGGGCGCTAACTGATCCGTCGGGGAATGGTTTATAGTGATGAATATTGCGGAGAACTCCTAGCATTTCGATCAAACAAGCGCAAGAGCTTACGAGGCCCGACATGAAGTCATCCAACCCCGAGATCGAAGCGTTCCTAGTCGTCGCCACCGCCCATGTCGTGCAGTCAGATATTACGCTACTTGGTGCCGACGCCGCGCGTACCGCAGTCGATCCCCTCAACCCCGTTAACAAAGGCGGCTGCATCATTACCTGGAAGCACCCAACCGGGTATATTCTGCACGTGGATGAGCCTGACACGGACGGAGGGGACTATACAGAATTGTTTGAGTGTGCGATCGATCACGGCTATAGCGGACATCTGGTCCGTCTTATGCGACTGGCCCAAATGCGCAAATGTGTGAAGTTAATCCTTGATTCGTACGGACCGACCTACGATGACCTGCCGCGCTTTGATCGGTAGAAAGCCGAATAACTGATGAGCGAAAAGCCGAAAACGTTTTGGGAGGATCGGCCGAGCCTTATGCCAATAACCCCATGCGAATTCCGGCCATCGTGCCGGAGGCGCGGTCCGCGCAAAAGGACAAGAACGGATTCGACGACCTTTGCCGCGTCTTGGATTACGCCCAGGGAAATCCGGCGATGGCCGTTGATCTTCTGCGGGTCGTCCTAATGGCCGTCTTTGGCCGACTGGCGACGGTTCGCGTGCTGTATCCGGTGCCTAATCGTGTCAGCCAAGGCGCCGCGATTGGTTGCGTGCATGGCTACCTCAAGGAGCGTACTGGCGGAAGCCGGTTGCAAGCGGTGGCCGTCGCCCTGTTTCGGGCCATCGGCGAATTATATGGACAGTTCCCCACGGTGCGCAGCAACAATATCAACGCTGCCGATGCCAGCACGGGCAGCGCCGCCGATCTGGAATGCGTGGCCGCGAATGGCAAAATCGTCAAGGCTGTCGAGGTGAAGGATCGGCAGCTTGCCTTACTTCACGTCCAGGTGAAATTATCTGCGTTGCGGGAGAAGGGGATAACCGAGGCAATATTCATCGTTCAGGGGGGAACGGTGCCGAGCGATCTGGCGGACATTATGGCTCTGATCGATAAGGAATTCGGCAGCGGCCAAAACATTTACGTCGCCGACTTCATGCAATTCCTGGAAAACCATCTGATCGTGTTTGGCGAGGATGGCAGGCGTAAATTCCTGCAATTTGTCGGCGCCGCACTGGATGCCCAAAATGCCGACGTTGGCCACCGCCGGCGCTGGCGGGATTTACTGGCCGCTATCTAATCGGGATCACCTGTCCGCTGACATCTGCCGGTCATGCCGAAATCCGCCTTGCGCATCCTGATCGCCGCCCTGGGCAGCCACGGCGATGTCCACCCCTTCCTTGCCATGGGCCAAACGCTCCGCGGGCGCGGGCACGATGTGCGAATCATCGCTCCGGCCATGTACGAAACGCTGGCCAACTCGCTCGGCCTGCAATTTGTACCGGTTGGAAGCGTGGAGTTATTTGAACGTCACGCCGCAAGACCCGAGCTTTGGCGCCCGGTTCGGGGGTTCGGGGTCATGGCCGAAGCCGTCGCCGACCTGATTGAGCCATATTACGACGCCATCGAGCGAAATCACCAGCGTGGGGCGACGGGTTTAGTTTTGTCCTCGCTGGTGTTGGGTGGGCGCGTGGCTCAGGAGGCCTTGGGAATCCCGGCGGTGAGCGTTCATCTTTCGCCGGCCATCCTCCGCAGCTTGCAAAGCCCGGCAAAAACTCCCCCGTTGCCGGTGTCGGGGCGCTTGCCGGGATGGTGGAATCGTTTGGTCTATTGGGCCGTCGATGCGCTGGTGATGGATCGCGCCCTGGCGGGGCCGCTGAACGATTTTCGCCGATCATTGGGATTGCCGCCGGTGAAACGATTATTCAACGGGTGGGTTCATTCCCCCGATCGCGTGATCGGATTGTTTCCCGATTGGTTCGCCCCGCCGCCCCGGGACTGGCCGCGGCAAACGGTCCTGAGCGGCTTTCCGCTTTACGATGAGTCCGACGTCATCGGCGTCGATCCGGACATCGAGAAGTTCCTGATGGCGGGACAACCCCCCATTGCCTTCACGCCGGGCAGTGCGATGCGGCACGGCGAGCGATTCTTCGCCGAGGCGCTGCGGACGTGCGGGATTCTGGGTTGCCGGGGAGTGCTTTTGTCGCGGCACGCCCAGCACGTGCCGGCAAACTTGCCGCCCGAGGTTCGCCACGTCGATTATGTGCCGTTCAGCCGGCTGCTTCCGGATTGCGCCGCCCTGGTCCACCACGGCGGGATCGGCACGGCCGCGCAGGGCCTGGCCGCCGGCATCCCTCAATTGGTGGTCCCCATGGCTCACGATCAGCCGGACAACGCCGCGAGATTAAAACGCCTCGGCGTCGCGGAGGTCCTGCCCGCTCGGCGCTTTCGGGCCGCGCCGGCCGCCGCCGCATTGAAACTCGCCATGGACGAGTTCCATCGCGCCGCATGCGTTTCAATCAAACAGCGGCTGGCGGCGGAGAATCCGCTGGCGAAAACCGCGGAGATCATCGAAGAAACATTCGCGCAAAAATACCCCCGCCGAGCGGGGGGCTAACGGACGGGATATTCCCGGCAACGCGCCAGGTCCACCCGCGATCCGAGGAAGAAAATCCCTTCTTCTTCCAGCAATCGCTTTTTGGCGGGCAGACCTTTGGCATATCCGGTGAGCCGGCCGTCGCTGCCGACGACGCGATGGCACGGAACCCCGGGGGCGTACGGGTTGCGGTGCAACGCCTGGCCAACCGCTCGATAGGCCGTGCTTTTCAGGCTCCGGGCCAGGTCGGCATAGGTGGCCACCCGGCCGCGCGGGATTCGGGCGGTGACCGCCCAGACCTTCTGCGCAAACGACATTCCGGGCACGATCCGTCCGCGGCGAATCTGCGTTTCCAACTCGACCGTTGCATCCGTCATTTTGCCTCCTGAATGATTTGTCGGTAAGCTACCACAATCGGTAGCTATTGGCGTTAACGAATAGTTCAAGCCATCCGACGCTTGCCAATGAGTACGATTCCGCTTCAAACCGACAACGTCAAGGCCAGTCCGCCCGGCCCGGAATCGGCGCGGCCGATCGAGTCGCGGATTCCCAGCGGCCGGCTCTCGCGATTGTACGACAGGATCGAAGCTTTCGTCAGCCGGCTTTCCGTTCGCGACAACTTCTGGCATCAGGTCTGCTCGCTCATCTGGCTGCCCTACGCGTTTTTCAGCGGGATCAAGCTCACCGCCATCACCACCGAAACCTACGCCGCCATCCTTCCCTTTCGCCGCTTCAACCGCAACTGGTATCGCGCCATGGCCGGCGGCGCGCTGCTGGCCAATTGCGAAATCGCCGGCGGGATGTACGTCTTCGGCATCTGCGGCGGCGATTTCACGGTCGTCTGCAAACACATCGAATATGCCTTCCTGCGCCCTTGTTTCGGACCGGCCGTGTACCGAATGACCTCGCGCGAAAACGTCCGGCAACTGCGCGGCGCCGGCGAGGAATTCAACGTCACGCTCGATATCGAAGTTCTCCAGCAGGTCTCGACCCTCGGGGAACGCGACAAGCGAGTGGGGAAATGCCAGGTCACTTTCCACGTCACTCCCAAGATTCAGCACAAGATCAAGAACGCCCGCAAAAAGGCATTCGCCGAGCAGATTTGATCCGCGTGAGCGAAACCCATTCAAACGCCCTGCCAAACCTCGGCCGTAGCCAAGGGCAAGCCCTCGCTGTGGCCGGGTGGGGGATCTATCTGGCCATGTCCTGGACGTGGTGCATCGGCATGTTTCTGCCGGTGCTGATCATGCGGGAGCTTGGCATCGGCGGAGTCATCACCTTTGCCATACCCAACGTCGTCGGGGCGGCGGCGATGGGATGGGTGATCCGCGACGCCGGCCAAAGCCGGCGGATCATCGGCGAGCATCGCCCGGCCTTGGTTTGGTATTCCCTGATGACGATCGTTTACCACGCTTTTTTCGCGGCGTGGATGATCCGCCGAATCGCCGGCCCCAACGCCGGCGCCGCCGTCGCAGCGGCGTTCCTGATCTTCTGGCTCATCCTCCAATGGAAAAACGGCGGCCAATTCCTCGCGGCATTGCTCGCCCTGGCGGTCTCCCTGACGGCAATCGCCTGGGGAATCCGGCGCGGCGATCTGCCCTACCTCGCCCAGCCCGTCGAAGGTGCACGCCTCGATCTGATCAATAATCTCTGGCTCGGCCCGGCGTGGACGTTCGGATTCCTCTGTTGCCCCTACCTGGACCTCACCTTCCACGCGGCCAGGCAGGCCCTTTCCCGCACGCAGGCCCGAGCCGCGTTCACGTTTGGATTCGGCCTCGTCTTTCCCGTTATGCTGGCGATAACCGTCGGGTACAGCGGCTGGCTGGCCGTCGGATTCGACCGGGCGCGATATCCGCAATTGGCCCTCATTCTCTCGGCCCACCTGATCGTTCAAAGCTGCCTCACCGTCGCCCTGCACGTCCGGCAAATATCGCTTGTTCAGCAACGAGCCTCAATCTGGCAATTCCTGGCATTTATGACGATCCTGATCCTCGCAATCCTACTGGGAGTCTGGGACCGCTCCCAGTTCCGCTACAATGGAATCGCTCTGGGCGAAATCATCTACCGCGCGTTTCTGGGATTCTACGGCCTGGCATTCCCCGCGTACGTCTGGCTGCGAATGTGCCCGCGCTACCGCTCGCTGCTGCGCGTTGGAACCGTCATCCTGATCGCCGCCCCGCTGTATTGGCTCGGATTCGCGGATGAACGAATGGGGTTCATCGTGCCGGGCGTGCTGATCGTCGTGCTGGCAAAGTTCCTGCCGGATGGCGTGAAGAAGGCGGCGTAGAGGCCCGCCGCGCGGCCCCGGCGATCGCTGCGGACGCCCCTGGACGGCGTTGAACACATTGAACACTTTTCGAATTAAATTAGCGTTAGCTAACTATTTATTGCCCGCAAGCTATTTGGATGAATGGGGTTATCAACGAGCGACTATTAAATACGAATCATGCCGTGTGCAAATGCGGCGGTAGTGGGTCAGTTTGGAATATTTCTGTTTTTGCCGCGCGATTTGGAGCAATACGGCGAGCAAGCTCGCCGGCTACACGGGGAAAGCACAGTTGATCTCCCTTCCGTTAGCCCCTGCTCCGCGCGGGCGCTGCGGGGTCAGGATGGCTTGTGGGCTTCGGTCAGGCCGGGCCAATCGTCGGTGCGAAAGGGCGTGGCTGGGAAGCCGGCTCCGTTGAACAACGTTGCCACCGGGTTGGCTTGCCAGGCATAACGTGCCGCCTTCGGGTCGGGCACCATCGGCGAGGAGACAATCACCGTGTCGACGTCCAATTTGGCAACGGCCCAATGCCATTGATGGTCCGCTCCGGCAACGGAGAATTCTTCGAGCTTGTCGCCTTTGGCTACCAGCCCGCCATCCGTGTGGTCGAAATGGAGTCTGATCGCGCCGGGAAGCGGCTCGGCAAACGCAAATGTCGGACCCTCGTATAGGACCTTCTGGCCGTAGTTTTTTGCCAAGGCGCACAGGGCTAAACGCTCGCCGACTACTTTCTTGTCCTTGGGGTGAATACTGTCGGGATCGCCGGTGTCAATCGTCACCGCCAGGCCGGTGTTGGGGACGTTGGCAGCGGTCAACGCCTGGGCTTCGCGCAATTCAGCCCAGGAATCGTCGCCGGGATTGTCGCGGCGATGCATGAAGGCGGGCAGACTCACGATATAGAATGGAAAATCGCCCTGGGCAAACAAACTGCGCCAGTCTTGGATCATGGCCGGTAGGAGAGTGCGATATTGATATGCCCTCTCCGCGTTGGCCTCGCCTTGATACCAAATGGCGCCGGTGAGGCCCAGGGGCGCAAGAGGCTCAATCATCCCGTGGAATAGAACGGTGGGCATCGTCGGATAGTTCTCGAAACCCAGCGGCAGCGGGTGCGGAGGCCGGGCATCGACGCTCAGTGCCCCCTTCCATTGGCCGGCGAGTGGAACCTTGCTCCTATCCCCAAGCATCAGGTAAAGCGCGTTGGGTTTGGCAAGAAAGCCGCCATCCGGCTTGAGCTTGAAGACGCGAATCGTCAGAACGTTTCGGTCGGGTTTCAAAATGCCGTCGCCAATGACGTAAACACGCGGGTTTTCCACCCACGAACTGGCCCCAACCCATTGCCCGTTGATGGTTGTCGTATCCATCTTCTCGATCGAGCCAAGGAATATCGTCGCCTTGCCGGCGGGCAGCGGATCGGGAAGAGTAATCTCTTTGCGGAACCAACAAACGCAGGGCACGTCGGGCACTCCCAATTCACGGAAACCGCCTGGAATCTGCACCGTTTTCCAGGCGGAATCATCCAGATCGGGCGCATCCCACCTCTTGCCTTTCAATCCAATGTCGTAGTCGTCGTACCAATGCATGATGTAATTGCCGTACTGCGGCCCACCCCGGGACTGGAGACGTGCTATTTCGGCCAGTTGGTCGTCGAAATCCTTCAGCCCGCCAAGCGTGGCGGGGCTCATCCACGTTTCCACGGGAGTGCCGCCGACGCAGTCTTCAACCAGGCCAATCGGCACGTGCAGTTCATTTTGCAGCTTTCGAGCAAAGAAATAAGCGACGGCGGAAAAGCCGCCCGACGGGCCTTCGGCAACTGTTTTGGGCGAGCAGACTTTCCAAGCGCCTTCGGGAACCATCGCGGGAGAATAGGACGGATGGTTATGCACGATGAAAAATCGGATATCCGGATGGTCCGCCGCTTTGATTTCAGCTTCGCCGTTCCTCGTCCTGCTCAAGGGCAATTCCATGTTGGACTGACCGCCGCATAGCCAGACGTCGCCGACAAGGATATTCCGCAATTCGACACTACTGGAGCCGTCGATCTTGAGGATGTATGGCCCGCCGGGCGCGGGAGGTTGAATCTGTGCCTGCCAGCGGCCATCAGGCCCGGTTGTTGCCGTCGCGGTTTGATCGGCTATTTCAAGGCGGATCGATTCGCCGGGATTTGACCATCCCCAAATCGTGTCGGGCTTTCCACGCTGGAGAACCATATTGTCGCCAAATATCGGGCTGACCAATGGCAACGAAGCATTGCCAAGCTGGGCAGCGGCCAGGGCACGCGACCCGTCGATTGGCATAGTCAACAACGCAAATGAAAGGAGTCCGAAGGAACGCAAAATCGTCCGCCAAATAGCCATGTGTCATTCCTCGTTTATTTATGCCGAATTATCCGATTATCAAGACTGTATTGCGCAAGTAAAGAACCGAGCCGACGTTTGGCAACTCGGCGTGCCGCGGTGGGACTTGGGTTGTGGCGAAATTGCGGATATCATCGGGAGGAGTCACCGGCGAGGCGAAAGGCTGGCGGCCATGATCGCGGCGGAAGAACGAAAGCACCTTGAGGAATTGCGGTCACGGGTGGCCTGCCTGAGGAAATTCGCCTGTATAAATTCGGCCCTGACGGACCTGTGCAAGGGGGAGTATCACGGCGACGTCGACGTCATGGAATGTCTGGACCAGAGCCAGCCGCCGTGCAATTTGGCGAGCATGTCCGGGTGCATGCGGGTGTGTAACTGCCCGCTGCGAAAATACATCGCACAACACTTCAGCCAGTGGGCGGCCGAAAGCACGGCGTTGCTGGGTCCGGCGCGGGAGAATTAGCGGTTTCATTTCAGGCGGCGGTGGATTCTGAATCGTGTTCGGATTCGCGGGCGATGGTTTGGGGGAATTCGCAGGTGACGGTGGTGCCGGCGCCGACGGCGGATTGGAGGCGGACGGTGCCGCCGAGGGCGTGGACGGCGTGCTTGACGATGGCCAGACCCAGGCCGGTGCCGCGACCGGCGCTGCCGCTGCGGGCGGCATCCACCTGGTAAAACCGCTCGAAAACTCGCTCGATGTGTTCCGGGGCGATGCCGATGCCGGTGTCGGCGACGGTGAGGGTGACGATTGGGCCGGGCGATTGCTGAAAGGACACGGTGACCCGGCCGCCGCTGGGGGTGAACTTGATGCTGTTTTCGACGAGGTTTTTCAGCACCAGATAGACCAGGCGGGTGTC
>JBEKIV010000008.1:0-33002 GCA_050011595.1 Tepidisphaeraceae bacterium
GATCAAGGGGCAAAAGGGCGAACACAAGGACACTTTCGGAGCGATCAACAAGCAGGGGTTCGTCCGCGCTCGGGTAGATGGTGAGATTCTGGAATTGGCGGCTAATAAGCCGCCGGAGTTAACCAAGACGAAGGTGCACACGATCGAGGCGATCGTGGACCGGATCGTTTTGAAGCCGGAGATACGCTCGCGGCTGGCGGATAGCGTGGAGACGGCGCTGAAACTCTCACGGGGCGTGGTGGTGGTCTCGGTTCAGAAGGAAGCGGGCGCCTGGTCGGACCAGACGTTCAGCGAGAAATTTGCCTGTCCGGAGCATCCGCACGTTTCGCTGCCCGAGCTGGAGCCGCGGATTTTCAGTTTCAACAGTCCGCACGGCGCGTGCCCGGCCTGTCACGGGCTGGGGACCAGCAGCGAATTCGATCCCGACATCATCGTGCCGGACCCGGCCCTTTCGCTGGAGAACGGGGCGATCGAAGCCTGGCGGAAAAACGGCAAGCGGATGAACATTTTTTACAGCCGGGTGCTGCGCGAGTTTTGCCGGGATTTCGGAATTTCCTATTCCGCACCCTTCAAAGACATCCCCAAGAAAATCCAACAGATTCTGATGGAGGGGACCGAGAAGCGCGGGGACGCGGGAACCGGGACGTGGTTCGAAGGCGTATTGCCCAATCTCCAGCGTCGGTTTGACAATACCGAAAGCGAATTCGTCAAGACCCGGCTGCACCAATACACCTCCGAGCAGCCGTGCGCCGTCTGCGCCGGGACGCGATTGAAAATCGCGGCGGTGGCGGTGCGGCTGCATAGTACGACTCCCGGCCCGGTCGCCGCCCCGCTGCCGGGATCAAACGGAATCCAGTTGCCCGGCTACAGCATTCACGACGTGACCAGCCTGACGGTCGAAACCGCCAAACGGTTCTTCGAAAGCCTGCGGCTTTCCGAGGAAGGCGCGGCCATCGCCGAGCCGATCGTCCGTGAAATCTCCTCGCGGTTGGGATTCATGATGGACGTGGGTCTGGGGTATCTGACGCTGGACCGGAAAACCGCCACGCTCTCCGGCGGCGAGGCGCAGCGAATCCGCCTGGCGACGCAGGTCGGCAGCGGATTGGTCGGCGTCTGCTACGTCCTGGACGAGCCGACCATCGGACTCCATCAGCGCGACAACGTCCGGCTCATCCGCACGCTCAAACGCCTCAGAGAGATCGGCAACACGGTCATCATGGTCGAGCACGATGAGGAATGCATCCGGGCGGCGGATTACCTGATCGACATCGGTCCCGGCGCGGGGGCACACGGCGGCCAGGTTGTCTGCCGTGGACCGATGCCCGACGTCCTCGGCAATACCCACAGCACCACGATCAAATACCTCCTCGGCGAATACGCCATCGTCGCCCCGCACGCTCGCAGACCGGTCAATCCCGACAAGAACGCCCTGGAGCTGCGCGGTTGCCGGCAGAACAATCTGAAGGACATCGACGTGCGCATTCCCCTGGGCGGCGTGATCTGCGTCACGGGCGTCAGCGGATCGGGCAAATCCACGCTCGTCAACCAAACCCTCCTGCCCGTGCTCAAGCGCAAGCTCTACGGCTCGAAGGTGAAGGCGGGAATCCACAAGGCGATCAACGGGATTGCAAAAATCGACAAGGTGATCGAGATCGACCAAAGCCCCATCGGCCGAACGCCCAGGTCCAATCCGGCGACTTACACCGGCGTGTTCGACGACATCCGCAGGGTATTTGCCAAGACGCGCGAAGCGAAAATCCGCGGCTACGAAGCCGGGCGATTCAGCTTCAACGTCAAGGGCGGACGATGCGAAGCCTGCCAGGGGCAGGGAAAAAAATGCATCGAAATGCACTTCCTGCCGGACGTTTACGTCGATTGCGAGGTTTGCCACGGCTCTCGCTACAACGCCGAGACGCTGGAAATCCACTATCGCGGAAAGACCGTCGCGGACGTGCTGAACATGACGGTGGAGGAAGCGCTGGCGTTCTTCGAGAACTTCCCGCACGTGGCGCAACTTCTCAAAGCCCTCAATGACGTGGGCCTGAGCTACGTCAAGCTCGGCCAGCCCAGCACGCAGCTTTCGGGCGGCGAAGCGCAGCGCGTGAAGCTGGCGACCGAGTTGGGCAAGTCGGCGACGGGGCACACGCTTTACGTCCTGGACGAGCCGACGACGGGCCTGCACTTTGCCGACATCCATAACCTGCTGAACGTTCTCAATCGACTGGCCGATTTGGGCAACACCGTGCTGGTAATCGAGCACAATCTGGACGTGATCAAGTGCGCCGACTGGATCATCGACATGGGTCCCGAGGGCGGCGAGGGGGGCGGCCGCGTCGTGGCGGCCGGAACCCCGGAAACCATCGTGCAGACTCCAAAGAGTTACACGGGTCAATATCTCCGGCCGAAGCTGGCCGGGCCCCGGTCCAACGAACAGAAGATCGCCTAATCTCGGCTCGCGCGACGTTCAATCACCTTGCCAAACAACCCAATCGCCTATCGCTAACCGCTCCGCTGTAGGTAGCGGAGCGGTCCCCTAATAGTGGGGGTGCGATCGCGAAGCGCCGCCACTGCAGCGGACACGGTTGGTCTACATTAGCGATTCCCGGCTCGCGCCGCCGCCGTTCGCCAATTGACTTGGCTGAATTCGCCGGTCACGCCGACCGTTTGGATCATGAGGTTCAGCTTTCGAGTATCCACTGCGGGTGACGCGGGCATCGGTCCATAAAAGACCCGCCGCCCATCGATCATGTATTCGTAGCGATCGCCCACGATGGCCATTTCGAGCATGAACTGACGGTTGCCGGTGATGAGCCGCGTCAAATTGAGGCGGACCACCGCGGTGTAGGATTCATCGGTTGCGGCAGCGGTTACATCGGCGTAGCCGTCGAGAAAAAGTTCCAACTGAATTACGGGTGACCCGTTGTCGCAGGCGCCGACGCGCACCACCTTCACGTAGCCGCTGTTTCCGTTGTCGGTTGCGGCGAAGTGGCATCGCGCGGAAAATTTGAAATCCGTGGCCGCCGGGCCGCAGATGCACCTCGTGTAATAGCCGTCCGCGGTCGAAAACGGAAGCGCGCGATTGTGCGCCATGTACCAAAGCGCATACGTGGTGCTTTCAAATTCACTGTTCGCGTGCGGGGCAAAATTTGTGGCGTTTTGAGTGTGATCGGTGAATGAAATAACCGCGGCGGTAGGATTGGGCTCGGCAACCTTGTGCCGCCCTTGTTGAAAGGCATCTATCGCCGGCAGAACAGCGCCGAGCGGATCATTATATCGGTCGTCCCCCTTCGCAATCGCTCGCGCCAGCGGGAACCGGAACGTGGCAATTGCCGAATCGAAGATGATTGGCTTCATCTGATCCCGGCAGTTCTGCGGCAAAGTTTTTGACGCGGAAATCGCATAGGCGAGCGCCTTTTCAAACCAATCGTCTGTATAAAGCGCGACCGCGGCGATTGCGTCGACGGCCGGACCTTGCGTACCGGGCCCACCAATAATCTTCGCGTGCGCCAACGCCGATTCGGCCAATTCCGGATCGCTCTGGGCGCATCGAGCCGCCACCCGAACTTCATCGACTGGCGCCACGCCTGCCGGCAGATTATGAAGGTAAAGTCCCTCCAGCAGCCACACGTCTCCCACTTGGATACCCAGGCGCCCGCGATCCACTTTCACGAAACGATGTGCTTGTCCATCGGCGGGGATGATTTCCAGAGTCTGAGCGGCCGTCGCGCTGCGATGAGATGCTATAGCCGCGTCGGAGGTGGGAGTGGGCTTCCCATCGATCGCCACGATGACATCATTGACATGAAGCGAAGCGGCCGCGCTCGGGGAATCTGGATCAACCGCGGTGATCCGGGCACCACCGGCAGGCATGGTCGCCACGTCTGGAACGGGACCGGCCAGACGCAGGGCGCCGGCATATCTTGCGGTATATTCCGCTTCGGAAAGCGGATCGATCAAGTCCGGCGGGGATGGGACTTCCGCTGTCATCGGATCGATTTCCGTGCGAGGCGCGTCGGAAAGGGTTTTGGCGGACGACGAAACCGCTGGCGACGGCGCCGAGGGTATGTTGGCATTTGATTGAGGTTGATCGCTGGAATTCCGGAACGACCAGATCAACACGCCCCCCATTCCTGTCCCCAACAACAGTACCAACGCCGAAACCGCGATCAATTGCCCGCGATTCGGTTTGCCCGCGCCCGTCGAACCCTCGCTTCCACTCATAAAGGTCGTGCCACCTTTCGCCCCCGCATACAGGCAGTGCAACTGCGACTATCCGAAAAAAGACAAACAAGCCGAGTATTCGGCACGGACTGATATTAAAGCGGGCGAGGAGGTTCCAACTCCGGGCATTCAGCTTGGGAATTTAAGAACCAGACACGCCAAAAAACGTGAAAAAACTCGGAATTTCCGGCTATTTTACCACTTCGGTTCCGCTTGGCAAAACTCCTCACTAATGCGCTTGTATTTGCAGGCATTGGCAGTAAGTCGCATTGATAAAACCGTAATATAGTCGCACTGAGAAGAGGAACCGATTGGTAGCTTCACGCGCAGGCTACCTAGTGGACCTCTATTGCCGATGGGCCATAAGGGCGGCGTGAATCAACAGACAGGTGATCAGAAACGGAAGAAAAAAAACGAATCCCTCTTGCCCGACGAGGAAGGTCAAAGGCAAATAACGCAGGTGACGCACGGGACCTAGAGGTTATCACATCGACGCTGGGCGTAAATCATTTGTCCGCCAACCGCGACCCATAAATCAAAATCCGCGAATAAGTTGGGAACAATTTGCCAAAAAATCGGCCGCCGACATGGCAATTCTGCAATTTTCTTCTAAAATGTTCATAATTAACGCAATCGAGCTGATCCACGTCAGGATGGCCGGAGGTGCGCGATGGCGGCAAATCTACGCATTCGCCTGTACGCCGATGTAGTCTTCAGCTACAGCCGTGGAATCCTGCGCGGCATCGCCGAATACGCCAAGCTGCGCGGCGGATGGGATTTCGAGTTCAACCCCCGCATCGATCCCGATTTCACCGATACGTTCAAGCAGGACGATGTCCGCGGCGTCATCATTCAGATTCGCGAGCACGAGCAGGCTGAGGCGCTGATCCGCAGCGGCGTGCCGGCGGTGAACGTGTCCAACGTATTGAATCCGCCGGCAGCCATGCCCAGTGTTTTTCCCGATGATCTGGCGACGGGGGCGATGGCCGCGAAATATTTTCTGGAGGAGCGGAACTTGCGAAGCTTCGCCTTTTGCGGGCCTTGGGATCTTGAGTATTGCCGCAATCGACGGGATGGATTTTGCAAAGCCGTGGCGCCGCTGCCGTGCGTGATCCTGCCGCGGCCGGGGGACGACGCCTCGCCCCAGCGGCCGCAGGCGCTCAAATTGCTTCCCCGGCCGGTCGGCATCTTCTGCTACAACGATCATTGCGCCCGCGAGGTCGTCCGCGAAGTGACCCGCCTGGGCGCGCTGGTCCCGGATGAAGTGGCCGTTCTTGGCGTGGATAACGACGAGATTCATTGCGAGTTATCGGGCGTTCGCCTTTCCAGCATTCGATTGGACACCGAGCAGATCGGCTACGAGGCGGCGGCGCTGCTCGGCCGGCTGATCGCCGGAGAACCGCCCCCCCGCCAGCCGATCCTGATCCGGCCGCGCGAGGTCATCACCCGGCGATCCACCGACGTGATCGCGCTGGCGGATGCCGAAGTGGCGGCGGCGGTGCGGTTCATCCGCGACCGGGGCGGGCGGGACATCGGCGTGCAAGACCTTCTGGATGGCACGCCCCTGTCGCGGCGGTCGCTGGAAATGCGGTTTCGCAAGGCGCTGGGCCGCTCGCCATACCAGGAAATCCGGCGAGTGCAGATGGAGCGGGCCAGGCTGCTTTTGTCGGGCACCGACCGCCCCGTTCACGAGATCGCCGATGCCTGCGGGTTCAAGGAAACCCGCCAGCTCAGCGCCGCGTTCCAGGAGCGATTCGGGCTCAGCCCGCGCAATTATCGCCGCCGCGCCCGCGGCGACGCCCCGGCGACGCAGCCCAACCCCTCCCTCTAAATCCGTTTGTTTTGAAGGAAGTTTTTCGCGCTTTGCCTCCGGATGGATATACTGCATCCCATGGCCACCGAAAGCACCAGCAGTAAAAAGCGTCGAATCACGTTCCTGGTTCAATTCTCGCAGGTCCTTCAAGTCCCCGGCAACGGGTCGCTGACCGGCAGCGGCTCCACGCAGGTGAATCTTGAAGACGTGCCCAATGACATCAGCCTGGACAAGCTGACTCAGACGGTGCAGACCACCGTGGATGGGCTTCGCCAAGCGGGCTTCCAAGTAACCCGCGTCAGCCTCATGCTGTAGAAGTCCGCGGCAAACGTGCGGCGGCCCACAGTTTCAGTGGGCAGAGGGTTTTGTTTTCGTTTTCGTTTCTCCAACCGACTTGAATTTCCCCGCCAGGTATTGCTCGGCCAACTCCAGGTAATGCCCCGTCAACCATTGCATGTATTGCAATTCCTCCGGCTCGATCGGGCGGACGATCTTGCCGGGCACGCCCATGACCACCATCCGATCCGGCACGATCAGGTCCTGCGGCACGACCGCCCCCGCGGCGATCAGGCATTGCCGGCCGATGACCGACCGGCTGAGCAGCGTCGCTCCCATCCCGACCAGCGACCCTTGTCCGACGTGCTTGCCGTGAACAATCGCGCCGTGCCCGATGGTCACCTCGTCTTCGATGGTATTGGGAACCTCCGAATCGCAATGAATCACGGCGTTGTCCTGCACGTTCACCCGCCGGCCGATCACGACCGGAGCCACGTCCCCGCGAATCACCGCGCCGAACCAGATGCTGCTGTCCGCGCCGATGGAAACGTCCCCGACGATCGTGCAATGCTGGGGCCGAAGATACCCCGGCTCGACGCGAAAAAACCGTGCCATGGGAGCAGGCTAATGCATCCGGTATGGACAGTACAAGGGGAAAAGGGTGAGTTCGTCATTGGTCATTAGTCATTTGTCATTGGTCATTGGTCGATGCTGTCGCCAATTCCAACTGTTCTTTGCAAATGACAAATGACGAATGACAAATGACATCTGCCTAAAAAACCCCCGATGGCCGCCTCCTTGGGATTCTCAACCAGACACTCGGCGGCGCGCCAGGCTTATCAGGCCCAGGCCGCCCAGCATGACCGCCGTATCCAGCCAAGCCGGCGGCAGCGGAACCGCCGTCGCAACGGCGTTCGAAGACGCGCCGACCGCGCCGTCCGCCAGCGAAATGCTGTAGTTCACCGAATTGCCGCTGTCGCCGATGCTCGTGGCCGTCGTGTCCATCGCCAGGGAATAGGTTCCGGCTCGAAGGACGCCCTGGGACTCGAATCCTTTGAGGTTGACCGTCGTGATCGGCGCGAACACGTCGTTGCCCGAAACGTCGGTGAGACGAATGCTCGCGGCGGTGGCGCCGGCCGTGCCGGTGAGGTTCGCGATGAACGTGTATCCCTCTTCCTGCGACACGTTGAAGGTCACGTCAAACAGCGAACTGCCGGAGGCGTTTGCCGGGCCGCTGGTTCCGAGGAATGAATCGGTCTGCACGAAGCCGCTGGCGCTGAAGCCGGTGCCGCCGAGCGAAGAATTTTGCACGGCAACGGCGTCCGCCTGTGCGCTTTGCGGGCCGAGCGTTGACGACGCGCCGACGTCCCCCGCGAAATTGCCGAACCCGCCGGCCTCCTGCGACTGGCTCTGCTGGCTGGTCGTGGGCGACAGGCTCGTTCCGCCTCGGGTAAATCCCGTGGCCGACGCGCTGGCGGAAACCGAACGCGACTGCACCACGTACGAGATCGGGACCGCGCTTCCCTCCGCGGCGCCGGCGGCAACCGCCAGCGCCAAACCCCCCGCCGTCAACGTGAAATTCGCCTTTCCACTTCGCATGATAAGCTCCCTTTCACCCGTGCCTGAAATTCACCCGTCGATGAGGTTTTTGTCGGCCAAATCGCGCGTTTTTCGTGACGGACCGATAATGCGCCTGTCCGAGGCGGCCTTGGGCCGGTAACTTATCCGCGTGCGATGGATCGTCGGCGATATTCACGGCATGGCGCAGCCGCTCAAGGCGCTCGTCGAGCAGGTCGCCAAACGGGACGCTTCGCCCGCGTGGATCTTCGTCGGGGATTACGTCAATCGCGGACCGGATTCGCGCGGCGTGATCGAATTGCTGCTGCGGCTCCCCAACGCCCGCTTCTGCCGCGGAAATCACGACGACGTCTTCGACGTGTTGCTCAACGGCCAAAGCTATGTCGAGCAACTCACGCACAACAATCGCCCCGGCGCGTTCAAATGGTTCATGGAGCACGGCCTCCGCGAAACGCTCGCCAGCTATGGCGTCTCCGACGGTTCTATGCGCGCCGTACTCACTCACCCCACTGATCGCGGCGTGGATGAACTGATCGCCGGCGTCCCCCAAGCCCACCGGCTATTCATCCGCAACCTCCTGCCCGCCATCGAGGAAAAAGACGTTTTCATCGTCCACGCGCGCTGGGATCCCGCGACTCCCGACGAAGACCCCGGCCCGACGACTTATCTCGACGTCGACGTGAATCTCCGTAAAACCGCGACGTGGGGCCGTTTCGCCGTCGAGGAATTGGATTGTCCCAAAGCCTGGCGGCGCACGGGATACTTCGGACACACCCCCGTCGATTTCTACGGCGCGCGCGGCGGATACAGCCCGCTGGGCGGCGGAAAACTCGTCCCGATCGTCGCCGAAAAAATGGTTCTGCTCGTCACCGCCGCCGCCATCAGCCCCGTGGGCCGCCTCACCGCGTACTGCCCCGACACTTCCAGCTACATCCAGGTCGACCGACAGGGACGCCTCGTTGACAACACCTAACCTCCCCCACCTTCGCCCCCATCATCTGAAGCTGGCGCTGCTCCAGCCGCAAATCGCCCCCAATACCGGCAACATCGCCCGGACCTGCGTCGCCAGCGGAACCGCCCTGCACCTCGTCCGCCCGCTCGGCTTCTTGCTCAACGACAGGAATCTCCGCCGCAGCGCCATGGACTACTGGCCTCGGCTTCGCCTGACCGTTCACGACGATTCCGATGGATTCTTCGATTTCCTGCGCCGCGACGCCGCTCGCTGCTGGCTCTTTTCCAGCAAGGGCGAAGGCGCCCTCTGGCAAACGCGGTTCACCGACGGCGACTGGCTGATCTTCGGCAGCGAAACCGCGGGCATCGCAGAATCCATCCTGGCGGCCCATCCGGGCCGGGTCGTCCGCATCCCCCAGGCGCCGCCGGAACGTTGCCTCAACCTTGCAGCCGCCGCTGCCATCGCACTGTTTGAAGCGCTCCGGCAGATTCAATCGGATACAATGCCGCCCTCACGAAAGGGCGAGCTATGAAATCCTCCTTGGCGGAAAGAAATTGCAAGGCCTGCGCCCCCGGAACCCCGGCGCTATCGGAAAAGCGAATCGCGCTTTTGTTATCCCAACTCCACGGCTGGAAGGTGAGCGCCGGCCAGTTGTGCAAGACCTATCCGTTCAAGGACTATCACCAGACCATGGCGTTCGTGAATGCCGTGGCCTGGATAGCACATCGTCAGGACCATCACCCCGATCTCCAGGTCAGTTATAATCGGTGCGAGGTGCGATATAGCACGCACTCCGTCAACGGCCTTTCCGAGAACGATTTCATCTGCGCCGCCAAGGTCGATGCCCTGATGGAATGACGCCGCCGGCCGCGAGACAAATATGCCGACGCCCGCCTTATTTTTGATTCTGGCGACGCTGCTGCCGCTGGCGTCGTTCGGATTGCTGCTGGCGATCGGCAGGCGAGTGGGCGATCCATTGGCCGGCTGGATCGCCGCCGCCGCGGCCGCCGCGGGGTTTGCCCTCTCCATGGCCGCCACCATCGCCTGGGTCAACGGCGGCGAACTCGCCGGGACGACCTGGGGTCCCGACGACAAACCCATCGAACTCGCCTTCCGATTGCTCCCCGCCGGCGCGGCACCCGCCTCAGACCACGGCAGCTTCGGCAATCTGAACGTCCGCATCGACAGCCTCACCGTCGCGATGTTCAACACGCTCACGCCGCTCGCGGCCCTCGTCTGCGCGTTCGGCATCCGCTTCCTGCGCGACGATGAACGCTTCGCCCGATTTTTCACCCGCCTGCAATTGTTGCTCTTTTCGATGCTCGGACTCCTGCTCAGCGGGAACCTGTTGCAGGTCCTTCTGTTCTGGGAATTGATCGCCCTGGCCGCCTGGCTCCTCAGCCGGCTCGAACCGCCGCTCGGCCGGAACCTCGCGGTTATGCGGCGCCGCGCGGTTGTCTCGTTCATTTTTAATCGCACCGGCGATGCGGGCCTCATCCTCGCCCTGGCCATCCTTTTTCGATTCCTCGGCAACGCCACGATCCCGCAGATCGATCGCGTCACGGCCGGCTCACCGATTCCCGCAAAGGCCCTCACGATCGTCGGTCTGGCGCTCTTCTGCGCCGCCGCGGTTAAAACCCTTTATTTGTTTCAGCGCTTCCCCGTCCCCGCCGCGGCCCTCGTGCAATCCATCACCGTTTGCGCCGCCGGCGTCTATGTTCTGGCCCGCGTTTTCCCCCTGCTCACGCCAGCGGCCAGCCTCGCCATCGCCGTTGTCGGCCTGCTCGGCCTGGCGATCGGCACGATCCTCGCCCTGCCGGAGCGGGACGTCATGCGCCTTCTGGCCTACAGCACCGTTTCGCAATTCGGCTTGATGTTCATGGCCATCGGCATCGGAAGCTGGGTCGGCGGACTGTTTCACCTGCTAAGCCACGCCTTCTTCAAATCGCTTCTTCTCCTGACCGCCGGCGCCGTCGTCCACGCCATGGGCGGCGAGCGGCGGCTCGGCGAATTCGGCGGCCTGCTGCGCAAGCTGCCCGTCTCCGCCGTCTTCTTCGCCCTCGGGCTTCTGTCCATGGTTGGCGCCCCGTTCACCAGCGGTTATTTCAGCTCGGAATCCATCTTCGTCCATGCCGGCGCCCTCGCCTCCGCCCGCGGTGGATTCTATTGGCTCTTTTTCATCGTCCCGGCCGCCGCCTCAGCCCTCACTGGTTTGTACATGACCCGATGCTGGATGCTCATTTTCTGGGGCCGGCCGCGAAACCAGCCGCTCCACGAACGGGCCCGCGAGCGCATCAGCTTCTGGTTTCCGCTGGGCGCCCTGGCCATCCTGAGCATCGCCGGCGGAAGCCGGCTGTTGGAAATCGACCGCTTCATCGCCCAATCCGCCGATGAAACCGAAAACTACTGCAATGTCGTCCGCGATCCCGCGGCTCCTCCATTCGCCGCATTCACCGGCCAATCCACGGGACTTTCCGAGGAAGTCGGCGAGCGGTTGTTTCACCAATTCGCGATCTGGCCCTTCGCCGTGGGAATCGCGGCGGGGATTGGAGTGTATTCACGGCGAAGAATCGCAAGATAATCATGGCACCTGTGGCACAAATTGACACAGGCCGCGTCGCATGCTATGATGCTCATTATGCCGATCCGTACCACAATGAACGTTTCGTTGACACCTGAGTTGGAGAAGTTTGTCGAGTCGCGAGTTGCCACGGGTCGCTATCAGACCGCCAGCGAGGTCGTGCGCGAAGGCCTGCGGTTGCTCGAGGGGCAAGAGCGACAGCGTGAAGCCAATTTTCGGGCCCTCAAGGAAAGACTTCAACGCGGCGCCGCCCAAGCCGAGCGCGGTGAACTTATTTCCGGCGAAGAGGTCTTCGGCGAAATCCGTCGGCGCGGGAATCAACGGCGCAAGGAACGGGCATGAGCCGGTTTTTGGTCACGCCGGAAGCGCGGGCCGATCTGTTTGCGATCTGGGAACACATCGCCGAAGACAGCCTTGACGCGGCTGACAAAGTCATCAGCGAAATCGAGGAGAGCTTCAGCAAGCTCGCAGAAATGCCGGGTATCGGGCACTTCCGCGATGACTTGTACGCCGTGAATTTCCTTACCTCACGCCGCGCTCTGCATCTCTTCCGGAAATTCGGCTTTCATCGTCTCCACTCGCCTGGCCAAATCCTCCGTGGCGGCGCACATCTTGTGGATCGGCTCCAGCAGATCGTCGATCCACGCAAGCGTCCGCGTCGTCAGGTTCAGCAAATCATCGGCCGTCTCAGCGCTCTTCCAGCGTGCCAGCAGCCGGTCCACGCGCCGGCGCGTGCTCCAGCGCAGCAGCGACCAAATCAGCAGATACCAGAGGATCAGAAACACCGCGGTTTTCAGCAGCGATTCGGCGCTGATCACTTCCACCAGCAGGAGGGCCGCGTCGCGCACGGTTCCCAGCGCGGATTTGGCCGTCAGAACGGCCTGAAGCACGGGCTGGATAAACGGGAACCACGCCAGCGCCCCGATGGTGAGCAGAATGCGCAGGAGCGGCGCGATGATTCCCGTTCTTCCCGAGAGGCGGGACAGAACGGCCTCGCGCTGGCGGCGGAGGGTTTCGACCAGCGATTGCCGAAGCCGGGTTTCGGCCATCGCGGCCTCCATCGGCTCCCAGAGTTTTTTCCCCGCATACAGCGAGGCAATCGCCGGATCGGATTGATAGAGCTGGGCGAAAGCCGACTGTAGCGGCGTCGAGACCGATCCGCCGGCGATTTTCAGATGCGAATCGGCCAGCGCTTCCTCGCCGCCGAAGAACGAGCCCGCCGCGGCGTTTTCGCGGATCAGCATCCGCAGCGGCGACAGCAGCGCGTGCAGGATGTTGACGATCGGCCAGCGGGCCACCCGGCGGGCGAAAACGCCGTCGGTCATCACCCGGCGGTACGCTGGATCGTCGATCATTCCCGGCACGATCGTCTCGACGAGCGGGATACCAAGGCGCTGGTTGAGCAACTCGGCCGCCGCGTCGTCGAGCCGCGCCAGCCGCTGCGCCTTCTGGGGCAAATCCTGCCGCACCAGCCAGGCCAGCAGCGTGCGCCCGCGCCGTCGCGCGGCCAGAGCGTGCGATTCGGCCAGGGCATCGGCGGATTTCTCGCAGGAGAGCAACTTCGAGAGTTCGGGCAGATCGAAGTCACCCGGCCGCCGGGCCGAGACCATGAACACCCGCGGCGAATCCGGCAGCGCCAGCACGCGCTGAATCCGCCGGGCGAAATCCTCGCGCAGCTCCGCCGCCTGTTCGGCGGGAACCTGGTCGGTCTTGTTCAGGCAAAACAGGAAATTCCCCGGATCGTTTCCGGCCGCCACCTTCGCCAGAAGATTTTGCGGCTGAATGTCGGCGTATTTTTCGACGCTCTGAATCCAGATCGGAAACAGCATGTGCCGCAGCATTCGCCGGGTGATTTCCAGATGGGAAGCGAACCGGCTGTCGATGTCCGGCAAATCCAGCAGCACCTGGCCGCCGAGCTTGGCGACATCGTGCGGGACGATCCGGAACTTCCCCGGCACCGCGCGTTCGAGGAGCGCGGCGGCCTCGCCCTGCCGCGCGCGATGCACGTACGCCACGGCCGTTTGCGTGCCGGGACCATGCGAGGTTTCATCGGTGATCGCCATCCCGGCCAGCGCGTTGACCAGCGCGCTCTTACCGACTTCTTTTCCGCCGATCAGACCGACGAGATAAATCCCGCCGATTTCGTCCCCCGCCAGCGCCGGCGAATCCTCCTCCAGCAATTCCGGGGCCGCCGCCCCGGTCAATTCCATCGTCTCTCGGACAAGTTGTTCCGCGTCAGAAGAATTCATATTCGAGTTCCGGTCATTCGTCATTGGTCATTGGTCATTCGTCATTAGTCATTGGTCATTTGTCATTTGCGAGCATAACAAATGACCAATGACAAATGACTAATGACCAATGACCAATGACTCCTCCTCCAATTCCTCGGCCATGGCGTCGATCATATTAAGCTCCGCCAACCGCGGGGCGCGGGAATCGATCCAGGCGATTGATCGGCGAATCTGCTCGTGGGCCAGCTTCTCAAATCGCTCGGCGATGGCGCGGTTGGCCCGGCGGGTGCGGGAGGCGACTTCGTTGCTCAATCGCTCGGTGAGCCAGGTCGCCAGCGAGTATCCGCCGAGGATCATCAGGTCGACGTGTCCGAAAAACGCGTGATGGGCCGCGACGATGATCGCCAGAAGATACGGAGCCGCCTCAGTCCATTGCGTCAGCTTCTCGCCGCCGGGAAGACGCCGCAACAGTTTCAGCAACAGCACGGTGTCGCGCGGCGTGGCGTCCCAGCGCTTCCGCAGCCAGTCGTTCAATTCCTTCAGTTCCTCATCGGCGATTTTTCCCGCATCGGCGGGATTCATTTTCGATTCGCCATATCCGGCGCCGGCGTCGCCCAGCCATTTCGCACCCGAAGGGACCGAACGGAGACAATCGTCGATCCGGCTTTGGATGATCGCGAACTGATCCGTCAGGGTCGCGTTGAAATCCGGCGCCTGGCGCGAAGCGGAATCGCCGTCGATTCCCAAGACCGATTTCAATTCCGTTTTCCCGTGCATCACCAGTTCCCAGGCGGTCCTGGGCAGCCGCACGAGAATCCCCGGCACCTGGCGAACGCGGTCGAGCACCCGGCCCGGACCGATCAGGTAGAGCACGCTCCGCTGCTGCAATCGCCGCTGCAACTGCTCGGTGATCGGATTGACGTCAACGCCCGGCGGCGGCGTTTCCATCGCCCGCAGCGCGGAAACGACGGCGTCCGCATCCCGCCGCTGGCCGCGGAGCGGGCCGGTGATCTGATCGCGCAAACGACCGAGCAAATCGGTCATGCGCACCGCCACGCCGGACCGGCGAGCCGCATCATCCGCCGATTGCATCGTTGAAATCGCCCAGCGAAGGGATTGAAGATTGCCCTGGGCCGGCGGCTCGTACGCCGCATCATCGCGGGCCACGGCATACACGGTCGCCTCGGCGTCATCGGCCGAGACAAGCTGCCGGTAATCCTCGAGCATCTCGGCGGTCTCGCATTTGTTCATGACGAAGATCGCCGGCAGCGCGTATCGCCGGGCCAGCCGGTAATACGGCAATAATTCGGTCATCTGATATTTTTCCGGCGACACGAGGAAAACAATCCCCTCGGCCCATCGGAACGCGCGGTCGGCCTGGGCGTGATGGACCGGCTGATCGCCGTCCAAATCCGGCGTATCCACGAGAACCACGCGATCCAAAACGTCATGCTTCGTTTCAACGATCAGAAGCGAATCGGCCCGCCCCCGAGCCGGCAGATCGGCCGACGGCACGACCGCGTGCGGCAACCCCAGCCAGTTCTGGGGAACTTCCGAAGCGATTCTCCCAACCGCGACCGGCCCGGCGGTGAAAGTGCGGCGAAAGCTCGTGGCGGAAAGATTCGCCTCCAATATCCGATTGACCAACGTGCTCTTGCCCGTTCCGGTGCCGCCGAGGATGGCGACGATCATCGGCCCATCGCGTGTTGGCCGCAGGTGGAACAGCGCCGCCGCCGCATCGCCGCGCCAGCGGTCGATCGCGGCCGACCGAACCCGCAGCGCGCCGACTTTCGTGTCGAGAGATTCCAGCGACTTTTCCAGCGATTTGATGCCCATCGGATTTTGCAGAGTTATATCAGACCTTTGGATTTCCCGAAATTTCCGTTGCGGTATGTCATGCGCCGGGGCGTGGGGTATACTATAAAATATGCCATCGACGATTAGGCAGA
This sequence comes from Tepidisphaeraceae bacterium, assembly GCA_050011595.1. GTDB lineage: Bacteria > Planctomycetota > Phycisphaerae > Tepidisphaerales > Tepidisphaeraceae > PALSA-1353. The sequence continues at coordinate 15,602 of JBEKIV010000008.1, forward strand.
TTTTGACGGTTCGATCAGGCGGCGTGGTCGAAATTCATTCGCCGGAACTTCGGGAGGGGGACCAGGCGGAAGTCACAGTGATCGTTACGCGGCCACCGAACGGGAAGTCGCAGGATCGGCAGCCCGGTGGTTGGCGCCGTTATGCCGGAGCGGTGAATCGGAACGATGCGCAAGCAGGAGATAATCATCGGGTCGATGCGGACCTCGCTGATGAGTGTGGTGGCAGATCGAATGCGGAGTGACGATGCTGCTGGATACTTCGGGGTTGTATTGCTATCTCGACGCCGGAGAAGCACGGCATGGGGATGCCGTTTCTCTGCTTGAATCCGCCAAGATACGGTTGACGCAGACACCCCGGTTCGGTGTGGTAAGATTACACATGCGAGGTAGCCCATGAGTCAGACAATCCAAGGCACGTATAAAAACGGGACCATTTCGCTGGACCGCTTGCCGGAAGGGGTCGCCGAGGCACGGGTGGTTGTTGAGTTTGTGGAGAATCACGCGGCCGCTCCGGATCGACCCACCCGTCGGCGCGGCATCACCTACTTCGGCATTTTCGCTCCGCCCAACGGGCAGTTTACCAGCGATGAAGAGCTCGAGCAGGTTAAGAAATCCTGGAACGCCAAGCTGGACGCACGCGAATCATGAGCGAGATGGTCTTGGATACCCATGTGCTGGTGTGGTGGCTTGAAGCAAATCACAGACTCCCCGCATCTGTTCGGGCTTTGCTGGACAACAAGGAGTTGGATCTGCACTTGGCTGCCATTGTCGTTGCCGAGCTTGTGGATTTGTGCGTCAAAGGCCGGACGGGCCTGAAACTTGATCCGGTTCTTGCCGTTCTGCGTGACGATGAAAGATTTGTGATGCACGATTTCACCGCCGAAATGGCGATGGGAATCGCGAAGTACGCCGCACTGCCCGACATTCACGACCGCTGTATTGTCGCGGCGACCGCGAAACTGATCGAATCGCGCGGAGACGTGGTGCTGGTGACACGGGATAAAGCCATCCGCGATTCAAGGTTGGTGCCGACAATGTGGGAATAGCGGCGTAAATCGACCCGGCCAGTAAAGGCCCCAACCACGGGGTCTGCTGAGCAACCGACGAACATGCCCGTAAAGTGAGATAGTCATGAGGCTTGAACCCTTCGACACTCTCGCCGACGGAATCAATTCAGAAAATGGCCGGGACAACAAGACGGCTATTGAACTTTTTGTTCGGGGATTGGCCGGTTGGAGAATAGATTATCTTCGAAATCTATGAACGTGATCGATTCTGTCGCGTTCGTTCAAAGTGCAATCATTGCGGCATGGGCCGTCGCGATAGAGAGCCAGTAGCAGAAATTCAGATCATTGACCGAGAACCTGAACCGTGACATTGGCTCCTTTGGGTCGGAGCCTTTCCTGGCCCAAAAATCAATAGCGGAGTCGTCGAGCGTGGGTCTCCAGTTGGCATGGGCCACCGCGTTCCGAAACGCGCGCACGGGATTGTCGGTAAGGTATTTGCAGCATTTCCGGGTTATTGAGTCGGGAGGTAATTCCTCCCTCAGAACCTTGAAGCAACTCTCGCTGAGGTAAACAAAACAAAAGTAGTTGAGAATTCTACAGATGGCGTACATATTGGTCTGTTCCGTACCTTGGGTTGACCACCATTTAAGAGTGCACATGAGTTCGTCATACCGGTCCTTTAAGGAAAGAGGCGATTCGCCGGTGAGCGTCGGCAGCAGTTCGACGGGCAACGTCCGTATTTCGTCGTAAATAGTGGTCGCAAGCTTGAGCGACGACGGCGGCTCAATCGCAAGGTCATCCCGCAGCTTCGTTGAAAATTCACTGAGTCTGGCGTCAATGGTGGCGAGCAGTTTCATGTGCATTCCCTCGCTATTTTGAGTACGTACCGACACAAGCGAGAGAATGATCCGCAAAAATGGGCGGCCTGTCCACTGCTCAGGCATTCCCGCGAGAAGACGCGAGAAAAGAGGAGCAATGGGGATAGTTTCAGCGTGAAAAAGAGAGCAATTCTAGCTATGGCCAGACGCCTTGTCTCGGCAGTTCAAATCCCGTTGCCAGTACCAGAGGAAGGAGCGTTACCACTGGCTCGAGTCGGCAGAAAGTAGAGCGTAGAAAGTAGAGTACGTGAGATACAACTCATCTCTTCAACATGACTTGGGTTGAAATCGCCTTTTTCTTGTCAACATTCTACTCTCCAATCTCTCCTGCTCTATTCGCCCTTCGGGCGAATCGGGACAACAAGAATCGAACCGCCATGACACTAAGGTGAAATCACGCCCGGGGCTCTGGACAAGGTCGCTTGGCGCATTTCCCCTTGGCATCATGACGGCTCAATCATCTTAATTTCCGCAACATTCAGCGGATTCTCATGATGTTCACGCATCGTCTCGGTTGGTTTCGCCATCGTCGCGCGGTAGCTTTCTCTCGTGAGAGAAACGTCCGAACGCACGGCCCGGATCGCGCTGGCGGTGGTGATGCTGCTGGGGCTGGGGGTTCGGCTGGCGTGGGCATTGCATCAATCCAGCGAGGATGCGGCCATCGACCGGTTGCCCGATCAGCGGGAGTATCTCGATCTCGGCAGCCATTTTTTCGGCCAGGACGGATTGTGGATGGTCGATGCGCGGTTCCGCCAGACGGTCTACGCATTTCGCACGCCGGGGTATCCGCTGCTGGTCGCCGTTTGCGGGGCGAAGCCGGCGGCCATCCGAATCGTCCAATGCCTGCTGGACACCAGCACGATCCTGGCGGTTTTTCTTTTGGCCCGGCGATGGCTTTCGCCCAGAGCCGCGGTTTTTTCCGCGGCGATCGTCGCTATCAATCCTTACATGATCTTTTTTGCCGGACTGATTCTTTCCGAGACGCTTTTCACGGCCATGCTCTGCTGGGGACTGGCGCTGCTGATTTTGAGCGACGGGCCATGGCCGGACGGACACAAATTGCTGGCCTGGCTAGGCGGCGCGGTTATTCTGGCATTTGCCGTGCTCGTCCGACCCGGCACGATGCTGATTCCCGTTGTGCTCGGTTGTGGGGCGGCATTGGCGAACCGCAGTGTGCCTCGGGCATACGAAAAACATTGGCCGCTTCCGGTCGCGGCGTCCATGCTGCTGGTCACGGTCCTGATCCTTTTCCCGTGGGCGGCGCGCAATCGTTGGATACTCGGCTCCTGGGTTTGGACCAGCACCAACGATGGGATAACTCGGTATGATGGATTCAACCCCGACGCCACGGGGGCGAGCGATCAGAGTTTCGTCCAATCCATGCCATGGACTGGCGACATGAGCGAAATTGCCCGCTCGCGCTATTTCGCGAACTTGGCCGATGATTGGATCGCGGATCATCGGCTGGAAGCGATCCGGCTGGCCGGGACCAAGATCGCCCGAACCTGGAGCCCGATGCCCCTGAGCCAGGACTACGGCGGCCGCCGATTGTATGAATCGGTCGGCCTGGGGTTTGGGACGGTGCTGGACGTGCTGGTGTTGATCGGCCTGTGGCGAAGGGTTCTGCCTGCGCCGGTGAAGCGGGTTTTGATGTTGCCGGCGATGTATCTTACCGTGGTTGCCGCGTTATCGGTCGGTTCGATGCGTTATCGCATTCCGGCGGAAGGGCCGATGGCTATCGTGGCCGCCAGCGCCGTCGCCGGCGCGCGCCGCGGAGGCTTTGCCTTCCGCCGCGGAGGCTTTGCCTTCCGCTACGGGGCGTAAAGCGAAATCTTATGCTGGCCAATCCCGAGCGCCTGTTCGAGAAGAGTTGGAGGCCGCGGCATCCGCTGCGCCGCCAACATTGCGCCGCGCGCCGGCACTGCATGGCCGGCCTGCTGCTTTTCCTTTGCATCATCATATTTGGATACGTCTATCTGACCGACGCCCAGCGCGTCCGCGGCATGGCCAGCGCGTATCTCTCCGATCTGCTGGGCGGCGAGGTAACGATCGGCACGGCCAATCTCTCGATCTTCGAGGGATTGCGGCTCGACGACGTGACGCTGCGGGTGGACAAAACCAATCAGCCGGATTCGATCATCTTCCATGCCCGGACGTTCCTGATCCGGTATCACCCGACGGAGCTGATAGCGGGCCGGCTGTCGGCGACGCAGATCATCGCCATCGGTCCGGTGGTGATGATGGTGGAGAACCCGCAGACGCATCGGTGGAATTACCAGAGGATGTGGCATGGCGCCGGCCGGCCGCCGCGGCGTTCGCCGTTGAACGGCGCCGCCGGGCCCATGGTCGTGCCGCGGATCATCCTGCGCGACGCGGAGGTCGCGTACATGGAGCTGCGCGACGGGAAAACGGTTCCGGTGGGATGGTACAGCATCGAAGGCAGCCTGAATCCAAACGACGAGGAGCCGGATCGCTACGACTTTCAACTGCAAAGCCGCGGCCGCGAGGCCATGGGCCCCAGTGCGGATGGCACCATCCGCACGGAAGGCGGAGTTTCCGTGGCGCACATGCAGAATTTCCGCTTCGGCCCCGACATGAAAACGATGCTGCTGGCCGAGCCGCGCCAGTGGTGCGAATGGCACCAACTCCAGGGCCGCATCGAGGTGCCGGAGATGGTTTATAATCCCAACCCCGGCGGCGGAGGGCCGATCTTTCGCGTGGAGCTGGTCCTGAGCGACGTCGAGATGGTCGTTCATCCGCAGGAATGGGAGACGCGGGAGCAGAACCATCGCGTGCAGGTGCTGCACGATTTTCTGGACACGGCCGAATCGCGGCGTTGGTTTTCACCGGATTTCGTGCAGTCGGTGCGCCGGCTCAGCACGCCGGAGCCGGTTCGCTTCACGCAGGTCTCCGGAGACCTGCTGTTCACGCAATCGGGCATCGAGCTGAAAGGGATCAGCGGCAAGGCGGAAAGCAACTGGTTCAACATCGACGGCGAACTGGAGGGCTATTCTCCCGATGCGCCGGCGCACGTGACCATTTCGTCGGTGACCGGCCACGACTTGGAGATTCCCGACCTGTCTCCCGATTACCTGGGCACGTTGCCGAAAGATGCGCAGGATTTGATCGAACACATGCATCCGCACGGGACCTGCGCCATGCGGGTGGATATCCAGCGTCGCGAGCCCGGCGGCAAGCCGAGCGTCACGGGCCAGATCGACATCAAGGACGGCCAGTTCCGCGCGGCGGATTTCCCGTACCCGGTATCAGGGGTTCACGGCCGCGTGCTGATCGGTCCCGACCCCATCGCCCACATGAGCGGCATTCGCCTTCTCAACGTTCAGGGTCACGGACCGGCGGAGGGTCCCAACGCGGATGCGGTGGTGACGATCAACGGTTTTGCCGGTCCGCTGGAGGGCGTCTCCGGGGTTTGGTTGGAGGTGAACGGCAACAATTTCGTCGGCGATTCGGTCGTGCGCGGCGCCCTGCCCCCGCCGGCCCGCAGCGCCCTGGAATTGTTCGACCCCGAAGGACGCGGTGAATTTCCCAAATGCCGCGGCAATTTCTCCTGCAACGTGCAGCGCATGCCGGGGTCACGCCAACCCTGGAAGGTGAACGCGGACGTTGCGCTGGACGAAGTCGAGGGAACCCTGGCGGCGTTCCCCTATCCCCTGAAGCACCTCAGTTGCCGACTGGAAATCCGCGAAGGATATCTGAACGTCGTCAACGGGCGGATGCGGCACGGCGCGGGAATCCTGGGCGTGGAAGGGACGGTTCGATGGAAAACCGACCCCTCGGCGGCCACCCCGCAATCCGACGGTCCGGACCTGCGCATCAGCGCCAGGGACCTTCCCATCGACGAGGACCTGACTAACGCCCTGCCGGGCGCCCAACGATTGTGGGTGCAGAACGTCGGGCTGTCGGGCACGCTCGACTTCGACGGGCACGTTTTCCCGGGCCGTGGACCGAAAGACGTGAATTACCGCTTCGACGCCTCGTTGCGCGGCGGCGCCATTCAGCGGGCCGGGGGCGAGGCGGCGATGTCCGACCTGACCGGCAAGCTGCACCTGACTCCGTCGCGGCTGGAGATCGACGATCTTGCCGGCCGTCGCGGCCCCGGCGCGGTCACGGCCCATGCCGTGATCGACTGGTCCGGCGAACCGAAGATTTCTCTCTCGGCCGCCGCGAGCAAGCTCCAATTAAGCCCGTCGCTTTACCAGATGCTTCCGCAGCGCGCCCGGCAGGGCTGGGACGCGGTCAATCCGCGGGGCGAGGTGGATGCCACGCTGGAGTTGGCCGATACGTTCGGAGCGCCGCCCCGGCGACTGCAACTGCACGTCATCCCCCTCGAACTTTCGGTGACCCCGGCGGCGATTCCGTATCGGCTGGACAACGTGCGGGGCGACATTCTGATCTCGCCCGGCAAAGTGGTGCTGCGCGATCTGAAGGCCACCCATGGAAGCGCGCGGATCGCGCTTTCCGGTGGAGCGAGCCTGGACCGCCAGCCGGCGTGGGATTTGAAGATTTCGGCGAGCAATTTGGCCGCGGATGAAGATCTGTTGACGGCCTTGCCCGATTCAGTTGCCGCGATTTTTCGCGGATTGAAAGTCGGGGGCAACATCGACGTGGACCTGTCGAAACTGGAATATCGGCCGGCCGATCAGTCCGCGTGGAAAGCATCGTCTCCACCGGCGACTCAGGCCGGCGGCTCGGGGCCGGACGTCGATTTTGCCGCCAAGATCACCCTGGCGGGAACTTCGCTGGAGCTGGGTTTGCCGGCAACGCAGGTCCAGGGGGATATCGATCTGGCGGGACTGGTGCGCGGGGGAAAACTGCACCGCCTCGCCGGGCAATGCACGGCCGATTCGCTCCTCCTGGCGGGCCGGCCCGCTTCGGACGTCAAGCTGACCCTGGCCAAAAATTCGGACGATCCGGAGATCGACGTGACGCACGTGGAAGGGAAATTCGCCTCCGGTGATCTCGCCGGCCAGGGGGATTACGTTTTCTCGGACACCGATCCGAGCCGGTACGACGTGAGCCTGGTTCTGCGCGACGCCGACGTGCAACAGCTTACCACGCCCTATGAAAAGGACCTCAAAGGCCGGCTGACGGCGTCGCTGCAACTGGGCGGGACGTGGAACGATCCGTCGAGCCGCCGCGGTCACGGCGACGTCTCGGTCTTCGGCGAGCGGATGTACAACATTCCCGTCATGCTGGGGCTGATGCAGATCACCAACCTGGCGCTTCCGCTCCACAGCCCTTTCTCCCAAATCTCCACCCGTTATACTCTTGAAGGCCAGAAGGTTATTTTCGAGCGGATCGAGTTGAAGAGCAACGACATGACGATGTCCGGCAGCGGTGAAATGGATTTCGCGCTGAGGCGAGTGAGCCTGTGGCTGGCGACCAGCAATCCGACGCTGGTTGCGTTGCCGGTGTTGGGTCCGCTGCTCAGCGGCGCCGACCAGGAATTGCTGCGAATTCACGTCAAGGGCACCATTGAACGGCCCACGGTTTCCGCCAGTACGTTTGATACCGTGACGACCACCGTTGACCAGGTCTTCAAAGGAACCGACCAGGAGCATTAATGATTCCGCGCCATTTGATAACGCCGCTCGCCGTGATTGGCGGGCTGCTGGTTTCCTGCACCCCCTCGTCTCAATCCGCCTCCCCATCCTCCCAGACCAACCCGCCCCCATCGGCCGCCACGCCCCGAATCAGCTACGACAACCAGTGCTTGCTCATCGACGGCAAGGACACGTTCTTGTACAGCGGTTCCTTTCACTACTTTCGCTGCCCCAAGCCCCTGTGGGCCGACCGGTTCCAGAAAATGAAGGACGCCGGCCTCAATTGCGTCGAGACTTACGTCGCCTGGAACTGGCACGAGCCACAGCCTCCGGCGGGACTGGATGATTTCTCCAGAGTGGACATGACCGACCTGACGGACTGGCTGGATATGGCCATCAATCGATTCGGTTTCTACGTCATCCTGCGGCCCGGGCCGTACATTTGCGCGGAATGGGACGGCGGCGGATACCCGCAATGGCTGTTGACCAAGCGCCCGGCGGGGATCAACGGGCACTGGCTTCGCGGCGACGATGCGGTCTATCTCGACTGGTGCAAGCATTGGTACACCGCCGCGGCCAAGGCAACCGTGCCGTTTCAAATCACGCACCGGCCGGCCGGCAAACCGGGCGTCATCCTCTGGCAGATTGAGAACGAGTACAACTATGTCGACTTCCCTCCCGCGGTGAAATTGCGGCAGCTTCAGGCCCTGGCGCATGATTCGCGCGACCTGGGCATCGACGTCCCGCTGATCACCTGCCAGACGGAGAACCCCCTCTTCAGGCAGGATCCGTATTTGCTCCAAAACGTGATCGAGTGCCGCAACACCTATCCCCGGTTTGACGCCGCCGACGAACTCCGCGGGCTGAATTCCCTGGGCGCCTATCAGCCGCAAAAGCCGAAGATGATCACCGAGCTTCAGGGCGGCTGGTTTTCCGACGTGGGGGGACATTTAAGCCAGGACATCGGGCTCACTCCGCAACAAATTACGCACGTGACGCTCGTGGCGTGGGCGCTCGGTTACACGGGAACGAACTATTACATGATGTTCGGCGGCACCAACGTCGGCGACTGGGGATCGGCCGATAGAACAACCACCTACGATTATGACGCGCCCATTCGTGAATGGGGCGGCGTCGGAGGCCGCTATTTCGCCGTTCAGGCCATGGCCAATTTCGTCAAGGAACATGCTGCTCAATTGGTCCGTTCTGAATCGGTCCAAGTTTCCACCGACCCGTCGCCGGAGGATATCACCGTATATCTTCGACGCGGGAAAAACGGCGAGCGATTTCTCTTCATCCTGAACAACTCGCAATCCGATCGCCTCAAGGGAACTCTCCGCGTGACCAGCAATGATGCCGGCATCGACGGCGACGTCGCATACGCTCTCGATCCCTTTGACGGAAAAATTCTTTACATCCCCGCGGGCCAAAGCGACCCTTCCAAGGGCCAATGGTATCCCCAGCCCGTCGCCCCGCCGCAACGGCCGACAAACCTGCCCGCCCCGATCACCCTCACCACCGCTCGCCGGCAGATTGATCCGGGCCCGGCCCAGGATTCGTGGCGAGACCTTCCTCGCGGCGGCTCGGTCGAAGACGTGGGGATATTCGATCGGCGTTACGTCTATTATCGCACGAATCTCCCGCCGACCACCCGGCCGGGAATGGTGCTCTCGGCACGGTTGCCCCATCAGGATTCGCTCCTGGTGCAATTGAACGATCGACTGCTCGAAGTGAATCGGTGCGGCGACGATATGGTGGCCGCACCGCTGCCCGATTTGCAGGACAATGCCAATCCCCTGCTCGTGCTGTACGAGAACGGCGGACGCGCCAACATCGACGCCGGCCTCGATCACCGCTGCGGACTGATCGAAGCCGCCGTCGGCAGCGCCGCGCTCCTGCCCATCGCCGTGACTGACTGTCGCCTGAAAATCGAACGCGGCGATCCAACCAACGATCTGACCGCTGATCCGGATTCGTCCTGGCAAACAATCCGTTTGAATGATCGCGCCAACCAAATCCGCCGCCGGCAAACCGGAGTATTCCGATTACCAATCGTTCTGACCGCCGAGCAAGCGAACGCCGGCGGAAGAATCCTCAGCTTCGGCTCGATTACGGGCGATCACAGCGTATTCTTCAACGGCCGGAAACTGATCGCAATCGACTCGGCCCGCTACGACGTGTCGGACCTGCTGCACGAAGGGCGCAACTCCGTCGCCGTGATCGTCACCGCCGGCGCGAGAAGCGCCGGAATCGGCGGCGCGGTCGAACTGGACCCGGCAACCCCCGCGCCCTCCTCGCTCCCCTGGCAGATTTCCGGTGAAACCGCCGGCTCCGCCGGAAAATGGTGGGACGATGCCCTGGACGATTCCAATTGGGAAACCGTCGAACTCCCCGATCGTGCCTCCCCCGCCTCCGGCCCAACCAATTTATCCTGGTATCGACTGCGGTTTGATCTGCCCCAGATCGACCCCCACGTCTGGGCGCCGTGGAAGCTGCATCTCCAGGCCACCGGCAATGGATTTATTTACCTCAACGGCCACGCCCTCGGCCGCTATTGGGAAGTCGGACCGCAATGGGATTTTTACCTCCCCGAATGCTGGCTCAATTTCGGACCCGGCTCGACGAACGTGGTGACGTTGTGCATGAGACCCACGAAAACCGCTCCGAGCATCCAGAATGCCTCCGTGTCGCCGTACGATGATTTCGCGGAATCGAGATGAAGCTCCGGATATACATCCGGAGCTACGCCATCGACAACAGAATCTCGCACCCTTTTTCCAGTTTCTCGTCGCTGGCGGCGTAGCTGATGCGGAAATGCGTGTCGCGCTCCGAGAACACGTTGCCGGGAATCATCAGCACGTTCCGCTGGATCGCCTTGGCGACGAAATCGCTCCCCCGCTGTCCCCCGGGCGCCTGTGGAAAGACGTAGAACGCGCCCTGCGGCCTGGCGATCTGGAATTTTCCGCTCAGCCGGCCGTACACCAGATCACGCTTTCTCCGATAGGCCTCCACCGCTTCCCGCATCGGCACGTCCAGCGCCTTCAGCGCCGCGTACTGCATCGGGCTGGGGGCGCACACGAACGTGTACTGCTGAAGCTTGGTCATCTGCGAAATGATCGCATCCGGCCCGGCGGCATATCCCAGCCGCCAGCCCGTCATCGCATGGCTCTTTGAAAACCCGCGAAGCACCAGCGTGCAATCGTACGCCCGCGCCGGGCTGGGCAATCCACGCCCCCCATCCCTGGCCGCATCGTACAAAAACGGCTCATAGATCTCGTCGGAGATCAGCAGCAAATCGTGCTTCCTGGCCAAATCGACCGCCGATTGGACCTCCGCCTCCGTCATGACGATGCCGGTTGGATTGCTCGGGCTGTTGAGGATGAGCAACTTGGTGTGCGGGGTGATCGCCTTCTCCACTCGATCGGCATGGAATCGGAAATCGGGATAGCTGTCCACCACCACCGGCTTCCCGCCCACCAGCGTCAGCAGGTGCTTGTACATCACGAAATAGGGATCGAGGAAGATGGCCTCGTCGCCCGGATCGATGGTCGCCAGAATCGCCAGGAAAAGTCCGCCGCTGACCCCGCTGGTGATCAGCACCTCGCCGACGTCCCGCCCAAACTCGGCGGACAAATCCTTCCGCAGCCGCTCGCGCAGCGGCGCGATCCCCTGCGTCTGGGTGTACCGATTGTGCCCCGCTTCGATGGCGTCGATCGCCGCCCGCTTGGCGATCTCCGGAACGTCGAAATCCGGCAATCCGATCGAAAGATTGATCGGGTCCACCATCTTGGCGGCCAAGTCAAAAACCTTGCGGATGCCCGAGGCATCCACGGCCAAGGCCCGGCGCGAAATGAAATCGCAATGCGCGGACATGTCAGACTTTTACTTTTGGCGTGGCTGAAGTTATTTCTTCTTCCCAGCCGGAGCTGCGGCCTTGGCGGCCGGAGCGGCGGCTTTGGCAGCCGGAGCGGCCTTGGCGGCCGGAGCCGCCGCCTTGGCGGCGGTCGCCGGAGCGGCCTTCGCCCCACCCGCCGCCGCGCCCTTGGCGCCCGCCCCCGCCGGCACAACCCCACCGGCTGCCGGCGCGGCACCGGGAGCCGCCGCGCCTTCCACGGCTTCGGCGCCCTCTTCCTTCACGGCCTTGGCCAGGGCCTGCTTCCGATGCTCCACCTTCGGCAAACCATAGACGCTCTTGGATTCATCCCAACGCTCTTCCTCCGCCAGCTTCACCAGCCGTTCCGCCCGCGTCAAAACGTTGCGATGGCGAACCAGGGCATTGGCACTTTTCAAACTGCGATCCAGCGACATCGTGGCACCTCGTAACAATCCCCACACGGCCTCTGCCGCCTCCGGGGGCGGAAACTATATCCCATCAGCCCGGCCCGCACAATATCAGGGGAAATTTGGTAATGCCGCACTTTGTCCCCTTTCATCCACTTCGATTTGGGCGTCGCCGGGAAAGGCGTTGCGGAGCTTGACGACCAAATGCCCCTTGGGCCGCGCAAGGTCCGGAGTGGGGTTCAACTCGAGCAGAACCTTCAACGCCAGCGGATAACGTTGCCATTGCGGAACTTGCATCTCCACTTCGCTACGGTTGGAGAACCGCTGGATGTCCTTGGCCGCCGCGATCTGGTTGGCCAGGGAAAGGCCGTAATTGGTGCTGAGGGTTCCGGCATTGCGAGCGATGGTCGAGGCGACGATCCCCATGCCGAGCAGTATTGATGCGGCATAAATTGCGATGGACGTGCGGACAACCAGCATGCCGCGGCGAGAGCGGGACATCACCCGGTCAACGGCCACCCATGCGAGAAACACGTAGGTCAGCCAGGTCGCGCCGTAGTAATGAGGGCTGAAGTAGATCCCTTCCAGTCCGTCGAGAAGGGTCTGGCAAATCCAGGCGGACAGGGCGATGAGGCAAAGATGCTCCCGGACGCCAGCGGCGTTGGGCCGCCGAAGTGCATTCCGCGCCCGCGGGACGGCGAGGATCATTCCCAGCCAGACGGCCGCAAGTGCGGCGCGGGTGATCCATTGGGCGATGGCGAAGAGATTTTGGAGGATTTTGGGAGCGAAGTCTTGCCAACCGTCACCGGGCATTGTGCCGGCCACGCCGAGGGTGAGAAAGTGTCCGCCCAGCAGGGGATAAAGCCACCCAAGCCAGGCGGAGGGGTCGGAGGTTTGCGCGGGACGGATGCGAGTGAGGAGATAGTACAGATAGGGCCAGAAGAGAATAAGGCATGCGCCGAGGATCGCCAGGAGGCTCCATTTCCATTGCCGGAGGCTGGGGCGATGAAACCAAGCGAGGTGAATTGCCAAAGGCGCCACCATCGCCAGCGCCATGAAGTGGATGAACGGCAGAAGAACGCCGCAGAGGACGGCAATGTGAAGCGAGGATGCGTTTCGGTTGGCCAGGAAGTCCGCATAAGCGGCCAGAAGCATGGCGGAAGTCGGGATGCAAAGGCTGCTGTCCCACAGACTGCGGCTGTATATCCAGAGCCAGGGCGACAACATAGTGACCACGGTGAACCATGGACTGAGTTTGAGCGTCTGGGTGAGCCAAAGGACGGCCAACGCCGTCAAAGCCGTGAAAATCGCGGCCCGGCAGGCGACCATGACAACGAGGTTGTGGGTGAAGACAAGGAATATCTGATCGATCCAGATGGGGAGCGGGCCATAGACGGCGCCGCGGGTGCCTTGCAGGCCGTAGGGACAGGGGGTGAAGGGAAGATTGAACCCGTAGAGGTTGCTGGCCGTGTGGTTATATCGGATGGCCATCTCCATCATGATCGGTTCATCATTGACCCACGAGCCGTCGCCGGGGCGCAGGACCGTCAGGATGAGGATGGGAATAAGAAGAATCTGCGGCCGAAGGATGGTCAATTCAGTTGCAAGTGGCAAGTTGCAAGTTGGGAGTTAAGTCCGAGCTTGCAACTTGGAACTTGCAACTTGGAACTATCCTGCCGATCAACTCGGCGGCAGCGCGGCTGCGGAGGGAGCGTCAATGCTGCGTTTGCGTTTTGAGCCGGCGGGGCCGGCGGATTTCTCGGCCTCTTTCGCCGGCTGCATGCCGCGCGTCATGGCGATCACGCCCGTCCGCGCCAGTTCGCGAATGCCGTAGGGCCGCATCAGTTCCACGAACTTTTCGATTTTTTCCTCGGTGCCGGCAAGCTCCACCATCAGGGTTTCCTTGCCCACGTCCACGACCTTGCCGCGGAAGAGGTTCACCACTTCGATCACCTCGTGCCGGCTGGCCGGCCCGGCGCCAATCGTCATCAGCGCCAGGTCTCGTTCGATGTAGGCCGAGCCTTTGAAATCCTTCACCTGCGTCACCGGCACCACCTTGGCAAGCTGTTTGCGCACCTGCTCCAGGGTGTTTTCATCGGCATCGACGACGATGGTCATGCGCGAGAGGTTCGGGTCTTCGGTGCGGCCAACCACCAGGGAGTCGATATTGAACCCACGCGCGGCGAACATGCCCGCGACGTTGGCCAGGACGCCGGGCTCGTTCACCACCAAAGCCGAGATCACGTGACGCATGGAGAGGATATTACGGGATTTCGAGGGGGAAGGGAATATGGGAGATAGCCGAATGCCGATTGCCAAATGCCGAATGAAAGAAGGCAAATCCGGGACTCCCGTATTCCATTCGGCATTTGGCAATCGGCATTCGGCAATCTCTTCTCACGCCGCATCCGCTTGGGTTTCAGTCAGGTTCGCGGCCTGGACGCGGTTCAGGCCGTCGAGCGCGGCGACCTTGTAACACTCGGCCAGCGTCGGATAGTTGAAAACCGTATCGACGAAGTATTCGATGGACATGCCGGCCGCCATGACGGTCTGGCCGATGTGAATCAGCTCCGTGGCGCCGGTGCCGATGGCGTGAACGCCGAGGAGCCGGTGGCTCTCGGCGTGGAAGAGCAGTTTCAGCAACCCGTTGGGGTCGGCGATGAGTTGGCCGCGGGCGATCTCGCGATAGCGCGCCAGCCCCACCTCGTAGGGGACGTTCTGCTGAGTCAATTGCTGTTCGCTCTGGCCGACCATGCTGATTTCGGGGATGGTGTAAATGCCGTAGGGGAAGAGGGAACTACAGGAATTGGCGAACTGATGGAACATGTGGCAGGAGGCGAGGCGGCCCTGTTCCATGCTCGTGGACGCCAGCGCGGGGAAGCCGATCACGTCGCCGGCGGCATAAATGTGGGGGACGGCGGTTTGGAAGCTCTCGTTGACCTTCAACCGTCCGCGATTGTCGGCCGTCAGCCCGGCGGCGGGAAGGTTCAGCGCTTCGGTGGCCCCCTGGCGGCCGATGCAATACATCAGTGAATCGGCCGAGATGGTTTTCGTGCTGGCCAGCGTGGCGCGGCAGGCTTCGCCTCCGCTCCGGACATTGCCGTCGATGACTTCGATCGACGAGACGGATTCGCCCAGGCGAAGGCGAATCCCCATGTCCCGCAGGCGGAACTGGAGGTTTTCCGCCAGCTCGTCATCGACGAATTCGAGCAATCTGGGGCGTGATTCGATGAGGGTAATTCGGACGCCGCAGGCGGCGAGCATGCAGGCGTATTCCGTCCCGATGACGCCGCCGCCGACGATGATCATGCTGCGCGGCAACTCGGCGAGGGTGAGCAGGTCGTTGCTGTCGATGACTTTGCCGGGGGTGAAGGGGACATTGGCCGGGCGAGCCGGAACGGTGCCGACCGCCACCAGAACGTTCTTGGCGCGGACGGGCGTGTTCAACTCTCCGCGGGTGACGCGCAGCGTGTTGGGATCGGTGAACGCGGCCGAGCCGAACATCAACGCGATGCCGTTGCGTTGCATCTGGTTGCGGATGACGTCCACCTCGGTGCGGACCACGTGCTGGGAGCGGTAAAGGAGATCGGACATGTGGATGTCGTGCTTGACGGCGTAGCCGGCGCCGTAGAGCGAGCGTTCGTTGATCCCGGTCAGGTGCAGGACGGCTTCGCGGATGGCCTTGGACGGGACGGTGCCGGTGTGGATGCACACGCCGCCAACGCTGTCGGTGCGTTCAACGACGGCGACGGATTTTCCGAGTTTAGCGGCATTGAGGGCGGCCTTTTGGCCGGCCGGGCCCGAACCGATCACCACCAGGTCGTATTCTGCTTGAGCCATTGTGATTTTCCAACATAAGGGCGAAACATCGGCTATATCGGCCTCCAGAACGCTGGATTGAAGGTCCGTCTATCCGGTATTGGGCAAATAATGACGACCAGCGTCTTTTTCGGCTCGACCCTGGTTCTCTAACCGCCGATGAGATGATTCTGGAGGAGTTGCCGGATGGACTTACCTGACAACGCACCCCCTGCGTCCCAGAATCACTTCACTGCTGGACCGCGACGGGGTCGCAACCTCTGGCGATCGACCGTCGCGCCGGCGGCGCTGATGCTGGTCGGGGTCGCGGCCGTCGGGGCGATCGCCAAGCTCCTGCCCCTGGTGCTGAACGAAAACGCGGACTCGGTTCTGCGCATCGTCCTGGCCGGCGCCGCGGTCTGCATGGCGGTGGCAATGGCCCTGCGCCATCGCAAGCAATGGGTCCTGCCCAGCGACACGATGCGCCAACTCGTTCACGAAGTCCGCATTGGCCGCGCGCCCATTGAAGAACTCGTCGAGTTCAATCCCGGCTCCCTTGGCGATCTCTGCACCGAGGTCAAACTCCTCCTCCACGAGATCCGCCACCAGCGACAGGTCGTCAACGATTTGAAGGAAGAGGTTCGCCAACGCATCGCCAACCGAACCTCAGTCCTGGAACGGACGATTATCTCGCTGCGGAACCAGATCGTGCATGATCCCTTGACCGGGCTTTACAACCGACGGATGCTGGACCAGTTGCTTCCACATCTGGTCACTCAATCGCTGGCCGACCACAAGCCGCTGGCTCTGATGATGATCGACGTCGATCACTTCAAGGAACTGAACGACACGCTCGGCCACACGACAGGCGACGATATGCTTCGGTCGGTGGGGCAGATCATCCACAGCACGATCCGGGAGAGCGATTTTGGATGCCGGTACGGGGGAGACGAGTTCGCCATCATTCTGCCCGGCTCCGAAGGGGCGGTTGCCAAGCGGGTGGGCGAGCGGCTCCAGTCGCTGGTGCATTCGCTGGTTGAAGGCTACAAACTGGCGCGGCGTCCACGGCTGTCGATTGGGATCAGCACCCTGGAGGAACAGGGGGTGCCGACGGCCTCGAATTTGCTCAAACGCGCCGACGAGCGGCTTTACGAATCCAAATGGATCCACCGGACCACCGTTGCACCCAACGCGGCGCCCGAAGCCGCCTGAGGTCATGGCGCGGAAGACCGGCCGGAGGACCGGCCGGCTCGATTTGGAAAGTGAGCCGGCCGGTCCTCCGGCCGTTCTTCTTGCCCGGAAGTTTGGGCAGACCCGCGCGCGGCCGGGTCAAGCGAAGGCTTGCCACCGCCGGCCATATCGCTAGAATCCGCTCCTCTTTATTGAAGCGGAGCGTTGATGCCACGAGAAAGAACGGAACGTCGCGAGAAGCCGGAGAAGTTTCAGACCTTTGCCCGTCCCAAGGTGAAGATTGCCCGGACCAGCGCCTCGGGCAAAATGTACATTGATTACAAGGACACCGAATCGCTGAAGAAGATGGTGAGCGGCAACGGAAAGATTCTGTCCCGTAAACGGACCAGCGCCAGCGCGATGGAGCAGCGCATGATCGCCCGGGCGGTGAAACGGGCACGATACATGGCCCTGTTGCCCTACGTCACGACCGGCCTTTAACTCCCCCGCAATCGCCGAATCAAAAAAAGAAAAAGCCGCGTGGCCAAAAAGCCCGCGGCTATTGTTTCCTCGAAGAAAAAGAAGGGTCGGGTTTATTTTTTCGGCCCGAGGATCGCGTCCTTCGCCGCCTTGGCGACGGTGAAACGAACCTTCTTGCTCTTGGGGATGAGCTT
Source organism: Tepidisphaeraceae bacterium (assembly GCA_050011595.1). Lineage (GTDB taxonomy): Bacteria > Planctomycetota > Phycisphaerae > Tepidisphaerales > Tepidisphaeraceae > PALSA-1353. Next base: position 32,974 of record JBEKIV010000008.1, read on the forward strand.
TTCCTTTCCGGCGTCGGGGCCGAAGCGCA